>NZ_JBIUWB010000004.1:0-477201 GCF_044743255.1 Glutamicibacter sp. NPDC087673
GCTACGGCGCGTTCACGAACTTCGGCAGGGTATTTCTTGGGCATGGTTGCTATCTTTCTCTCGAAAGACAGCGGCATCAAATCAGGGACGGTTCACGGCGTCCCTGAGGCGATTGAGATGTATGAGCCTCACGAGGTTGGTTTTGATACTCGGCATTGTCGATGGGATTTTCCTGATGCAGTTATCTCGGAATATGGGAGTGATTTGGTCGGTCATTATGCGCATCGGATTCGCCATACAAGGAGGGATATTTACGGTATTACTCATGACCTAGACGAGTTACTTGCTGCCTTGAAGCGCACGCTTGATGATAATCAGATTCAACCAATTATTGAGGCCAGGGAATCGATCGGTCTCTAGATCGGGAACTCAGAAGGCGACAAACGCCCGAAAGCCGAATTAAGTGGGTGAACTTGAAGTGCACAATCTCTGGCTTGCACTCATGCAATCGTTTTGCTTCTGCTGTCTAAGCCGGTGTTACAAATGCGGCGGATGGTGGGAGGCTCTTGCTGTATGGGTAGGTAAGTTGCTACAGAATGGAAGCATCGTTATGGAAAAGGGCCGGTGTCGCGCCGCCAAGTTAAGAAGTGGTCCATAGCCCCGAGTCCTTTCAAGTCTCTCAGGAGCGTCAGTTAAGGTGAATTCGCACGTCTTGCTTGCCAAAGACGGTTCGGATAAAGCTGCGGAGGCGGCCCATGGCGGAAGAAGTATCAATACTCGTGAAATAGGTAATGATTCGACACATAGTTTGTGGTACGGAGTTTTGCGACGAACTGCCCTTGAGAATCTGTTGATTTTTCAACTGTCGAAGATTTCCGGCCAACCCGGTTGCGTGGTGTGTCAAAAACGACCGTTAATGAGATTTGACTATGTTATACGTATATTGATTTAGGCATTGTCCCATTCATTTGTAAAAAACTTCCGGAAGGTTTATGCGATACTTTCTAAAATCGCCCAGGCTCAAGCTCGGTCGTTGAATGCGGCACTGACTGCGATCGCGACCAAAGTCTGGGGAATCGGTCGACGCTGTTGACCGAGCCCGGCTTGGTCACATCGAGGTCCTCCATTTCAAGATATGAACGACGGCGTTGCCAGACAGTGCTGGCACTCCCGTGACTAGCGCAGTCTCAGAAGCTGGCACCCACAAGCTCCTCGCGCAGCACAGCGGCACCGGCGCTCAGCGTGCTCAGCTTGGCCAGAGCGACGTGGCGGGGGAATGGCGCCATGCCGCAGTTGGTGCTCGGGATCAGCTTGTCTGCATCCATGTATGCCAGCGCCTTGCGCAGAGTTTCAGCCACAGCTTCCGGGGTCTCGATCTGCGGGTTGGCTACATCAATCGCGCCGAGCATGACCCGCTTTCCGCGCACCAACTCGACGACCTCCAGCGGCACGTTCGAGTGGTGGGATTCCAGCGAAACGGTGTCGATGGAGGAAGCCTGCAAGAGCGGGAAGGACTTCTCGTAGTGGCGCCACTGGGTGCCCAGAGTTGCTTTCCAGTCATTGTTTGCCTTGATGCCGTAGCCGAAACAAATATGTGCCACGGTCTCAGCCTTCAATCCTTCGCAGGCGCGTTCCAGAGCGGCCACGCCCCAGTCGGCCACCTCGTCGAAGAAGACGTTGAAGGCAGGTTCGTCGAACTGGATGACATCCACCCCTGCGGCTTCCAATTCCTTGGCTTCCTGGTTCAGGATGGACGCGAACTTCCAGGCCAGCTTTTCGCGGCTGCCGTAGTAGCCGTCGTGCAGGGTGTCCACCATGGTCATCGGACCGGGCAGTGTCCACTTGATCTGTCGGTCGGTCAGTGTGCGCAGGAACTTTGCATCTTCTACGAAGACCGGGGCTTTGCGTTCCACCGCGCCGACAACGCTGGGCACGTTGGCCTCGTAGCGGTCGCGGATCAACACGGTCTGCTTGTTCTCGAAGTCAACCCCTGACAGGTGCTCAATGAAGGTGGTCACGAAGTGCTGGCGAGTTTGCTCCCCGTCGGAAATGATGTCGATGCCGCGGCGGGTCTGCTCCAGCACCGCGGCACGCATCGCGTCCTGCTTGCCCTCGGCCAGCGCCGTTCCTTCCAGCTTCCACGGAGACCACAGGGTCTCGGTTTCAGAAAGCCATGAAGGCTTGGGCAGGGAGCCAACGATAGAGGTTGGAAGCAGGGAATTGGTCATAATTGGTCCTTCGGATTCCTAAGATAATTGATTAGGCGGTGGGGACTGCACAGTTGGCAGCCCAGGATTCGAGCAGTTCGCGATTCGGAATAATGAAATGCTCTTCGGTGAATTTCCCTTGGATCTTGCCTAGCTGGGTTCGTTCTTCGCGGTCATAAAAAACGCGGGTGGGGGAGAAATCTTCGGCTCCAAGGCTCGGGTGATACACAGCAGGCGCTGCCGAGTTGGCGTTGTAGATTTCCGGACGGTAGATCTTCTGGAAGGTCTCCATGGTGCTGATCAGGCTGATCAACTGCAGATTGGTGTAATCGTTGAGCAGGTCACCGCGGAAGTAGAACGCCAGCGGAGCCACGGCACCCGGCGGCATGAAGTAGCGCACGCTCAAACCCATTTTTCCGAAGTACGCGTCGGTTAATGAATTTTCATCCTGCTGGTACTCCAAACCGAGCACCGGATGGCTGTTGCCCGTGCGGAAATAGGTCTTGGAGGTAGAGACGCTGATGCAGATCACCGGTAGCTGCTCAAAACGCTGACCATAGGCTTGCGACTTAAGGAAGTGCTGGAAAAGTTGCCCGTGGAGATCGCCAAAATCTTCGGGAAGAACTGGGGTGCCGGCGCCACGACTCTGCGCAGGAAGCACCACACTGAAATCATAGTCGCGGACGTACGACGAAAAATTATTGCCGACTATTCCCTGGGTTCGAGTGCCTAGGAGGTTATCCACGATCGTGGTTTCAAGGACTTCTAAAAGGGGAAATTTCTGGTCGTTATTATCGGCAGTGAAATGCACGTTGGCAGAAATGATTTCCAATTCCAGCGCATAGCGGTCACCCTGGGGATTGTCCCAGTGAGCCAAGGAATTGAAGCGGCGGTTGATCATTGTTAAAGCATTGTTCAGGTTCTCTGCGCGGCGTTCTCCGCGTGCCAAATTGGCGAAGTTCGTGGTGGTGCGCGAATTTGCTGAAGGGGTGTAATTCTCGTCGAATCTGGTGGTGCTAATGCTGAAGGTCAACGCGTCTGCCATGATGGCCAATCTGTTTCTTTGGGGGCCGTAGTGGGCCGAGGGGAAGTCGATGCGTCAATCATGCAGGGTGATTCTTGATATCGGGTAACTCGATATAACTATGGATTCATATAGACTCTGGCTATGGTTCAGGGAACAAATGGCTTGACGCTGCAGCAACTTCGCTATTTCGTGGCGGTCGCCTCGGAGGGGTCGATCTCGGCTGCCGCCGACCTCATTTACGTCGCGCAGCCCAGCATGTCCTCAGCGATGAAAGAGCTTGAATCACGGGTGGGGCGCACCTTGCTGATGCGTTCGGCCAGGGGAGTAACGCTCACCGCCGAAGGCGCAGAATTCCTCGGCTACGCCCGGCAGGTGCTCGAGCAGGTGGAGCTTCTTGAGCATCGATATCTCGGCCGCCCCTCGGCCCGGCGGCTGCTGGGCGTCTCCACCCAGCACTACTCCTTTTCGGTGGATGCCTTCGTGCGGATGGTGCAGGCCAGCGGGGCCGACGAGTACCAGTTTTCGCTGCGCGAGACCCGCACCGAACAGATCATCGAGGACGTGCGCACGCTGCGCAGCGACATCGGGATCCTGTACCGCAGTGACTTCAACCGGAAGGTCATCGACAAGCTGCTGCGCGAATCCCGGCTGGTCTTCCACCCGCTGTTCCTGGCCGATCCGCATATCTTCATCTCGCGCAGCAACCCGCTGGCCACTCGTGAACAGGTCACGCTCGAAGACCTCGAAGACCTGCCCCGGCTGACCTTCGACCAGGGCGCGAATAATTCCTTCTACTTCGCCGAGGAGGTGCTCTCCACGCGCTCCAGCCAACGCGAAATCCAGGTCTCGGACCGCGCCACCATCTTCAACCTCATGATCGGCTTGGGCGGGTACACGATCTCCACCGGCATCATCAGCGACGAGCTGGATCCCTCCATCGTCGCCATCCCGCTGGCCATCGAGGAGCGCATCGAAATCGGCTGGATCGACCACGCCGCCATCCCGCTCACCGACCAGGCCCAGCGCTACCTGCAAGAAGTGCGCACCGTGGTCGCCAGCTTCGGGGTAGAAGTGCTCGGCTGAACCGCCAGCAGCGTAACCGCCGGTCATGGAGCACCGGCGCATCGTCACAAACTTCCAGAAAAACCTCTACATCACGCCGATTCCGCTCAAAAGCTCGCTTCACAAAAGGGTTCAGGCCCCCGCGTCATCATGACAAGGCGACGACATATGAAGCGCAGCGGCCTTGTATGAAGCCGGGCGCCGGATACCGCTTGCACCGTTTGCGGCGGATAGCCAACCATGGAAGAACAACCCATCAAGAGCGGCCGAGAGATCTGGCTCGGAGACGCCGCAGCAACCATCGGGAATCCGAAAGGTGCTACCGCCAGGAACGATGGAGCAGTTCCGAACGCGTTATTGCGTAGCATCGTGCCGCCGCACGATGCCAATCGGTGCACTCCCTCGCAGAGAATCGAGGAGGAGCCATGAGCCAGGAAACCGACGCGGTCCACGCAGGGTACCGCCCGAGCGGAGAGTTCCGCCCGATGCTGCCGCCACTGCACAATTCCGCGGCCTACCAATTCGCATCGCATGCCGAAGCGGTCGAGAAATTCGCCTTGCGCCAGGCCGGATTCACCTACTCGCGCACCGGCAACCCGACCGTGTCCATCCTGGAACAGCGCGTGGCCGCCCTGGAAGGCGGAGCCCACGCGGTAGCCACCGCCACCGGGCAGGCCGCCGTGGCCCTGTCCCTGCTCGCCCTGACCCAGGGACCCAAGCACATCGTGGCCTCCTCCTCGCTCTACGGCGGTACCGTGGACCTGTTCACCGACACCTTCGCGGACTTCGGCATCCGCATCAGCTTTGTCGACCAGGCCGATCCGTCCGCCTGGGCCGCTGCCATTGAGTCGGACACCCGGGCGTTCTTCCTGGAGTCCGTCTCCAACCCGCTGTGCACCGTGGCCGATCTGCCCGCCATCGCGGCCATCGCCCACGATTACAACATCCCGGTGGTCGTGGATAACACCCTGGCCACCCCGCTGAATGTGCGTCCGCTGGATTTGGGTGCCGACATCGTGGTGCACTCGGCCACCAAGGGCCTGGCCGGACACGGCTCGGTGCTCGGTGGCGTCGTGGTGGACTCGGGGAAATTCGACTTCTCCGATGCCGCCCGCTGGCCGCAGATCGCCGCCCCGCGGGTGCGGCTGAACAACACCTCGCTGCTTGAGCGCCACGGGCCGGCCGCCTACGCGATGCTGGTGCGTTCCAAGTTCCTGCACGACTTGGGCCCGACCCTGGCCCCGGCCAGCGCCCAGGGCATCCTGGCCGGCATCGAGACCCTGCCGGTGCGCGCCGCCCACGTGCAGCGCAGCGTCACCACGCTGATCGGCACTCTGGCTTCCCACCCTGGCATCGCGGCCATCCACCACCCGTCCCTGCCCGGCCACCCCAGCCACCAGCTGGCCCAGACGCTCACGCCCAAGGGCACCGGCTGCGTGCTGGCCATCGAGCTGGCCCACCCATCGCTGGTTTCCCCGGTAATCGACGGGCTCAAGCTGATTTCCCTGGCCGCGAATGTGGGGGACACCCGCACCATGGTCTCCCACCCAGCCACCATGACGCACTGCCGGCTCTCGGAGCAGCAGCTGGCCGCCGCGGGCCTGAACACCTCCACCCTGCGCCTGTCGGTGGGATTGGAAGACCCCGCCGACCTGCTAGCAGATATCACCCAATCGCTGGATCTTGCATTGGCCGCAACCCAGGCCACCGCCGACACCAAGGAAGCGAGTTTCGCATGAGCGGCTTCAACACCCTCGCCGTGCACGCCGGCCAGCACAAGGATCCGCACACCGGTGCGGTGATCCCGCCGATCTACCAGACCAGCACCTTCATCCAGGACGGCATCAACGTGCTGCGTGCCGGGCACGAGTACTCGCGCGGCTCCAACCCGACCCGCAACGGGTTCGAATCCCAGCTCACCGCGCTGGAAGGCGGCACCGCCGGCTTCTCCTTCGCTTCGGGCATCGCCGCCGAAGACGCACTGCTGCGCGCGGTGCTGGCGCCAGGCGACCACATCATCCTGGGCGCCGACGGCTACGGCGGCACCAACCGGCTGATCTCCAAGCTGCACCGCAAATGGGGGATCACCTCGTCAGCGGTAGACATCACCAACCTGGACGCGGTGCGCGCGGCGGTGCGCCCGAACACCGCGCTGCTCTGGGTGGAAACCCCGTCCAACCCGCTGCTGGGCATCGCCGATCTGGCCGGCTGGGCTGCCATCGCCCGCGAGCACGGCGCCCTGCTGGTGGTGGACAACACCTTCGCCACCCCGTACCTGCAGCGGCCGCTGGATTTCGGCGCCCACGCGGTGGTCCATTCCACCACCAAGTACATCGGCGGGCACTCCGACGTGCTCGGCGGGGCCGTCATCGTGGCCGACCACCTGCACCGCGGGCAGAGCCTGGCCGAAGCGGTGGGCTACCAGCAGTTCGCCGGGGGCGCGGTCTCCGGTCCGCAGGATTCCTACCTGGCCGCCCGCGGGCTGAAAACCCTGGGCCTGCGCATGGAACGCCACGGGGCTACCGCCTCCACCCTGGCCCGCTGGCTCGATGACCAGCCCGAAGTCACCCGCGTCTACTACCCGGGGCTGGAACGCCATCCGGGCCACGAGCTGGCCAAGTCCCAGTCCGCGGCCGGCCGCGGCTTTGGCGGGATCCTCTCATTGCAACTCTCCGATGAAGCCGCCGCCCGCGCCTTCGCCCAATCCATGGAGTACTTCCAGCTCTCGGTGTCCCTGGGCGGGGTGGAGTCCCTGGTCTGCTATCCGCGCGAAATGACCCATGCTTCGCTGATCGGCACCCCGCTGGAAATCCCGGCCAACCTGGTCCGCCTCTCGGTGGGCATCGAAGAAGCCGACGACCTGATTGCCGATCTGGAACGCGGCCTGTCCGCGGCCCGCGCGGCGTCCAAACCGGTCGTCGCCCGGGTATGTGAAAAGACTCTGGAAAACGCCTGATCGCTTCGAACCGCGATTATCGGGCGGCGTGCCCCTACCCTGAAGAATAGTAGTTGGGGAAGGGTGGAATCATGATCGGAATTCTCAATCGGCTCATCGAGCAAATCGAGGCTCAGCTACGCGCCGAGATCAACCTCGCTGACTTGGTGCACGCCGAAGGTACGACGGAATACCATGTGCGACGGATGTTCTCCTCGCTGTCCGGCATGCCGGTCTCCGAGTACATCCGCCGGCGCCGCATGACCCAGGCCGCCGCGGATCTGCTTGCCGGTCAGGACCTGCTGAGCATCGCGATCCGTTACGGCTATGGTTCGGCCGAAGCATTCGGCCGGGCCTTCCGAGCGGTGCATGGCGCGTCCGTGGCCGATGTCCGCGAGAATGGTGGCCCCCTTCGAAGCCAACCAATCATCAGGTTCAGCCTGACCGTCGAAGGGAATCGTCCCATGGATGCACGAATAGTTGATCGAGAAGAATTCCAGCTCATTGGATACGCCACGCAGGTACCGCTGATTCACAACGGTGCCAACCCGCACATCCAAGCCCACATCGCCTCCATCCCGATAGCCGAGCACGCTCGGCTCAAGGAGCTGTCTTCCGCGCAACCTGCCGGTTTGCTGCAGGTCAGCGCACAGGTGGACCCCGATTACCGCGAAGGCAGCGAGCTGACCTACCTGCACGGTGTCGCCGTACCCGGTGGCATCCAGGTGCCGAAGGGCCTGGACGCGATTCAGGTTCCTGCTGGCCAGTGGGCGGTCTTCAGCGTTTCGGGCCCCTACCCGTCGGCGTTGCAGGACCTCTACGCCGCCACCGCTACCGCGTGGTTCCCGTCCAATCCGTGGCGTTTGCGCGTGGGGCCGTCCATTGTCGCCGTGCTCGATCGGGCCCCGGACTTCAGCACCGCGACCTGCGAGCTCTGGCTGCCGGTTGAAGCCGGCAACTAGACTTGTCCACAGCCCGTACACGCATGCCCTGCAGATCCATTTCTGCGGGGCATGGTGTACCCATGAGCAGAGAAATCGCGCAAGCGCTGAAGGACCTGGCCGACGCCAACGCGTTGGCCGCTTCAGCGACCCATGTCCTGGCCCAAGGCGGCCTCACCGCCGGCCAGGCCGCCTATTTTTCGATGCTCGCTGAAGACACGTCCCAATCTCTCGCCCGGACCCAGGTCCACGCGGCAGCTGCCCTGCGGCGTACCGGCGCCCACAAGCTCGACCAGGAATCCTTCCAGGCCATCTCCGATCTCGGGGCCCACCCCACCGTCGAGCAAATCGAAGCCGCGAAGGGGCGCACCACGACAGCGCGCACGCATTTCAAGGATGCCAAAGGACTGATGACCGGCTGGCTGGATATCCCGCGCAGCACCGCCGCCGCCCGCCTGGTGCAGGCCGACTGCCTGCTTGGCGGCACGGACGAGGCAGGACAACCGACTGATCCGTGGCTGCCGGAGCTTGCTACGCAGTTCGACGACCCGAGCATTGATCCGCGGCTGGTTGCCTCGGCGGCAATGAAGCTGCATTCGCTCCGCAAGGATCTGGGCGAAGGCAAAGCCGCAGAGGCGAAGAAGCAGCAGCTCCAGGCAGAATCCGCAGCCTTCCTGCGTTCAGAGCCCAAGTCAGCGCGCAAGCACATCAACGACATGGTCTCGCAGATCAAAGCGGGCCAGCGCCCGCTCAAGGCTCTGCTCGACGGAATCGGAATCTTCAAGCGCGGTATGCGCAAAGGGCTGGTTGAATACATCATTCGTGTTCTCCCATCGCATGCCGCATACATCGAGGCCTACTTCGCCAATCTGGATAATCCTTCCACCGTTGCCGGCAACCGCGCGGGCTTGAAAGACGTCGATGCCCAGTTCACCGGTGAGGAAACCAGCGGCTGGGACGATGAAGAAAGCAAACCCGACTGGGCAAAAGACGGACCGGGTGACGAAGCGACGGAGGACATTGGAGATCTCGACTCGGAAGACGAGGATCTCCAGGGCGAAAATGATGATCTCCAGCCAGAAGTTGCTTCCGCCGAAGCGAAGCAGGCCAACGCTGAATGGGACGACCTGAAACCCGAGCGAAGACGGCTCGTTGGTTTCATGGCCTTGCTGATGAGCGAACGGAAACCCAGCGGAGGCCCGCCGGAACAGCAATCAGGACTTGCCAGTGCGCAGGTGAGCGTCATCTTGGATTGGGATAAATTGCAGCAGCGAACCGAGGATTTCGCTGTGACTTCCTCGGGGATTCTGTTATCCCCGGGGGAAACCAGGACCGCACTGTGCAATGCCGGGATTCTCCCGGTGGTGCTGAACGGCAAGAGCCTGCCCTTGGATCTCGGACGAACGCAGCGGCTATTCACCAAGGCCCAAGTCCGAGCCCTGCGGGCAGCCTATCGAGGCTGTTCCTATCCCGGGTGCAGCATGCCTGCGCAGCGGTGCGAGGCGGATCATCTGGATCCGTGGGAGAAGGGCGGGCGCACTGATATCAAGTCTGCGGTGTTGAATTGCTTGATTCACCATACGGCCAGGCATTGCGGGTTGTTCCAGGCGGTGAAGATCCCTGGGAGCCGGCCGATGGTGCTGTTGCCGCCGGAGTTGGATCCGGAGCAGAAGTTGCGGATCAACACCTATTTCATGACTCCGGCCGAAGGGTTGGAGGCCGAAGCGTTGGCGGAGGAGACCACGGTGAAGTGGCGTGCTGGGTTGCTGGACGTCGAAATCGCCGAGCCATGAGCAGCACGCACAAGGCTTAAAGCGAAAGGTCCTGGAAGCAGTGCGCTTCCAGGACCTCGCAAACTCTAGGCGTTGGCTTCCAGATGCTTGGCTGCCAGCACGAGATAGTGATCAGCGTTGGTCTTCAACCCGGCGACTTCTTCATCGCTCAGTTCGCGGCGGACCTTGGCCGGAACACCTGCAACGAGGGAACGCGGCGGAACCTGGGTGCCTTCCAGCACCAATGCACCTGCAGCAACCAGCGACAGCTCGCCAATCACCGCGCCATTCATGATGGTCGCGCTCATGCCCACAAGGCAGCCGTCACCTACGGTGGCGCCGTGCACCACAGCCGAGTGGCCCACCGAGATGCCCGCACCCAGGGTGCAAGGAAAACCTTCATCGGCGTGAAGCACGACGTTGTCCTGCAAGTTGGTGCCTTCACCCACGCGAATCGGCGCCGAATCGCCGCGCACGGAAACCCCGTAGAAAGCGCTGGAACGATCGGCCAAGGCCACGTCCCCGCTCAACACTGCGGTGGGTGCGACAAAAACGTTCTCGCCGACCTGTGGGGTCGACCCTGCAATAGTAATAATGTGGCTCATGCCACCCACTCTAATTGTCGCGGGGGCACGGTGCGAGTTACGAGAACACGATGGTGCGCTGGCCGTCGAGCATCACCCGGTGCTCGGCATGCCACTGCACCGCGCGGGTCAGTGTCCGGCCTTCCACGCTGCGGCCCAGCTCAACGAGCTGCTCGGCGGTGCGCGTGTGCGAGACGTGGGTGACTTCCTGGTCGATGATCGGACCTTCATCGAGGTCCGCGGTGACGTAGTGCGCGGTGGCACCGATCAGCTTCACGCCGCGGGCGTAGGCCTGGTGGTACGGCTTGGCGCCCTTGAAGGAGGGCAGGAAGGAGTGGTGGATGTTGATGACCCGGCCTTCCATGCGCTCGCAGAGCGAATCCGAAAGGATCTGCATGTAGCGGGCAAGCACCACCAGCTCGATGTTGTAATCTTCGGCGAGCTTGAGCAGCTCAGCCTCGGCCTGGGACTTGTTCTCCTTGGTCACCGGCAGGTGCACGAAGTCCACCCCGTAGAAGTCGGCCATCGGCTTGAGATCCAGGTGGTTGGAGACGATCACCGGCACATCGATGGGCAAGGTGCCAGCACGCTGGGCGAATAACAGGTCGTTGAGCGCATGCCCGGCCTTGGAGCACATGATCATGGTGCGGGTGCGCTTGGCGCCATCGTCCACACGGAGGGACATGTGGAAATCGTCGCGGATGGGCGCGAGTCCTGCGCGGATCTGTTCCAGGGACTGCTCGGTGGCTACCTCGATGCGCATGAAGAAGGTGCCGGTTTCGGGCGAGAGGAACTGCTGGGACTCGGTGATATTGCAACCGGCACCCAGTAGACCCCCGGAAATGGCATGGACGATGCCGGGACGGTCGATGCAAGATAGGGTGACGATGAAATTGTTCATGCATTGAGATTAACCGGCTGGCGCGCTGCATGCACATTCGTCTCGGTGGAGTTACACAGTTAGGCGTCGAAGCTACTGGATCATCAGCAGGTTTCCGCACTCAGCCGAGGTGCTTTATGCGTCTTCAAAAAACACCGTGCGAACTAATGATCAATACCTGGCCGCGCTATGACATGATGTCTATAAATTTGGCATTTTCACGCTTGGGGAAACACATGAGGCTGCTGCATCGTTTTACTTCGGTTATAGGCGCCACCGCCTTGGTATTCGCCGGGCTCGTGCCCCCAGCCCACGGTGCTATCAGCCCTGCAGACTGCTTCGAGTACATGGATGAGACCGCTAGTGTCGTCGTGGGTTTGTCCTGCAAGAACGTGGCATCGTTGCAGGAACTGCCGATGACGCGCGATATCCAGTGGATCGGCGTCGACACCCAGAAGGAGCAGGCGCTCGGTGGGCTGGAAGTCCTGGCCGCCAACCCCCAGTTGCAATCGGTGCGGATCAATAAGGCTCCACAGGAAATCATCGCGGAACTAGCCAAGCTGCCAGTGCTGGAGTCACTGTCATTGACATTCCCCAAGGGGCAGCAGGTGCAGCTGGCTGGGCTGGGACAGTTGTCTGACCTGAAGGAACTTGAAGTGCTCGCCACGAGTTCGACGGATTATCGCTGGGCCAAGGATCTGTCTGATCTCGAAGTACTGGATCTGGCTAGCTACACCAAGCCGCTCATCGAACTGAAGATCGGTGCCAGCACGGAAATTGAACCGGTGATCACGGTGGATGGCAGTGTGCTCAAGCCGTGGGAATACACCCGCGAACGAATCCTAGGCCAGATCAGCCCCACCGGATTCACCGCGAACAAAGCTGGATTCGCGGGTGTGGCGGCTGAACTCACCGACTTCGAGGCGGTGATCCCGGGACAGGAGAATCTGAAGTCTGTCAGCTACGCAGCCAGCTGGCACATTGGCGTGCGCGATACTGCCCAGCTCGGCCGAATTTCACTGAACAGGAACCCGTCGCTGGCGGGCCATGACGCGGCGGTCGTGGGAGATGCCCTGCTGGCACCGACAACCAATTACCCATACACGGCCCTGCAGTGGACCCGCAACGGGGCACCGATTCCCGGTGCCGTGGGAGAGAGCTACCAGCTGGTGCGCGAAGACTCCAAGAAAGTCATCGCGCTGAACTATGAGACGAAAGCAGTTCGTCAAAACGGCGAAGTATGGGTCCCCTCGGCGCAGGGGACGATGAAGTACGGAGCGCCGATTGCCGCGACAGTCGCCTCGATCGCCGAGCCGACGATCAGCGGCAGCAAGATCGTGGGACAGAAGCTCACCGCTTCCCTCGACGCCGCATACTTCCCGGAGTTCACACGCCATTATCAGTGGCTAGTCGACGGTTTCGAGATTCCGCGGGCTACCGCGAAAACCTATACCCCACCTCAGTCCTATGCCAACCGCAAGATCGCCGTGCGGGCAACTCTGCACGCGGCGGACGGAGAATCGGTATGGCTGCCGGCCAGCTCGGCAGTCAAGGTCGTCAAGGGTACGATCACGGTTGCCAAGCCAAAGGTCTCTGGAACCTCAAAAGTCGGTTCCAAACTCACCGCCAAGGCCGCCACACCGGCTCCCTCCGCCCAGTCCACTAAGTACCAGTGGCTGCGCAGCGGCCAGAAGATCAAAGGTGCCACGGCAAAGACCTACGCGCTCAAACCCGCAGATCTGAACCAACGGATCTCAGTCTCGGTGACCTATGCCAAGGCCAACTACACTACCAAGACCGTGACCAGCACTGCGACCGGGAAGATCGCAGCCGCCAAGCTCAAGGTCCTGAAGAAGCCGGTGATCACCGGCAAGAAATCCACCGGCAAGACCTTGAAAGCCACGGCAGGCAGCTACAACACTAAAAACGTGAAGATCTCCTACCAATGGACGCGCTCCGGAAAGATCATCCCCAAGGCCACCAAGCCGAACTACAAGGTCGTCAAAGCCGATGCCCGGAAGACCTTGGGCGTGTGGGTGACGGCCTCGAAACCCGGCTACACCACCGTGCTAACCAAGGTGAGCAAGAAGTAACTGGGCACGCTATACCGCAACCGCGGACAGGAACTTGCTGGCTGCCAGCGCCGCCTTCCTCCCTGCCCGGGTAGCGCCCAAAGTCGAGGCCGACGCGCCATAGCCGACGAAGAACAGCCCCGGCACCGCCACGGTGGCCACCCCGTCCTCCATCAGGATGCCGCCTTGAGCCGTGTGCAGTTTCAGATCGCGCAAATGCCGGTGGGCATGCCGGAAGCCGGTTGCCCACAGGATCGCATCGATCTTTTCGCGTGACCCGTCGGAGAAGACGACGGCGTCGGATTCCAACCGGTCGATCTTCCCCCGCGAAACCAGCGCCCCGGAGGCGATCCCGGCACGCATCTTCTCGGTGAGCAGCAACCCGGTGGTGCCCACCACCGACTTCGGCGGCAGCCCTGCACTGGTGCGCTCGTTGACCTGGCGCTCCACTTCCTGGCCCCATTCGGCACCGGTGGGAACGTTGCGCCAGTCCGGTGCGCTGCGCGTGGACCACAGGGTATCCACGCCGGCATCGCGCAACTGCACGATGAACTGGGTGGCACTGGCGCCGGCCCCGACCACCAAAACGCGCTGCCCGGCGAATTGCTGCGGGGAGACGAAGCCATTTGTGTGCACCTGCGGACCATCGAAGAGCCCGGGGTAGACCGGCCAGAACGGATTGGACCAGGTCCCGGTGGCGTTGATGATGGTGCGCGCCCGGTAATCCGCATCGGCGTGCACCACGAAGTTTTCTCCGTCGTTTTCGACCGAGGTCACCGGTGCGCCGTGGCATACCGGCAACGCGAAGCGCTGTTCGTATTCCGCATAGTATTCGGACACCACTTGCGAGGCCGGCCGGGTGGAATCCTGCACCTCGAGCGGGAAATCGGGCAAGGGGTGGATATGATGCGCGTCGCCCAGCGTGAGGGTATCCCAGCGGTGCTGCCAGGCCCCGCCGGGTGCAGGGTTCGCATCGAGCACCAGGAAGTCGATGCCGCGCTTGGCCAGATGGTAGGCGGCGGCAAGCCCGGCTTGCCCTGCGCCGATCACGATTGTCGAGTACACGCTTAAGGTAACCCTGCGCACTTCAAAGTCATTCCCGAAGCCATTTTCGCTACACTGGAACGCGTGACTGGCGTTAGGTGGGTAACCACCAGGGAGCTAATCGTGCGAGCCGCGCGCCTGGGTTTGCACACCACCCGCCTTGGGAACAGGGCACCTACGGAAGGAACAGCGTGAGCGCACGCATTCTCGACGGCAAGGCCACCGCGGCCGCCATCAAGCAGGAACTGGCCGAACGCGTTGCCAAGCTCAAGGCTGCCGGGCACACCACCGGACTGGGCACCATCCTGGTTGGCAACGACCCGGGCTCGGCTTGGTACGTCGGCGGCAAGCACAAGGACTGCGCCGAAGTGGGCATCGAGTCGATCCGCGTGGACCTGCCCGAGGAAACCACCCAGGACGAGCTGCTGGCCAAGGTGCGCGAGCTGAACGAGAACCCGGACTGCACCGGCTACATCGTACAGCTGCCGCTGCCCAAGCACATTGATACGGACGTGATCCTCGAAGCCATGGATCCGGCCAAGGATGCCGATGGCCTGCACCCGATGAACCTGGGCCGCCTGGTCGCCAACGTCAACCGCCCGATGGCCTCCCCGCTGCCATGCACCCCGCTGGGCTGCGTGGAGCTGCTGGCCCGCCACGATATCGACCTGAACGGCAAGCACGTGCTGGTGCTGGGCCGCGGCGTGACCATCGGCCGCCCGGTCGGCCTGCTGCTGACCCGCCGCGACGTGAACGCGACCGTCACCCTAGCCCACACCGGCACCACCAATCTTCCCGAGCTGCTGGCCCAGGCCGATGTCGTCATCGCCGCTGCCGGCGTGCCGCACATCATCAAGGCCGATGCGATCAAGCCTGGTGCGATCGTGCTCGACGTGGGTGTCTCCCGCGTGGATGGCAAGGTCACCGGCGACGTGGACCCGGCTGCCGCCGAGGTCGCGTCGTGGATCTCGCCGAACCCGGGCGGCGTGGGCCCGATGACCCGCGCGATGCTGCTGAACAACGTGGTCGAGGCCGCAGAGCGCAACGCCGCCAACTAGACGCGAATGAACTCAAACACCAACGGCCTGCCATGATGGCAGGCCGTTGGTCTTTTACGTCCAGCAGCGGTATTTACTAGGAGACGTAATTCCTCTGGACGCAAATTGGTTTTAAGGCCGTTCCGAAAGCATTTAGATTTGCGTTTCCCTGATTAATGTTAGTGGTTCATCAGATTTAATAGGTGACGTCCTTTTCTGTAAGTGTGTCGTTGGCTTTTCGTTTGGCTAATAAACGAATGATGGTTGGGTATCGTAATATCGGTCTCATGACTCAAATTGGCGAGGTGCCCACACCTTTGGCTCAGTGGAATATTCCAGTGTTTACGGGTGGTTTCTGCAGCGTGCAGGTGAGTGCGGGAGAGGTGTTGACGATCCTAGGGGCGAATGGCTCGGGTAAATCTGCTCTGGCTTCGTGGATGCCGAGGAATTCGCAGGCAACGGCTATCCGGAGAGTGTTAGCGCAACGAAAACTGTGGTTTACTCAGTCGGGACCTTCCATTACTCCGGCAGACCGAAGAACGCGATTTGCCCAAATCACGCATTGGGATCAGGAATTTAGTTCGCGCTATCTTGATCACAGTGATTCACAGCGCTCGGGGATTGCCTTGTTCGATATGCTAGCCAAGATCAACCAGGAGAACAGGGCACGCGTAGATCTGTATGAGGCGGGGTCGAGCACTGAAGATGTTACCCGGAGGATAGGTCCACGTGTTCTCGACACGTTCAATACAGTGCTTCAAACTTCGGCCCTGGAAATTGAAATAGGCGTGGATTCTACAGAGAATTTTTTTGCGAAGCATCTCAATTCTGACGTGACATATCCGATTCATTTGATGTCCGATGGTGAGAAGAGCGCGCTATTGCTCGCCGCTGAAATTATTACTGCCCCGTCCGGGGTGACGTTTATTATCGATGAGCCGGAGAGACATCTGCATCGAGCAATTTCCGATGAACTCATAAAAACCATTATTGCTACACGTAATGATTGTGCTTTTGTCGTGTTGACCCATGACCTGGACCTCGCCGCGAGCCTTTCTGAACAAAGAGGGAAAGTGCTAACCGTGTTTGGTGTGCGGTGGGAAGGCGAACAAGCCATGCAGTGGGATCTGCATGAGATTGCACAGGACGACTCCTTGCCTGAAATCGCCCGACAGGCCATTCTTGGTGGGCGGAAGGAGATTCTCTTCATTGAAGGAGAAACGACGAGCCATGATCTGAGCCTTTACAAGGTGCTCTTCCCAGATTGGCTACTGGTGCCTAGCGGAGGATGCGATACGCTCATCCGGTCAGTGTCTGGCCTGCGGAATAGTGCGAGTTTCCATTGGGTCAGAGCACGCGGTTTGGTTGATGGGGACTGGCGATCTGAGCAGGAAATTGAATCCTTATTTAGTCTTGGTATTCATGTTCTGCCGGTGAGCGAAATTGAGAACCTCTACTACACTTCGGAAGTGCTGCAGGCAGTAGCAGAGCAACAAGCTTCGACGTTTGGCTACGATCCTCAGGTCAAAGTTGAGGAGGCCAAGAGCGCGGCCATGAAGGCGCTAGGAAAGGACGGGACGTTAGAAAGACTGACCGGACAGCTTTCGAAATCTGTGGTCGCGAGGAAACTAGTCGAGTACATGCCAGATGTGGTTGATGAGAACGCAATCGAGATCAACTTTGACTCGCCATTTCCACAAATTCTCAGGCAGATGAAGGATCATGTTACTGCTTGTGCGTATGACGAGCTGATCAAAGCGCTCCCGATTCGTAACACCAGCATGAGAATTGAGATTGCTAGGCACCTCGGTTTTCAGAGTATCCAGGACTATGAAACTGCGGCCCTTCATCGCATCCGCAATTCTCCGCCGTTGCAAATCGATTTGCACATCCCCATCGAGAAGCAGTGAGGTCGAGAGCCCACTGGATAAACCTTACAGAGAAATCCAGCGAGGTCCGGTCCTAAGGAAATCTTGGTGCGGTGCGGTGGGATGAGAACCCGATTACCCGATTGTGGTGTCCATTAAAGCCGCAGAGCGCAACGCCGCGAAGTAGACGCGAAAAACCGGCAGTCCGCCAATGGTGGGCTGCCGGTTTTTTGATCCCTGCAGATCCTACAGCGCGTCCTGGGGCACGGGCTGCCCCGCGGTCCGCTTGTCGAAGACCAGCGCGCCGACTTCCTGCTCGGCCTGGTTGCCGATACCCAAGTCGATGCCGCTGCGATCACGCACCATGCTGACCGCCGCCAGCGATATTGCGGTAAGCGCGAACAGGTACCAGCCGACCGCCGTGGTCCCGCCGGTGGCCTGCACCAGCGCGGTGGCGATCATCGGGGCGAACGCCCCGCCCAGTATCGCGCCGAAAGCGTAGGAAATGGAAACCCCGGAGAAGCGCACCGAGGCGGGGAACAGCTCGGAGTACAACGCGGCCTGCGGACCGTAGGAGAAGCCCAGACCGATGGCGAACAACGCGAACGCCACGTAGAGCAGCGGCAGGCTAGCGGCGTTGACCAGCCAGAATAGCGGGAAGATGCACAGCAGCTGGCTGATGAAGCCGATCTGGTAGGTGCGCTTGCGCCCGATCCTGTCGGCCACGACCCCGGAGAGCAGGGTGAAGGCGAACCACATGACTGCACCGAAGGAGACGGCCAGCAGCACCTGCGTGCGGGTGAAGCCCACAGGCCCCTCAGGGTCCGTCATATAGGCCTGCAGGAATCCGCCGGTGGTCATGTAGCCGGCGGCATTGTTGCCAGCGAAAATCAGCGCGGCAACCAGCACCAGCAGCCAGTGCTTCTTGAACAGCACCACGATCGGAACGCGGGTCTGTGCCTTCTTCTGCGCGATCTCCTCGAAGACCGGGGACTCGTCCACCGAGCGGCGGATGAAGTAGCCCACCACGATCAGCACGAAGCTGAGCAGGAACGGCACGCGCCAACCCCAGGCCATGAACTGCTCGCCGGGGGAGATCACGCCGGTCATCAGCGCCATCATTCCCGAGGCCAGCAGCATGCCCAGCGGCACGCCGAGCTGCGGGTAGGCGCCGGCCCGGGCGCGACGGTCCTTCGGGGCGTGCTCAACGGCCATCAGCACCGCGCCGCCCCATTCGCCACCGGCGGAGATGCCCTGGATGATGCGCAAGAGCAGCAGCAGGATCGGGGCCAGCACTCCCGCGGTCTCATAGGTAGGCAGCACGCCGATCAGCGTGGTGGAGGCGCCCATGAGGGCCAGGGTGAGCACCAGCATGGCGCGCCGGCCGATTTTGTCCCCGTAGTGCCCGGCTAAGAACGCGCCCAGCGGGCGGAAGAGGAAGGAAATGCCGACGCTGGCGAAGGAGAGCAGCAGGCCGATCTGCGCGCCGGCTGGTTCGAAGAACAGGTGGGCGAAGATCAGCCCCGCTGCGGTGGCGTAGATGAAGAAGTCGTACCACTCGATGGTGGTGCCGATGACGGTGGCGAAGGCGACGCGCCGCTGGCTGGTGCCGGGGTGCCGCTGGGTGGGTGTGCTCATGAGCTGACCTCATTGGGATAGTAGTGGGGGTGCTAGGCCGCGACCGGTGCGGCGTTGGCCAGGTCCTTCAGGGATGCTCCAGCGAGCATCGCTTCGGTGATGCGCTCGCCGCGGGCCAGCAGCTTGCGTGCGGCAGCGTGGTCGGCGGGACGGTTAATGGATTCCACCGCGACCAATTGCCCGTCGCGCAGCCGTGCGATGGAGAATTTTTCGCTGCCCGGGTCGCCCAGCAGCACGCTGCTGTCGGTGGGCTCGGCCAGCCCGGCGATTTGCAGCCGGTGGCGGCCCTGGATGCTCCAGAACCAGGCAATCTCCGAGTACGCCGTGGGCTCGCCGCACAGGGTGCGGGCCAGGCTGCGCGCCTGGTCCGCGGCGTTCTGCACCGACTCCAACCGCACCCGCGTGCCGTCGCGCCCGACATTGGCGCAGTCGCCCACCGCGTAGACGCGCTCATCGCTGGTGCGCAGCGCGGCATCCACCAGGATGCCGTTCTCGCACTCCAATCCCGATGCTTCGGCCAACTCAATGTTGGGGAGCACGCCGATGCCGTAGACCACCAGATCCGCCCGGCAGCTTTCCCCGGCGGAGGATTGCACTAGCAAATCCTCCTGCACGTCAATGGACTGCACGCCTTCGCCCAGGCGCAGCTCGATGCCGTCGCCGCGATGGGCCTGGGTGAACCAGTTGGAGAGCTGGGCGGAAACCGAACGGTTCAGCACCCGGGGAGCGGAGTGCAGCACCGTGACATCGATCCCGCGGGCCCGGGCCGAGGCCGCGAACTCCAGACCGATGAAGCCGGCACCGGCCACGACGACCCGCTGGGCGCCGTCCAGCTGCCGGCGCAGGATTTCCGCGTCCTGCAGCGTGCGCAGCCCGATGACCCGCGGGTCCTCGGCGCCGGGGCAGGACAGCACCCGGTTGCGTGCGCCGGTGGCGAAGACCAGCCGGTCATAGCCGCGTTGCTGCCCGTCGGACAGGGTCACGGTGCGTGCGGCGCGGTCAACGGCGGTGGCGCGCGCACCGGTCAGCAGTTCGATGCGCTGCTGGGCGTAGAAGTCCTCCGAGCGCAGCGGCAGCACCTCGGGTTCCTGGGCGGAAGCCACGAAGTCCTTGGACAGCGGAGGGCGCTGGTAGGGCTGTTGCGCGCCCTGGTCGACCAAGGTGATGGCGCCGGCATGGCCGTGCTCGCGCAGCGTTTCGGCCAGCTGCACGCCGGCGTGGCCGGCGCCGATGATCAGGATGCTTTCGTTCATTTCAGACCTGTTCGGAGGGTACGGCCACGCGGATGGACTGCAATGCGCCGCCCAGGGAAACCTGGCAGCCCAGCCGGCTGTTCGCGGTGCGCTCTGCGGTGGTGCAGTCGAGCATTTCGTCTTCGTCTTCCGAGAGTTCTGGAAGACCAGCTGCATCCTCGGGGTTAACGTAGACGTGGCAGGTGGCGCACATGGCCTGGCCGCCGCATTCGCCGACGATCCCGGCGATGCCGTTGGTGACGGCAGCGCGCATGATGTTGCCGCCTTCGGCGACCTCGACGTCGGTCGCGGTGCCGTTTGGCTGTTCAAAGGTGATGGTAGGCATGGAAGGCTCCTTGTATTAGGCGTCCCAGAGGACGCGCATTTTGGTCATGCCGCGGAAGACCCAGCCGGCATCGATGCTGGCGGTGGCCGGATCCAACCGCAGATTGGGCAGCTTCTCGAAGACCGCCGGCAGGGCGACCTGGGCCACCTGGGCCCGGGCGATCCAGGTGCCGGCGCAGAAGTGCACACCGCCGCCGAAGGCCAGGTGCGGCTTCTTCTCGCGGAAGATGTTGAACGTTTCGGGATCCTCGAAGACCAACGGGTCGCGGTTGGCCGCGCCTAGCACCACTCCGAGGCGCGCACCGGCTGGCAGGCTGATGCCTTCGAGCACCAGCTCCTGGGTGGTTTCACGCGGGTACATGCCGATCGGGGCGACCCAGCGCACCGATTCCTCGAAGGCCTTGGGGAGCAAAGCCGGGTCCTGGCGTACCGCCTGCAATTGCTCGGGGTTCTCCAGCAGCGCCCAAACGGTGGTGGCCAGCACGTCGCGCGGCTCGTTCAGCCCGCCGCCGATGGTCATCTTCAGGTTGGCGCGGATGGCTTCCAGCGGGATCGGCATGGTGGCCAGGTTGGAGAGCAGCGAGTGGTCCGGGTTCTTCGCCAGATAGGGGAGCATCTCGTCGATGGCCGCGTCGACCTCTGCCGAGGAAGCCTCTGCCTTGGCCCAGACCTCTGGGTCATCGGCGTAGTTGCCGGTGCCGTCGATCATGGTCTGGCTCCAGCGCTGCATGTCCTGCTGGGTGGCATTGTGGAAGCCGCAGATCAGCCGCAGGTTCTCCGCGGTGTACGGTGCGGCGTAGTCCCAGACGAAGTCCGAACCCGGCCCCTTGGCGAGCAGCTGGCCCAGGTACTTCTCGTTGTTCTGCGCGAAGATCCCGTTCCAGTGCTTCTTGATGGTGCCCGGGCGCAGGGTCGCTCCGTAGGAGTCGCGGTCCACCTGGTGCTCCGGGTTGTCCTTGCGCAGCATCGAGTGGCCCATGGACCGCTTCATCAGCGAGTTGCGCTCGTTGGCGGAGAAGCGGGCTTCGTCCTGCTCGATCTCGTGGCAGGCGGCGTAGGAGGTCACCATGTAGCGGTTCACCGCCGGGACCCAGTGCAGCGGGGCCTCGGCGCGCAGGCGCTGGTAGATCGGGAACGGATCGCGGTACAGGTCCTCGATTTTTACCCAATCGGCGACCGGGGCCTCGCGGACTGCGGATTCGGTGCTGGCGTGCGGCACTGGTGCGGTGCCGGGGGTGGCCTGGGCGCCGGTGAACGGGCAGGTCGCTGGGGCGGTGCTCATGCTGTCTCCTTAGTGGTTCCTTGTTCAATCACTAGTGTGAGGCAGGCCATAACCACGGGTAAAATGGTTATATTCGAGGAATATCCACTGAATAAGCGAGGAATAGTGCCGAAATTTACGCTGCGTCAGCTCGAATGCCTGGCCGCCGTAGGGCAGCTGGGCTCCATCACCGCCGCCGCGCAGTCACTGAATTTGTCAGCCTCCGCGGTGACCGGCGGGCTCAACGAGCTTGAACGCGTGCTGAACACGCAGCTGACCATCCGGCGCAAGGCCCATGGCGTGAGCCTGACCCCGGCCGGGCGCTACGTGCTGGACGAGGCACAGGGAATCCTGCAGGCCTCCAGGGACCTGGAGCAAATGGCCAGCGGTGCCGGGGAAGTGCTGGCCGGAAAGGTTCGGGTGGGCTGCTACTCGTCGCTGGCGCCCACGGTGCTTCCGGAGCTGCTCGCCGAATACGGGCAGCGCTACGCGCAGGTGGAAGTCGATTTCTTCGCCGGCACGCAGCAGGAGATCTTCCAGATGCTGGCCGCCGGGACGCTGGATCTGGCCTTCGTCTACGACTTCGGCCTGCCCGAAGGCATCGAGCGCACCCAACTGTTCCGCACCGAACCCTATGTGCTGCTGCCCGCGGGGCATCCGCTGGCCGAAGAGCCGAAGGTGCCGCTGGTGCGGCTGGCCAGCGAGCCGATGATCCTGCTGGATGTCCCGCCGAGCCGCGAGCACACGCAGAACCTGTTCGAATCCGCCGGGGTCGAACCGTGGATCCGCTACCGCACCGCCGACTTCGAGGTGACCCGCTCCATGGTGGCCCGCGGGCTCGGCTACGCGGTGCTGGTCCAGCGCCCGGCGGTGGATGTTTCCTACGAGGGGCTGGACCTGGTGGTGCGCCCTATCCACCCGGTGGCCCGAACGGTGCGCGTCGCACTGGCCCGCCCCCGCGCCGTCGCCCCGTCCAAGGCGGCCACCGCCATGCATGACCTGGCACTAGAACTGCATTCGACGAACCCCGCTCACTGACCGGGCTACTGTCTGGCGGAGCAGGCACCCGCATCCGCGGGCCAATGCCGCAAGGCCAACGCCCGGAGTATCCTCGGTGCCGCTGGTGGGCTTGGGGCGCAGCCGCTGGGAGGACTGCATTAAGACAGCGGCCGAACGCCAACGCCACGAGCGCGACGAGGAGGGGAACGGCTGGTGCTTGCCCGCGGCATTCATGGGCACGGCCCGGGCTGGTAGCCCCGACCTTCTGGATCCTGACTGATCGGTGCAATCATCTTCGCAGCCCGCCGACGGCATGTGGCCCGCGCTGCGGCCGGCGCCGAATCGGTGCGGCGCGAACGCAATGCCCGCGGCGAGATCGAATAGACCGAGTTCCGCAAACGACTGGATGTGGTGCGCACCAAGCTGAAATAGAAAAGCCCGATGGCCCGTTCGGAAACGGGCCATCGGGCTTATGCTTGCAGCGCCTAGGCGTCCTGGGTAGCCTTCACAGCATCAGCGCGGCGCTTGTCGAAGACCAGCGCGCCGACTTCCTGCTCCGCTTGGTTGCGGAAGGACAGGTCGATGCCCGAGCGGTCGCGGATCATGCTGACCGCGGTGAAGGAAATCGTGACGACAACCAGCAGGTAGATCGCCACCGCGGTGGTGCCACCGGTTGCCTGCACCAGCGCCTGGGCGATGGTCGGTGCGAACGCGCCGCCGACGATCGCGCCGATCGCGTAGGAGATCGAGACGCCGGAGAAGCGTACCGAGGCCGGGAACAGCTCCGAGTAGAGCGCCGCCTGCGGGCCGTAGGTCAGCCCCAGTCCGATGGAGAACAGGCCGAAGGCCAGGTAGAGCAGGCCCAGCGAGCCGGAGTTGACCAGTGCGAAGACCGGGAAAAGGGAAGCGGCAAGGATGATGAAGCCCAGCTGGTAGGTGCGCTTGCGCCCGATCTTGTCGGCCAGCAGGCCAGCGACCAGGGTCATGACCAGCCACACGGCGGCGCCGAAGGCCACAGCGACCAGCACGTCGGTGCGCTCCAGCCCGACCGGGCCATCAGGGTTGGTGGTGTAGGCCTGGAAGAAGCCGCCGGTGGTCATGTAGCCTGCGGCGTTGTTGCCGGCGAAGACCAGCGCGGCAATGAGCACCAGTGGCCAGTGCTTCTTGAACAGCACCAGGATCGGCACGGCGGTCTGCGCCTTGTGCTCGCTGATTTCCTCGAAGACCGGGGACTCGTCCACCGAGCGGCGCACGAAGTAGCCGACGGCGATCAGGATAATCGACACCAGGAACGGAACGCGCCAGCCCCATTCGAGGAACGCATCGCCGGGGGAGATCACCCCGGTCATCAGCGCCATGGTGCCCGAGGCCAGCAGCATGCCCAGCGGCACGCCCACCTGCGGGTAGGAGCCTGCGCGGCCGCGGTGGCCGTCGGAGGCGTGCTCGACGGCCATCAGCACTGCGCCGCCCCATTCGCCGCCAGCGGAGATGCCCTGCAGGATGCGCAGCAGCAGCAGCATGATCGGCGCCCAGATGCCTGCGGTCTCGTAGGTCGGCAGCACGCCGATCAGCGTGGTGGCTGCACCCATCAGCGCCAGGGTCAGGACCAGCATCGCACGGCGGCCGATCTTGTCGCCGAAGTGCCCGGCCAGGAATGCGCCCAGCGGGCGGAAGAGGAAGGACAGGCCGACCGAGGCGAAGGAGATCAGCAGCGCGATCTCCTGGCCTGCTGGTTCGAAGAACAGCTGGCTGAAGACCAGGCCTGCTGCGGTGGCGTAGATGAAGAAGTCGTACCACTCCACGGTGGTTCCGATGACCGTCGCGAAAGCTACGCGGCGCTGGTTGGCCTTGGCGGCCTTGGATTGTGTCATAGTGCTTCCCTTGCGAGTGGTACCGAGGCGTCGATCACTGGCACCTGAGTTTTGGGTCACTCCAGTGTGGCACCAAGCACAAGTAAGGTAAACTTCAAATATCTGCAAAACTTCTGAAGGCTGGCTTATGTATTCGATGCGCCATCTGGAAATCATGGCTGAACTTCCCGCCCACAGCACGCTCGGTTCGGCGGCCAGCGAATTGAGAATCTCGGAATCGGCCTTGTCGCAGGCAATTACCGCCATCGAGAAGCATGCCGGGGAGACGTTGTGCCTGCGCCGCAAGGCCCACGGGATCCGGCTCACCGCTTCGGGTCAGCACTTCGCCGCCATGGCCCGGAAGATCCTTTCCGATGTCGGCGAATTGCGTGCAACATTCCCGCAAACCGAAGGAGCGCTGCGCGGGCCGGTGCGCTTCGGCTGCTTCGCTTCGCTCTCTCCGCACCTGATTCCGGCCACGCTGGAAGGGTTCGACCACCCCGAGGTGCAGCTCGATGTGCGCGTAGGCACCCACGAGGACTTGCTGCCGGCCCTGCGAGAGGGCGAGATCGATGTTGCTTTCGTCTATGACCTGCAGCTGCCCGCGGACATGGACAAGCAGAGGATCTACCAGACCGAGATGCAGGTCGTGCTGCATCCCGAGCACCGGCTGGCCAACCTCGCCCGGCCGCTGGAATTGGCCGACCTGGTCGACGAATCGCTGATCATCTACGAGTCCGACCCGAGCACCGAGCACCAGCAGCAGCTCTTCGCCTCCCAGGGCCTGCAGCCCAGGATCGCTGCCTCGGTCCCGCAGATGATCCTGGTCTCCGCGATGGTGGGCCGCGGCCTGGGCTACGGGCTGCTCATGCGCCGCCCGAACAATGCCGAGGTCTCCATCGAGGGCCGCCCGCTGGCCTTCCGCGAGCTCAAGGCCCCCAACTACCCGAACGCGGTCGTGGCGATCACGCCCAAGGGGGTCCAGATCCCGGCCCGCGTCCAGGCGCTGATCGACCACTGCACCTGCGCAATGGCTGAGTCCTGGTAGACGCGCACCCCCGGGGCGCGCATAATGGCCACATGATTGGCACGTGGCAGGCCATGGTCATCGACTGCGAGGACCCCGATGCACTGGCCGGATTCTATGAACAGCTCCTCGGGATGGTGCGCATCGACAACGAGCCCGACTGGGTTTCCATTGGCGATGCGCCGGACCATCCTGCGCTCGCCTTCCAGGCGGTCAGCCCGTACGTGGCCCCGCAGTGGCCTGGGCATGTGCACCCGCAACAGGCGCATATCGACGTGAAAGTCGCCGACCTGGACCTGGCCGAAGAACAGGTGCTGCACCTCGGTGCTCGCTCGACCGGCGAAGGGTCCAAGACCTTCAGGGTCTATTTGGACCCGCAGGACCACCCGTTCTGCCTGGTGAGCTGGTAGCCGCGTAGGCGATCTTCGCCGCCTGCAGCCGGGTCGAGACCCCGAGCTTGGCCAGCACCTGGGAGACATGCGTCTTCACAGTGCTCTGCCCGATGCCCAGCCGCTGCGCCAATTGCGGGTTGCTCAGCCCTTCGGCCAACCCGTCGAGCACCTCGCGTTCCCTGCCGGTCAAGCCATCGGGCAGCTTCGCGGTGCCGGGTTCCGGCGACAGCGCCCGGGCCAGGATCCGCGAGGTCACCTGCGGATCCAGCACGGATTCGCCGCGGGCCGCGGCACGCACGCCCATGATGATCGCCTGCGGTTCGGCGCTCTTGAGCAGGAACCCGTGCGCCCCGGCCTGCAGTGCGCCAAAAAGGTACTGGTCGTCATCGAAGGTCGTGAGCACCACGACGCGGCAGCTGCCATGCAGTGCCTTGGTGGCCTCGATGCCATCGAGCACCGGCATGCGCAGGTCCATCAGGATGACGTCGGGGGACAGGGCACGGGCCATGGAAATGGCCGATCGCCCGTCGGCCGCTTCGCCCACGACTTCCAGGTCTTCCGCGGCCTGCAGCACCAGCCGGATCCCCATGCGCACGGTCGCATGGTCATCGACGATCAGGACTTTCACGGCTTCTCCATTGCTTCAATTGGTCCGGGGAATTCCACGCGCACCTCGAAATCCGGGCCGGTGCGTACCCCGAACCGGCCATCGAGCGCGGCGACGCGGGTGCGGATATTCTCCAGCCCGGTGCCCGCCCCCGGGCCGCGGCTGGCATCGTGCCGCAGGCCATTGCTCGCCGTGATCGCCAGGCCCTGGTCCTGGACCACGCTCAGTTCCAGGGTAGTGCCCGGCGCATGCTTGGCGTGGTTGACCAGCAGCTCGCAGACCGTGCGGTGCGCGGCGGTATGCACCGCAGGGCTGAAGCGCTGCGGATGCGCGACCCGGTACTCCCAACGCACCGGGCTGCCGAATCCGGCCACCAGCTCAGGCAGATCCTCGATCCGCGCCTGCAGCGCAGGGCCCCCGGCATGCAGCATCCGCACCATCGCGGCCATGTCTTCCAAGCCGGACACCGACTCATCGCGGATGCTCTGCAACGGAGCCCGCACCTCCTGGGGTGCGGCCGGAAGCAGGGCGCCGGAGAGCAGGGCGATTGACGAGAACCTGGCCGAGAGCACGTCATGCATCTCGCGGGCCAACGCAGTGCGCTCCTGGACGCGGGAAAAGTCGTGCTCGGCGACCAGCTGGTCCTCGCGGGCGTCGGCCGCCGACTGGACAGCCTCTGCCCGCTGGGCTTCGGCTTTGGCCAGCTCCTTGGCGGTGCGCACATTCTCGGCCCAGAGCATCGGGGTGAAGAGGATGAAGCCGGCCATGAACAGGGCCAGCACCACCTCCTGCGGATTCCCGGTGCCCAGCCAGGCGGCGATGGCCAGCGAGATGGCGGCCAAGCACAGCAGCGCCAGCGCCACCGTCCGCGTGCGCACCGAACCGAGCAGGAACAACCCGAAGACGCATTCGAAGACCAGGAAGTACCCGCCCAGGCTTCCCACGGCCAGCAAGCCGGCGCCGGCGAGCAGCATGGCCACGGAGCTGGCTACGAGAAAACGGCGACGGACCAGCACAGCGGCCAAGCCGATGAGCAGCAAGACGATCCATTCGTACCCGCGGATCGCAAACCATGGGGGATTGGCCAGTCCCGAAAGATGCAAGACGACGGTGAGCACCAGATAGGTGCCGACGACCTCGGGTTCCTTGTCGCCGCTGCCCATCCGCCGAATGAAGTCCATGCTTCCAGCATCCCCGAACTGGCTGCCCGCCGGTATCCCCCTTAAGGAGGAGAAGGCGCAGCCCACTGGCCGATACCGCGATCCGGCAGGCCGCGGAACAGTGGAACCCATGGACATCATGACAAGCAATCCCGAACTATCCCTTCTCATCCTGGCGCTGATCGATTCGACCAGCATCGGCACCCTGGTCATTCCGCTGTGGCTGCTGCTGCGGGGACGCCGCGAGGCCATCGCCAAGGTCCTGGCCTACCTGCTGGTGATCGCCGGCTTCTACTGGGTCATCGGCGTGCTGCTGCGCAGCGGGTTGCTGCTCATCGACCCGGCCATCTTCGAGCACCGGTTCTTCCGGCTGGCGGCAATGGCCGCCGGGGCGCTGATGATCATCTGGGCGCTCACCTACCGCACCGATGCGCAGAAGGAAGCCAGCGCACGGAAGAAAGCCATCGCGCATAGCGGCGCGGCACCGGCAGCGCCGGAACCGGCGGATGCAACCGAACAGGTGCCGCTGCGCCTGCGCAGCCGCTTGGGCACTGCGCTGGATACCCGCACCGGGTTGATTGCCCTGGCCCTGTTCGCCGGCCTGCTGGAACTTCCCACGATGCTTCCCTACCTCGCAGCCGTTGGCGTCATGCAGGGCGCCGGCTGGGGCACCGGCCTGCAGCTGCTCGCGCTGATCGGCTACTGCCTGGTGATGATCGTCCCGGCATTGGTGCTGGTTGGCGCGCTTGCGCTCGCCGGGCCGCGCATCGAGGCCTGGTTGCAGAAAATGGGGGCCAAGGCCTCGGCATACGCCCAGGAAACCCTTGGCTGGGTGGTGGGCATCGGCGGATACCTGCTGATTCGCGCGAGCCTTTCCGGGCAGGACCTGCACAGCCTGTTCGGCTAGCCACGCTGTGGGCGAAAGGGCCCGGTTCCAATTGGCTTGAAGCGGGGTAATGATGCGAGAATTGACGGCATGGAACCTCTAGGCAGCAGCGCGAAGCAGGGCAGGAAAGTTACCCTGAACGCATCAACTTTGGCAATGTCCGTCATGGTCATCGTCCTTCTGGTGGCAGTGGTATTCGCTGCCAACTCCAACCAGATCGTCGGCTGGTTTGTAGTCGTCATCTCCGCCGGTTGGCTGCTGCTGGCCGCATTCATGATGTTCGGCCTCAAGCGGGGCGCCGAGAAGATCAACAACTCGCTGCGCGAAGCCACCGCGGCGGCCACCCCGCGCGCCCAGCCCGGCACTGTGGTGGTTGACGAAGCCACCAGCCAGCGCGACATGAAGCTGGATCACTCGTTCAAGATCGTCCAGGTCCAGGCACGCGTGATCGCCGAACAGCGCCAGAGCCGGGGCGAGGATCACGAGGGCATGATCGACCGGGCGCTGGAGACGATCCAGATGACCGCGACGAATGCGCGGGACATGATCAAGCCGGCCAAGCCGATGGATGGCGAAATTATCGACTAATTGTCCAGGGCAACGCGCAATCGTTGCCCTTTTTCGTTGCCCGCGTTCCGGCGCAGGCCAGATCAGCGCGTAATCGATCGCATAATTTTGTAAGCTGGAATAGTGATACCTACCAGTGTGGAAATTCTCAACAAGGACGCCGGCGCGCTGCGCGTCGCGTCGGTCAACGTCAACGGCATTCGCGCGGCCTACAAGCGCAATATGGCGGACTGGATCGCCGCCCGTGACGTGGACATCCTGTGCCTGCAGGAAGTACGCGCACCGGACAAGATCCTGCGCGACCTGATTGGCGAGGGTTGGCATATCCTGCATGCCGAGGCCAAGGACAAGGGCCGCGCAGGCGTTGCCGTCCTCTCGCGTACCGAGCCGGCAGCCGTGCGCGAGCACATCGGCGAGGACTACTTCGCAGAATCCGGCCGCTGGGTCGAGGCGGACTTCGATATCAACGGCGAGAGCTTCACCGTCGTCTCGGCCTACGTCCATTCCGGCGAGCTGGGCACCCAGAAGCAGGAAGACAAGTACCGTTTCCTGCAGCGCATGAACGTGCGCCTGGTGGAATTGAAGAACGAGAAGGACCACGTCCTGGTGGTAGGCGATTTGAACGTCGTGCACACCGAAAAGGACATCAAGAACTGGAAGCCGAACCACAACAAGCGCGCCGGCGTGATGGACGAGGAGATCGCCTACTTCGACAGGTTCTTCGGTGAGATCGGCTACAAGGATGTGGCGCGCGAGCTGGCCGGCGACGTGCAGGGACCGTACACCTGGTGGTCCTTCCGCGGACAGGCTTTCGACAACGACGCCGGTTGGCGCATCGACTACCACATGGCCACTCCGGCGCTAGCCGCCAAGGCCATCAAGTCCCACGTAGACCGTGCCTCGGCCTACGATTTGCGCTTCTCCGACCATGCGCCGCTGGTCGTCGACTACCAGTTCTAAGGAAAACCATGGAAACAACCCGTCCCCGCGTCCTGTCCGGAATGCAGCCATCGGGCGATTCGCTGCACCTGGGCAATTACCTGGGCGCGCTGGTCAACTGGGTCAAGACCCAGGATGACCACGACGCATTCTTCTTCATCCCGGACATGCACGCGATCACCGTCTCGCAGGATCCGGCGGAGCTGCGCGCGCGTACCCGCAAGACCGCTGCGCAGTTCATCGCCGGCGGCATCGACCTGGACAAGTCCACCCTGTTCGTTCAGTCGCAGGTCCCCGAGCATGCGCAGCTGGCCTGGGTGCTGAACTGCATCACCGGTTTCGGCGAAGCCAGCCGCATGACCCAGTTCAAGGACAAGTCCTCCAAGGGCGGCGCGGATGCCGCCAGCGTCGGGCTGTTCACCTACCCGGTCCTGATGGCCGCGGACATCCTGCTCTACCAGCCTGAAGGGGTCCCGGTAGGCGATGACCAGCGCCAGCATGTGGAGCTGGCCCGCGATCTGGCCAAGCGCTTCAACCACCGCTTCGGGCAGGCCTTCACCGTGCCAGAGGCGTTCATCCCCAAGGAGGGCGCACGCATCTACGACCTGCAGAACCCGACCTCGAAGATGTCCAAGTCCGCCGAATCCCCTGCCGGCTTGATCAACGTCCTGGATGAGCCGAAGCTGATCGCCAAGCGCATCAAGTCCGCGGTGACCGACGCCGGGTCCGTCGTGGCCTACGACAAGGCCGAGAAGCCGGGCGTTTCGAACCTGCTCGATATCCTGGCTGCCGTGACCGGCAAGAATGTGCCAGAACTGGTCAACGAGTTCGAAGGCAAGATGTACGGGCATCTGAAGGTGGCTGTGGCAGAAGCCGTGGTGGAGCAGCTGGCTCCCATCCGCACCCGTACCCTGGAGCTGCTCGATGATCCGGCGGAGCTGGATCGCCTGCTGCTTGCCGGTGCGGCCAAGGCGCGCGTCGTCGCGTCGAAGACCGTTGCCGATGTCTACCAGAAGGTCGGCTTCCTGCCGCCGCTGGGAGTCTAAGAGCCAATGGTTTTCGAGTACACCCTGGGCGTGGTGATCCCGGTGCCGCAGCCGCACCGCGAGACTCTGCGCGCGTGGCGCCAGGAATACGGGGGAGAGGCCACCGCGCCGATTGCCCCGCATATCACCTTGGTGTCCGGGTCGTACCTGAATTCCTGGGAGAAGGCGGCTGCCCAGGTGCGCCGGGTAGCAGCCACGGCGGAGCCTTTCACCATCCATCTGGGTCCGGCCCGGACCTTCCGGCCGGCCAGCGAAGTAGTCTTCCTGCCGCTGGAAACCGGAGCGGACGAATGCTGGAAGCTGCACCGCGCGCTGCTCGGCGACGCACTGAGGCACGAATCAGCCTTCGCCTACCATCCGCACCTGACCATCGCCCAGAACGTGCCTGCACGGCAATTGGACGCCGCGCAGGCTGCGTTGGGTCAGGCGCATCTGTCCTTCGCGGCGGATCGTATCCATTTGTTCGATACCCGTGGCGGGGATTGGAACTTCAGCGAGCAGATTCCGCTGGGTTCCTCGCTTGCCTAGTTCACCCTGCAGAAAACGCCAGCCTCGCGGCTGGCGTTTTCCGTGTCGGCTGGCGAGTCACTTCTGGCGGACGTTGGCCTCGATCTTCGCTCCGGTATCGGCGTCGATGTTCTTCCAGTATTGGATCGCGTTGGACAGCACCGGCTCGATGACGCCATCCAGCGCCCCGGTGACGGTGTCCACCAGTTCGGCGCGCTGGGCATCATCCATCACCTCGCGGACCAGGATGCCGGGTTGTACGAAGTCTCCGTCGTCCTTGCGCAGCGTGTAGGCCTCGCGGACCAGTTCGCCGTCGGACTCGAAGGAATTCTCCGCCGGTCCGGTTTCATCGCTCCATGAATCCCCGAAGGAGTTCGGCGCGTAGACGCTGCGATCCCTGGTGTGATCGTAGGTCATGCTCCCCTCGAAGTTGTACGAGTGGACCGGGCACTTGGGCTTGTTCACCGGCAGCTGCTGGAAGTTGGTGCCGATGCGGTAGCGCTGCGCATCCGCGTACGCGAAATTGCGTCCCAGCAGCATCTTGTCAGGACTCATCCCCATGCCCGGGACCATGTTCCCGGGGGAGAAGGCGGCCTGCTCGATTTGCGCGAAGAAGTTCTCCGGGTTCCGGTTCAGCGTCATGGTGCCGACCTTGATGCGTGGATAGTCCTTCTTGGACCAGACCTTGGTCAGGTCGAAGGGGTTGAACCGGTAGGTCTTGGCTTCCTCGTAGGGCATGATCTGCACGTACAGGTCCCACTGGGGAAAATTTCCGGCCTTGATGGCATCGAACAGGTCGCGACGGTGCAAGTCGGCGTCGGATCCGGCCAGTGCCTCGGCCTGCGCCCCGCGCATGGTCTCGAACTTCTCGGACTGCTTGTTCAGGAAATGGTACTTGACCCAGAATTTCTCTCCGGCAGCATTGACCCACATGTAGGTGTGCGAGCCGTAGCCGTTCATTTCGCGCCAGGTCTTGGGCAGGCCGCGCTGGCCCATGATGTAGGTGACCTGGTGGGCGGATTCCGGATTCTGCGTCCAGAAGTCCCACTGCATGGTTCCATCGCGCAGCCCCGAATCGGGCAGCCGCTTCTGGGAGCGGATGAAGTGCGGGAACTTCATCGGGTCGCGCACGAAGAACACCGGCGTGTTGTTCCCGACCAGATCGAAATTGCCTTCGGAAGTGTAGAACTTCATCGAGAAGCCGCGCACATCGCGCCAGGTGTCGGGAGAGCCGAGCTCGCCGGCAACGGTGGAGAAACGCATCAGCGTTTCGGTTTTCACGCCAGGCTGGAACAGGGCCGCCTTGGTGTACCGGGATACGTCCTCGGTGGTTTCGAATTCGCCGAAGGCTCCGGAACCCTTGGCATGCGGGCGGCGCTCGGGAACATTCATCCGGTTGAAATGCTGCAGGGTCTCGACCAGATGATGATCGTGCAGCACGATGGGGCCGTTGGCGCCCACCGTCAGCGAGTTGCGATCGCTGGCTGCCGGGATTCCTGCTTGGGTTGTCGAGGTGGGATCTTCACTGGCCATGTTTGCTCCTCAGCTATGTGGTGCATTGGGAAAAGGGCGAGTACTGCCCATCATGCCACGCGAGGCGGGGGCGTTGAAGGGATGCAAAAAGGGCCCGAACCGTTGAACGGTTCGGGCCCTCAGCGCGTCCTTAGACGGTGCGCGCCAGAATTGCCTGCTTGACCTCGGCGATAGCCTTGGTCACCTGGATGCCGCGTGGGCATGCTTCGGTGCAGTTGAAGGTGGTGCGGCAGCGCCACACGCCTTCCTTGTCGTTCAGGATCTCCAGGCGCATGTCGCCTGCATCATCGCGCGAGTCGAAGATGAAGCGGTGGGCGTTGACGATCGCGGCCGGGCCGAAGTACTGGCCATCGGTCCAGAACACCGGGCAGGAGCTGGTGCAAGCAGCGCACAGGATGCACTTGGTGGTGTCGTCGAAGATCTCGCGATCCTCGGCGGACTGGTAGCGTTCCTTGGTTGGCTCGTGGCCCTTGGAGATCAGGAATGGCATGATCTCGCGGTAGGACTGGAAGAACGGTTCCATGTCGACGATGAGGTCCTTTTCAAGGGGCAGGCCCTTGATGGCTTCAACGGTGATCGGCTTGGAGGTGTCCAGGTCCTTGAGCAAGGTCTTGCAGGCCAGGCGGTTGCGGCCGTTGATGCGCATGGCATCGGAACCGCACACGCCGTGGGCGCAGGAGCGGCGGAACGACAGCGAGCCGTCCTGCTCCCACTTGACCTTGTGCAGGGCGTCCAGCACGCGGTCGGTGCCGTACATGGTCAGCTTGAAATCTTCCCAGTATGCGTCCGCAGTAGCCTCTGGCAGGTAGCGGCGAACGCGCAGGGTGATGTCGAAGCTCGGGATCTCTCCGCCGCCGCCAACGCCTGGCTTCAGGTCGATCTTTGACGGTGGTTCTGGCAGTTCGGTGCTCATTAGTACTTACGCTCCATTGGCTGGTAACGGGTAAAGACCACTGGCTTGGTCTCCATGCGGATGCCCTTGATGTCCTCGGTGACGGCTTCTGCGTCACGGTAGGACATCGAGTGCTTCATGAAGTTCTCATCGTCGCGGTCTGGGAAGTCCTCGCGGTAGTGGCCGCCGCGGGATTCCTTGCGGTGCAATGCAGCAACGGTGATGACCTCGGCCAAGTCGAGCAGGAAGCCCAGCTCGATGGCTTCGAGCAGATCCAGGTTGAAGCGCTTGCCCTTGTCCTGGATGCTGATGTTCTTGTAGCGCAGGCGCAGATCCTCGATCACGTCGCGCGCTTCCTTCAGCGAACGCTCGTCGCGGAATACCTGGACGTTGGCGTCCATGGTCTCCTGCAGGATCGAGCGCAGGTCCGAGACGCGCTCGGTGCCGTTGCCGGTCAGCACGCCGTCGATCTGCGCGGTGACGAATGCTTCCGGGTTCTCCGGCAACTCGACGAAGTCGGCGGTCTTGGAGTACTCGGCAGCGGCAACGCCGGCGCGCTTGCCGAACACGTTGATGTCCAGCAGCGAGTTGGTGCCCAGGCGGTTCGAGCCGTGGACCGATACGCAAGCAACCTCGCCGGCAGCGAACAGGCCAGGAATGACGGTGTCATTGTCCTGCAGCACTTCGGTGTTGATGTTGGTTGGAACGCCACCCATTGCGTAGTGCGCAGTGGGGTAGACAGGCACCGGATCGGTGAATGGCTCGACACCCAGGTAGGTGCGGGCGAACTCGGTGATGTCCGGCAGCTTGGATTCGATGTGCTCTGGTTCCAAGTGGGTCAGATCCAGCAGCACGTAGTCCTTGTTCGGGCCGCAACCGCGGCCTTCGCGGACTTCGTTGGCCATCGCGCGGGCCACGATGTCACGTGGTGCGAGGTCCTTGATGGTCGGCGCATAGCGTTCCATGAAGCGCTCGCCATCCGAGTTGCGCAGGATCGCGCCTTCGCCACGTGCACCCTCGGTGAGCAGGATGCCCAGTCCGGCAAGGCCCGTTGGGTGGAACTGGAAGAACTCCATGTCCTCCAGCGGCAGGCCCGAGCGGAAGGCGATGCCCATGCCGTCACCGGTCAGGGTGTGCGCGTTGGAGGTGGTCTTGAAGACCTTGCCGGCGCCGCCCGAAGCGAAGATGACCGACTTGGCCTGGAAGACGTGCAGTTCGCCGGTAGCCAGGTCGTAGGAGACGACGCCGGCAACGCGCTTCTGCTTGTAGGCGGTGCCGTCCTCGCGGTAGGCGTCCTCTTCGACCATCAGCAGGTCGAGCACGTAGTACTCGTTGTAGAACTCGACGTTGTGCTTGACGCAGTTTTGGTACAGGGTCTGCAGGATCATGTGGCCCGTGCGGTCAGCTGCGTAGCATGCGCGTCGCACGGCGGCTTTGCCGTGGTCGCGGGTGTGGCCGCCGAAGCGGCGCTGGTCGATCTTGCCCTCTGGGGTTCGGTTGAATGGGAGGCCCATCTTCTCCAGGTCCAGCACGGCGTCGATGGCTTCCTTGGCCATGACCTCGGCTGCGTCCTGGTCAACCAGGTAGTCGCCACCCTTGATGGTGTCGAACGTGTGCCACTCCCAGTTGTCTTCCTCGACGTTGGCAAGTGCTGCGCACATGCCGCCCTGGGCCGCACCGGTGTGCGAGCGGGTTGGGTAAAGCTTGGTTAGCACTGCGGTGCGTGCGCGCTGACCGGATTCGATCGCTGCACGCATGCCTGCACCACCGGCACCGACGATAACAACGTCGTACTTATGTACCTGCATTCTTGATGCTCTCTTTTCTAAAAATCTGTGTGGCTATTGGCTGGAACTAGGGGAGTTCCAATTAGCACTGCGGCAGCTGGCTGCCGGCGACGCATGGATCGAAGGTGAAGATCACCAGGGAACCAAGCACGATGATGAAGATCGTGGCGACGTACAGGATGCCCTTGAGCCATGCACGGGTAGCGTGCTTCTCTGCGTAGTCGTTGATGATGGTGCGCACGCCGTTGGTGCCGTGCAGCATGGCCAGCCACAGCATGGCCAGATCCCAGAACTGCCACAGCGGCGAGGCCCACTTGCCGGCCACGAAGCCGAAGCTGATGCCGGAGATGCCTTCGCCGACCATCAGGTTGGAGATCAGGTGGCCGAAGATCAGGACGATCAGCACGACGCCGGAGAGGCGCATGAACAGCCATGCCAGCATTTCGAAGCTTCCGCGGGACTTTGGTCCGCGCTTGTACTTTGGATCAATGCGCTGGCTGCGAGGAGCAGGAATAGAAACGCTCATGGCTTAGTGGCTCCCAAATGCGATCGACAGGTGACGGATGGCGAAGCCCGCAAAGACGATGACCCAGAGGATCAATACGCCCCAGAGCAACTGGCGCTGGTACTTGGTACCCTGCTTCCAGAAGTCGACCAGGATCAAGCGCAGACCGTTGAATGCGTGGAAGAGGATTGCTGCAACCAGACCGGTTTCACCAAGTGCCATCCACGGGGTCTGGTAGGTGCTAATGATTGCGTCGTAGGCGCCGGCATCGACACGGACCATGGCCGTATCGAGCACGTGCACCAGCAGATAAAGAAAAATAACGACACCGGTGACTCGGTGTCCCACCCAGGACCACATGCCTTCATGGCCGCGGTATAGGGTGCCTGACGAAGTCTTCGACACTGAACTAAACCTCCAAGGCTCGCAACGGCGCATGTGTATATTGCACACAATGAGATTTGACGCACTTGTGCGAGCGTTCCTTGTGCGAGTCTAAACCACTTGGCTAGCTCCAATCTATTTCGTGTCTCGTTCCTGTGAGCATGTTCACCGAAAAGGGGTAATTATGCGCTAAAAGGCCGAAATCCCGCCCGTAATACCTCATGCGATGTTTTCGTATTTAATCTGTTGCACAGGTTTCAATGGACAGGATTATCCACCGAATGAATTAGTCTGGAAGGCGTGAATGCAGACCTATTAGCCCGATTCCACGGCGTGATCCCCGCCGGCGGCGTCGGCACCCGATTGTGGCCCCTCTCCAGGGCTTCCGCTCCGAAGTTTTTGCACGATCTGACCGGATCCGGATCCACGCTGATCCGCGCCACCTATGACCGCCTGGTCCCGCTGGCCGGCGAACGGATCATGGTGGTCACCGGGCGTGCGCACCGCGGAGCCGTAGTGTCCCAGTTGCCCGAGCTGTGCGACGAGGACCTGGTGCTTGAGCCGGAGCCGCGCGACTCGGCCGCCGCCATCGGCCTGGCCGCCGCGATCCTGTACCGCCGCGACCCGAGCATCATCATGGGCTCCTTCGCCGCGGACCAGGTCATCGAGCCGGTTGAGGTGTTCCAGGCCGCGCTGAGCGAAGCGATCCATACCGCGGCGACCGGCAAGATCGTGACCATCGGCATCCACCCGACGCACCCTTCCACCGGTTTCGGCTACATCCAGACCGGCGAACCGCTGCAGGTGCCCAATGCGCCGTCGGCGCGCGGCGTGGTGCAGTTCGTGGAGAAGCCCGATGAGGACACCGCCCGCAAGTACCTGGCCTCGGGCGGGTTCCTGTGGAATGCCGGCATGTTCGTCGCGCCGGTGAGCCTGATGCTCAAGCACCTGGAAGCCAACGAGCCGGCGCTGTACGCGGGCCTGATGAAGATCGCCGATGCCTGGGAAACCGATCAGCGCGAAACCGTGATGCGCGAAGTCTGGGCCGATCTGCCGAAGATCGCCATTGACTATGCGGTGGCCGAGCCGGCCGCCGCGGCCGGCGACGTCGCGGTGATCCCGGGCGTTTTCAACTGGGACGACGTGGGCGACTTCGCCGCGATCGGCCGCTTGAACAAGGCCAGTGCCGAGGAGGGCATCATCAACCTGGGCGGCGAGTCGGTGCGCGTGTATGCCGACAGTGCTACCGGCGTGGTCTATTCGGACCGCCCGCGCGTGGTGGCCCTGGTCGGGATCGAGGATGTGGTCGTGGTGGATACCGCCGACGCGTTGCTGGTGACCACCAAGGAGCATGCGCAGAAGGTCAAGCAGACCGTGGAGGCCTTGAAGGCCGACGGTGCTACCGAGGTGCTCTAGCACAGCAGGATTGCGAACGGGGCGAGCTGGCCGGCAATAGGTCGGCGCGCCCCGTTTCCCTTGCCTGATGTTGCGCAATGCGCCCGAACATTACGGAAAACTGTCATTTTCTGCACCGTGCCGAGTATCTTCAAAAGGTGTCCACCGTGAATGAAAATGGCAATCCGGCTTCCGTCAGCGACTTCACCGAGCCGCTGATCGACCAGCTGATCGGCTTCCGCAGGGAACTGCATCGCAACCCGGAGCTGTCCTTTGCTGAGCACCAAACCACCGAGCGGATTCTCGAAACCCTGCGTGCTGCCGGGCTGGCGCCGCAGAAAATGGCCGACACCGGCGCCTTCGTGGACATTGGCGAAGGGCCCATCCGCATCGCTTTCCGTGCCGACATCGACGCGCTGCCGGTGGTGGAGGAAACCAACCTGGAGTTCGCCTCGATGACCCAGGGCGTGGCGCACGCCTGCGGCCACGACATCCACACCACCGTGATGATCGGCGTGGCCTTGGCCCTGGGAAGGATCCATGCCGCCGGCAAGCTCGATGGCTGCGTGCGGGTGATCTTCCAGCCCGCCGAGGAGAAGCTTCCCGGCGGGGCGCTGTCGGTGATCGAGCAGGGCTTGCTCGATGGCGTGCCGCGGGTGCTCGCGCTGCATTGCGACCCGCGGATCGACGCCGGGCATATCGGCACCCGCATCGGCGCGATCACCTCGGCCAGCGACACCATCCGCATCGAGGTCAACGGCCGGGGCGGGCACACCTCGCGCCCGCACCTGACCGAAGACATCGTTTTCGCGATGAGCCAGATCGCCACCCAGGTCCCGGCCGTGCTCGGACGCAAGGTCGACGTGCGCTCGGCCGTCTCGGTGGTCTGGGGCCAGATCCATGCCGGCAGCGTGCCGAACGCGATCCCCGCCACCGGATACCTGGCCGGCACCATGCGCTGCCTGGACGGCGATGTCTGGTACGAGGCCGGTGAGCTGCTGGACCAGGCCGTGCGCCAGATCGCCGCTCCCTACGGAGTGGAAATCAAGCTGCAGCACACCCGTGGAGTGCCTCCTGTGGTCAACGCTCCGGCGGAGACCGCATTGATCGAGGACGCCGCGCGCCGCGAGTTCGGGGCCGAGGCCATCGAGCTGACTCCGCAGTCCATGGGCGGGGAGGACTTCGCGTGGATGACGCAGAAGGTTTCCGGTGCGATGCTGCGGCTGGGAACCCGCACCCCGGGCGGCAAAACCTATGACCTGCACCGCGGGGACTATATCCCGGACGAATCGTGCATTGGCGTGGGGGTTCGCATCATGGCGGCCGCCGCCATGCAGGCTGTGCGCGAGGCAAACGCCAAATAGGGCGTTGGCCACATCAAACCCGAAAGTTTTTAACATTTCTTTGACGCTTTAACAATTCGGTCAGTGACTTGGGCGTTGGCGTTAAGCGCTTGCCGTTTTGCGGCCCGTAAGTTATCTGTTTGTAATCTTTATCGTCTTTACCTGTGACATATCTCCGATAGGCTATGGAAACGATGGGAATGCTATGACTTTTGGTGTGCTCGAGTAAGGCCTAGGCAATGAAGCCTTGCACGAGGGTCAGGTGTCTTGCCTCCCGCATTATCTCGCAAGATTCTTTGGAGGAACAGATGCGCTTCGTATCGCGCAAGACCGGTATGGCTGCAGCCATGCTCGGCATCTCGGCATTAGCTTTGAGCGCCTGCGGCGCTGCACCGGAAGAGACCAGCTCGGCTGGCCAGTTCCCGGACTACGTTGGCTGCATTGTGTCCGACTCCGGTGGATTCGACGACCAGTCCTTCAACGAATCTTCCTTCCGCGGCTTGAAGAACGCCGAGAAGGACCTGGGCATCCAGACCAAGGATGCAGAATCCAAGTCGAACGCCGACTTCGCGACCAACCTCAACGGCATGGTCAACGCAGGCTGCGACCTGACCGTCACCATCGGCTTCCTGCTGGGCGACGCAACCGCTGAGGCTGCCGCGGCCAACCCGGACAAGAACTTCGCCATCGTCGACTTCCAGTACGAGAAGCCGATCGAAAACGTCAAGCCGATCATCTACGACACGGCCCAGGCTGCCTACCTGGCAGGCTACGCAGCAGCTGCCGCTTCGAAGACCGGCACCGTTGCCACCTTCGGCGGCATCAAGATCCCTACCGTCACCATCTTCATGGACGGCTTCGCTGACGGCGTGGCCAAGTTCAACGAAGACAAGGGCAAGGACGTCAAGCTGCTGGGCTGGGACAAGAAGAAGCAGGACGGCACCTTCTCCGGCGACTTCGAGAAGCAGGATAAGGGCAAGCAGATCACCAAGAACTTCATCGCTTCCGGCGCTGACGTTGTCATGCCTGTCGCCGGCCCAGTGGGCAAGGGCGCTGGCGCTGCAGTGGTCGAGGCCAACGACGGCGGCAAGGAAGCCAAGCTCGTGTGGGTCGACTCCGACGGCTTCCTGACCGCTCCCGACTACAAGGACGTCATGCTGACCTCGGTCGTGAAGACCATGGACACCGCAGTCGAAGATGTCATCCGCACCGACGCCGAGGGCAAGTTCGACTCGACCCCGTACGTGGGCACCTTGGAGAACGAGGGCGTTGCACTGGCACCGTTCCACAACTTCGATGAGGAAATCGGCGAAGACACCAAGAAGGAGATCGATGCCCTGAAGCAGCAGATCATCTCCGGTGAGCTGGAGATCGAATCGGCTTCCAGCCCCAAGTAGGTCTAGGCAAACCAGCCATGGAGCGCGTCACCGCTCGCCGCAATACAGCGGTGGGCAGGTGACGCGCTTTATGCCTGCCTAAGGGCCAAAACAACCTGCAAGCAAGAACCTCGCCAAACGAACAATGAAGATGGTGGAATCGTGAAACTCGAACTACGAGGAATCTCGAAAGCCTTCGGTTCTTTCTACGCCAACAAAGATATCGACCTGACGGTCGATGACGCCCAGATTCACTGTCTGCTCGGCGAAAACGGTGCTGGAAAGTCCACGCTTATGAACGTGCTCTACGGGCTGTACCAGCCGACCGAGGGCCAAATTTTGCTGGACGGGAAGCCCGTCGAGTTCTCCGGACCGGGCGACGCCATGGCCTCGGGCATCGGCATGGTGCACCAGCACTTCATGCTGGTCCCGGTCTTCACCGTGGCAGAGAATATTGCCCTCGGCGCAGAAACCACCAAGGCTGGCGGCGTGCTTGACCTGCAGGTCACCCGCAAGAAGATCCGCGAGATCTCCGACCGCTACGGCTTCGACGTGGACCCGGACGCGGTCGTCGAAGACCTGCCCGTTGGCGTGCAGCAGCGTGTCGAGATCATCAAGGCCCTGGTGCGCGAGGCCAAGATCCTGATCCTCGATGAGCCGACCGCGGTGCTGACCCCGCAGGAAACCGACGAGCTGCTGGACATCATGCGCCAGCTCAAGGCCAACGGCACCTCCATCGTCTTCATCTCGCACAAGCTGCGCGAAGTGCGTGCCGTGTCCGATGTGATCACCGTGATCCGCCGCGGCCAGGTCATCGATTCGGTCTCCCCGGAATCCTCCACCACCGAGCTGGCCAACCTCATGGTCGGCCGCGCCGTGGAACTGAACCTGAACAAGGCCGCAGCCACTCCCGGGCAGGCGGTACTGCAGGTCAAGGACCTGACGGTCGTCGACCCGGCGGGCACCACCACGCTGGACTCGGTCACCTTGGATATCCATGCAGGCGAGATCCTGGCGATCGCCGGCGTGCAGGGCAACGGCCAGACCGAACTGACCGAAGCGATCCTGGGCACCCAGCCGGTGACGGGCGGCTCGGTCAAGCTCGCCGGCCAGGAGCTGGTTGGCAAGTCGGTCAAGCAGATCCTGCGCTCGGGCCTCGGCTTCGTTCCCGAAGACCGTTCGGTGCACGGCCTGGTCACCCAGTTCTCCATTGAGGAGAACCTGGTGCTGGACCTCTACGACCGCCCGCCCTTCGGCAAGGGCATCTCGATGAACCTGGAGGCGATCAAGAAGAACGCCGCGCAGCAGATCCAGGGCTTCGACGTGCGTACCGACAACCCGCTGAACCCTGCTTCCAGCCTCTCGGGCGGCAACCAGCAGAAGGTCGTGATGGCCCGCGAGTTGAGCCGCGATTTGAAGCTGTTCATCGCTTCGCAGCCGACCCGCGGCGTGGATGTGGGCTCCATCGAGTTCCTGCACCGCCGCATCGTGGCCGAACGCGACAAGGGCACCCCGGTGATGATCGTTTCCACCGAGCTGGACGAGGTCATGGAATTGGCCGACCGCATTGCCGTGCTCTACAAGGGCAGGATCAACGGCATCGTGCCGGGCGACACCTCCCGCGAGGTGCTGGGCTTGATGATGGCCGGTGTTTCGCAGGAAGAAGCCCTGGCCCAGGCCGAATTCGCGAAGGCGGAGAACGAGCCGGTTGAAGCCCAGCCAGCTAGCGAGCATGACAACCAGGAAGGAGAAGCGCAGTGAGCGAGAAAGCACCTGTGGTTCCCGGCTCCGGCAAGCCGGGCAATGACCTCTTGCGCCAAATCACCCAGGGACCAGGCCTGGTCTCGGTCCTCGGCGTCATCGTCGCACTGGTCATCGGCGGCCTGCTGATTGCGGTCACCGATGAGAAGGTGGGCGAAACGGCCGGCTACCTCTTCGCCCAGCCTTCGGCCTTCTTCGGCGAATTCTGGCGTGCGGCCACCGAAAGCTATGTGGCGCTGTTCAACGGCTCGATCTACAACTCCTCGCAGGGGTTCAAGCCGTTCCTGGAGACCCTGACCGTCTCCACCCCGCTGATCTGCGCCGGCTTGGGCGTGGCCGTGGCATTCCGCGCCGGCCTGTTCAACATCGGTGCCCAGGGCCAGATCATCATCGGCTCGGTGCTGGCCGCCTACATCGGCTTCGCCTGGCACCTGCCCATCGGCCTGCACCTGCTGCTGGTGATCGTCTTCGGCCTGCTCGGCGGCGCGATCTGGGGCGGCCTGGTCGGCCTGCTCAAGGCCAAGACCGGCGCCCACGAAGTGATCCTCACGATCATGTTCAACTACGTGGCCGTGTACCTGATCGACTTCCTGATGAACACCCAGGGGTTCCGCCGTCCCGGCGAGACCAACCCGATCTCGCCGATCCTGGACAGCTCGGCCATCTTCCCGGCGATCCCCGGTTCGCGTTTGCACCTGGGCTTCGTGATGGCGGTGCTGCTGGTGCTGGCCGTGTCCTGGATGTTCAAGCGCTCCACCGTGGGCTTCGAATTCCGCGCCGTGGGCCACAACCCGGAAGCCGCGCAGACCGCCGGCATCAACGTGGCCCGCACCACCATCATTGCGATGGCGCTGGCTGGCGCCTTGGCCGGTGCCGCAGGCGTGGCACAGGTGGCAGGCACCGAAAAGGTGCTCACCGGCGGCATCGCCGGCTCGCTGGGCTTCGACGCGATCACCGTGGCGTTGCTGGGCCGCTCCACCCCGTGGGGCACGTTCTTCGCCGGCCTGCTCTTCGGAGCGTTCCAGGCCGGTGCGGTGAACATGCAGATCACCACCGGCACCCCGATCGACATCGTGTCGGTGGTGCAGTCGCTGATCGTGCTGTTCATCGCCGCCCCGCCGCTGGTCAAGGCCATCTTCGGCATGAACCGCAAGAAGAAGCGCAGCTCCAAGCTCGAACCTACTAAGGCAGGTGCCAAGTGACCTCTTCCACCTTGCAGCCGGCAATCAACGTCCTGCCGAGCAAGAAGACCCCGATCATCCTCTCGGTGATCGCAGTGATCGTCTTCTTCAGCTTCGGCCTGCTGGGCAACGACCAAGCCGCCCACTTCACGCTGAACAGCGCCGGCGACGCCTTCGAGCTGCCCGAACTGGTCTTCCCGGGCCGCATCACCAACATCGTGTTCGGCGTGCTGCTGCTGGCCATTGCCGCCTACGCGTGGATGCAGCGCAAGCAGGGCAGGATCCTGGCCACCTGGATGGTCGCCATCGCGGCGGTCCTGTTCGTGCTGGGCTTCCTGATCTGGGTGGTTTCCGGCGCCAACATCAACAGCATTTCGCTGGCCAGCCTGCTGGCCGGTGGCGTGGTGCTGGCCGTGCCGCTGGTCTTCGGTTCGCTTTCGGGCGTGCTGTGCGAGCGTGCCGGCGTCGTCAACATCGCCATCGAGGGCCAGCTGCTGGGCGGTGCTTTCACCGCGGCACTGGTCGCCTCGCTGACCCAGAGCGCCTTCGCGGGCCTGGTTGCCGCCGGCCTGGCCGGCGCCATGGTCTCGCTGGTCCTGGCGGTCTTCTCCATCAAGTACGTGGTCAACCAGATCATCGTCGGCGTGGTCCTGAACGTGCTGGTTTCGGGCATCACCGGCTTCCTGTTCACCACCGTGATGCAGGAGGACCCGGAGCGCTTCAACTCGCCAGCGCACCTGCCGGTCCTTGAAATCCCGCTGCTCTCCTCGATCCCGGTCATCGGCCCGATCCTGTTCAAGCAGTCGGTGATCGGCTACCTGATGTACCTGGCCGTCTTCCTGGTCTGGTTCGGCCTGTTCAAGACCAAGTGGGGCCTGCGCGTGCGCGCCGTGGGCGAGCATCCGAAGGCAGCCGATACCCTGGGCATCAAGGTCAACGCGATCCGCTTCTGGAATGTCACCCTCGGCGGCATCGTGGCCGGCATCGGCGGTTCCTTCTTCACCCTGGTGGCCATCGACTCCTTCACCAAGGAAATCTCCGGCGGCCGCGGCTTCATCGCGCTGGCCGCAGTCATCTTCGGCCGGTGGAACCCGATCGGCGCTTTCCTGGCCGCCCTGCTCTTCGGCTTCGCCGATAACTTGCAGGTGATCCTGACGATCATCGGCACCCCGGTACCAAGCCAGTTCATGGCCATGATGCCTTACCTGGTGACCATCTTCGCGGTGGCCGGATTGGTGGGGCGTTCGCGCGGACCGGCAGCTGCGGGCGAACCCTACGTGAAGGAATAGCGATTTCCCATGAATAGCAACAACGCGCCGTGGCCGCAGATCGAAGCTGCGGCTGCGGCCGCGCTGTCCCAGGCCTACGCGCCCTACTCCGAGTTCCGGGTGGGTGCCGCGGCACTGACCAGCGACGGCCGCCTGATTTCCGGGTGCAACATCGAGAACGCCGCCTACGGGGTCACCCTGTGCGCTGAATGCGCCATGGTGGGCCAGCTCTTCGCCACCGGCGGGGGCACCATGGAATACTTCCTGTGCTTCGGCCAGCTGCGCGAGGGCGAGCTCGAACTGATCACCCCGTGCGGCCGGTGCCGCCAGCTGCTTTTCGAGCACCGCGGGGCGCAGCTGCTGATCAAGACAGCCCGCGGCATCGTGGGAATCGACGACCTCTTGCCTGACGCGTTCGGGCCGCAGAATCTCAACTTCTAGCGCCGGAGCACACCGGCCAACAGCAGAATGGAAGGTGCCTGATATGGCTACCGAGCAATTCAGTGCCGTCGAAGTCATCCGCGCCAAGCGCGATGGCGGCGAACTGAGCAACGAGATGATCGACTGGACCATCGATGCCTACACCCGCGGGGCCATCGCCGAAGAGCAAATGTCCGCGCTGAATATGGCCATCTACTTCCAGGGCATGAACCGCAACGAGATCTCGCGCTGGACCACCGCGATGATCAACTCCGGGGAACGCATGGACTTCTCTGCCCTCACCGACCCGTCGGGCAAGAAGCTGGCCACCACCGACAAGCACTCCACCGGCGGCGTGGGGGACAAGATCACCTTGCCGCTGGCTCCGCTGGTCGCCAGCTTCGGCGTGGCCGTCCCGCAGCTCTCGGGCCGCGGGCTGGGCCACACCGGCGGCACCCTGGACAAGCTCGAAGCCATTCCCGGCTGGAAGGCGGCCCTGTCCAACGAAGCGCTGTTCTCCCAGCTGTCCAACGTCGGCGCGGTCATCTGCGCCGCCGGCACCGGACTGGCTCCGGCGGACAAGAAGCTCTACGCCCTGCGCGATGTCACCGCCACCGTGGAAGCCATCCCGCTGATCGCGTCCTCGATCATGAGCAAGAAGATCGCCGAAGGCACCGGCACCCTGGTGCTGGATGTGAAGGTCGGCTCCGGCGCGTTCATGAAGGACGAGGCCATGGCCCGCGAACTGGCCGAGACGATGGTGAACCTGGGCACCGATGCGTCGGTGAACACCGTGGCGCTGCTGACCAACATGGAAACCCCGCTGGGCCTGACCGCCGGCAACGCCATCGAGGTCGAGGAATCCGTTGAGGTCCTGGCCGGCGGCGGACCAGAGGACGTCGTGGAGCTGACCGTGGCCCTGGCCACCGAGATGCTTGCCGGGGCAGGCATCAAGGATGCGGATGTCCCCGGTGCGCTGAAGAACGGCAAGGCCATGGACATCTGGCGCAAGATGATCGCGGCCCAGGGCGGCGATCCGGATGCCAAGCTGCCGGTAGCCAAGGAATCGCACACCGTGGTGGCGCCCGCCGAGGGCGTGCTGATCAAGCTCGACGCCATGGACATCGGCCTGGCCGCGTGGACCCTGGGCGCAGGACGTGCCCGCAAGGAAGACAGCGTCCAGGCCGGCGCCGGCGTGCGCATGCACGTGAAGCCAGGTGCCTTGGTTCGCCGTGGCGAGCCGATTGCCACCTTGCTGACCGACACCCCGGCCAAGATGGAGCGTGCCATCGAGCTGGTCCAGCGCGCCATCATGATCGGTTCGGCCGATGACCGTCCGGACACCCGCCTGATCCTGGACCGCATCGCCGCCAAGTAGCCGAATCCGGATGGGCGCTCAAGGAGCCGGGAAACACGTTGCCGTGTTTCCCGGCTCTTTCGCTTGCCGGCGACCGATCCGCTGGGAATCTGCGCCCCGCTCCAGAAATATCGGGAGCCTGGTCGCCCTGCGAGTGCTCTTCCCCGGCCTCGCTGCCTGCAGCAGCTGGGCTTTTCTTTCCGGAGGGCCGTGCAGGTCCGTTCGTCTTCGAAGTTGCGGTAGCAATGGCCTGGCATCCTGGTGGTTCCCAGGCCAGCTGCCGCAGTAGAAGTTCCCAGAAAGTTCCCGGGAACAATAACGGCGTAGTCAAACGTTAGTCAGTTAACTCCTACCTGGGTAGCAGATGGGAATTGTCCACAACGCAACGTAAGCAGGATGCGCGCAGGTGAGTTCTCGAGCGAAAATGGAGAGACATTCAGCGCATGGAGCGCCTTGGGAAAGTAGATGTAGGCACGCATGGAATTAGTCAATGAGGCAATCACGCAGGCCGCCAGCGCATGGTGGATCCTGCCGTTATTGTTTCTGTTCTGCATGATCGATGCGATTTTCCCCCTCGTCCCGAGTGAATCATTTTTGGTTTCACTGGCCGCGGTCGGCGTCCACACCGGTGTTCCCAACCTTGTCCTGATCGGCTTGCTCGGTGCCGGCGGTGCCTTGCTCGGCGACCAGATCACGTACGCCATCGGACGCAAGATCGGATCCAGGGGCTTCAAGTGGATGCGCGGGCAACGCGCGCAGCGGGTGCTGAACTATGCCGAGAAGAAACTTGAAACCTCGGGCGCTCTGCTGATTTTCACGGCCCGATACATCCCGATTGGCCGAGTGGCCGTGAACCTGACCGCGGGCGCCACCGGATTCAGCCACAAGCGCTTCACCCTCTTCGACACCATCGGCGTGCTGACCTGGGCCGCCTACTCCGTCAGCATCGGTGCGCTGGCCGGCAACTGGATGCACGACAACAAGCTGCTGGGCATTGCAGTTTCCATTGTCATCGCCGTAGTGCTCGGATTCGTCATCGACCGGATCGTCAGCTGGGTGCTGGATCGCCTGCATCGGCGCGCGGCGAAGCGCGAAGGGCACCCGGTGCAACCAGCCAGGCAGACCGTCCCGCCAACCCCTGACGAGGGTTAACCTCCCGTATTGATCAGGGTCACATAGTGGCTCGCAGATCTTTACCCGTTGGAGCTGTCAGTTCCACGAAAATGCGACTAGGCTCAGTGGTGTGACTGAAGAAATGATTCATACTGACTACGATCCCGAATTCGATTTCCGGGATCTGCCTAAAGTTTCGCTCCATGACCACCTCGACGGTGGTTTGCGCCCTCAGACGATCATCGAGCTGGCCGCCGAGATTGGACACGAGCTGCCAGAGACCGAAGCAGAAGCTTTGGGCGAATGGTTCCGTGAATCAGCCGACTCCGGCTCGCTGCCACGCTACCTGGAAACCTTCGAGCACACCGTCGCGGTCATGCAGACCCGAGATGCGCTGATCCGCGTTGCCCGCGAATTCGTAGAGGACCTCGCTGAAGACGGTGTCATCTACGGCGAAGTCCGCTATGCACCAGAGCAGCACCGCCGCGAAGGCTTGAGCCTGGACGACGTCGTCGACGCCATCCAGGAAGGCCTGGACCAGGCCTGCGAGCAGCTCAACGCCGAGGGCCACCCGATGCAGATCGGCCAGATCGTTACCGCCATGCGCCACAGCGACCAAGGCGTGGAAATCGCCAAGCTGGCCCTGCGCCACCGTGGTCGTGGCGTCGTCGGTTTCGATATCGCCGGTGCTGAAGATGGCTTCCCGCCCTCGGTGATGAAGGAAGCTTTCGACCTGCTGGCCGAGAATCTCTTCCCAACCACCGTGCACGCTGGCGAAGCAGCCGGCCTGGATTCCATCAAGGAAGCCATCCTGATCGGCCGCGCCCAGCGCCTGGGCCACGGAGTCCGCGTAGCCGAGGACATCGAGATCGAGTTCGGAGCTATCGACGAGAACGGCGAAGAACTCAGCGACGATACCGGCCTGGTATCGCTGGGCCCGGTAGCGAACTGGGTCCGCGAACGCGGCATCCCGCTGGAAGTCTGCCCGTCCTCGAACCTGCAGACCGGTGCTACCTCCAAATTCGGCGAAGGCATCGGGAACCACCCGATCGACCTGCTGGTCCAGACCGGTTTCAATGTCACCATCTCGCCGGATAACCGCCTGATGTCCGGCACCTCCTTGTCCGATGAGTTCGAATTGCTGGTAGAAGCCTTCGACTACGACTTGGAAGATCTGCTGGATCTGACGCTGAACGCCGCCGAAGCTGCTTTCGTCCCGCTGGAAATGCGCGAGCTGCTCGTTGAGTACATCAACGACTACTACGACAACCTGCTGGATGACGAGGACTACGAAGAAGACGAATACGAAAACGTCGCCGACTAGTTCCAGGACCCAGCCGCCAGGCAACCACCGAAGCCGCCCCTTGCCCAAGCAAGGGGCGGCTTCGCTGGTTCCAAGGGCAGGTGGTTCCTAGAACGGGTACTGCTTCTTGGTGGACTGCACGCCGACCCAGTGATCGGTGGTGAATTCCTCGATAGCCCACTCGCCGTTGAAACGGCCCAGACCCGAATTCTTCTCGCCGCCGAACATCACATGCGGTTCATCATTGACGGTGATGTCATTGACGTGAGTCATCCCGGCCTTGATGCCGCGGGCAAAGGCGACGCCCTTCTCCAGGTTTTGCGTGAAAACGGCCGAGGACAAGCCGAATTCGGTGTCGTTGGCCAGTTCCAGCGCATGCTCTTCGGAGTCGGCCTTGGCGATGCCCACGACCGGGCCGAAGATCTCCTCGCGGAACAGTTCCATGCCGCTGGTGACATCTGCGAAGACGTGGGGAGAGACCACACGGCCTGTGATCGAACCTGCCAGGACTTCGCGGGCGCCCTGGCCACGTGCGGTCTTGATCTTGCCGCTCACCGACGCCAACTGCGCATCATTGATGATCGGTCCCACGAGGTTGGCTGGATCGGCGGCATCGCCATAGCCGAGCTTGCCGACCTGCTCGATGAACTTCTCGATGAAGGCCTCGTAGACCGGAGCCTGGACGATGATGCGGTTGATGGCCATGCAGATCTGCCCCTGGTGCAAGAACTTGCCCAGGGTCGCGGCCTTGGCTGCTTCGTCAAGGTCAGCGTCTTCGAGCACGACGAATGGCGCGTTGCCGCCAAGCTCCAGCGCCACGCGTTTCATGTGCTCGCCGCTGACCGCGATTTTCCCGACGTTCTTGCCCACCGGAGTCGAACCGGTGAACGAAACCAGCGACGGGGTCCGATGCGCCACGAAGTAATCGCCGATTTCCGAACCGGACCCAACCACTGCGTTCAGCACGCCATCTGGCAGGCCAGCCTCGGCGAAAGCCTTGGCCAGGACCAAGGCTCCCACCAGCGGGGTATCCGAGGCGGGTTTGAGCACCACCGCATTGCCCAGGGCCAGGGCGGGCGCTACGGACCGGGCCGACAGCAGCAGCGGGAAGTTCCACGGGCTGATGACGCCCACCACGCCGACCGGTTCGCGGTAGACCCGGTTCTCCTTGCCCTCGGCATTGGAGGGCAGGATCTTGCCGTGCACGCGGGTGGGGAAGGTGGCTGCTTCGCGGATGGCAGCGATGGTGCCGCCCAGTTCGATGTTCGCCTTCAACTGCGTGGAACCGGACTCGGCGGTCAACAGCGCCAGGATGCCCTCGAAGTTCGACTGCAGGTAGTCGGCGGCCTGGTTCAGGACCTTCGAGCGCTTGCCGGGGGAGAGCGCCGCCCAGCCTGGCTGCGCAGCGGCGGCAGCGCCATAGGCGTCGTCGACGTCTTGGGTCGAGGCCTGGCGGATCTCGGCCAGGAGCGAGTCATCAAAAGGGTTGGCAGTGCGCATGATGCGCTCGGAGCGCCCCTCAACCCACTGGCCGCCGATGAAGAGTTTGGCTGGAAGCTGATCCAGGAATTCCAGCTGGGCGGTGTCTTGGACGGTCATTGGCAATCCTTCGCGTCGTCGGGATGAACTACGGCCATGCTAGCCCGAATGGGCAGCAATGGGCAGCTCCTTGGCCGCAGGCTGAAAGCCCGCTTCGATAGCATGTTCCTATGCCGGAGAACAGAACGCAGCTAGACCAGCTCAACGCCACCGTACGGACCCTTCGCAGCAGATGCGCCTGGACTGGCGCGCTGACTCACGAGTCGCTGCGCACCTACCTCATTGAGGAAAGCTATGAGGTGCTGGACGCCATCGCTGAACGGAACCCGGATCTGTTGAAGGAGGAGCTGGGGGACTTGTTCTTCCAGATCCTGCTGCATTCGCTGATCGCCGAGGAGCAAGACCATTTCGGCCTGGAAGATGTCGCCGAAACGCTGAATGCGAAGCTATTGCGCCGCAACCGGCATATTTTCGACGAGCAGGGCCAGGTCCGCCAGGACGTCATCACGGATGTGGATGAGATTATCCGCGTGTGGGATGCGGCGAAGCAGGCCGAACGCGCCGGCCAGCCGAAGAAGCGGAAGAACGCGGGACTGCCCGCTGGGCTGCCGTCCCTGGCGCTCGCGCAGAAATTGCTTGATCGCCATGCCAGAGCAGGATCGGCACAGCCCGCGGCCGGGCTTGTCACCGAGCAGGTTCGTGAGCGAATCGTCGACGAGTTCTCCCTGGCCAAGGAATTAATGGCCCTGTCAGCGAGGGCCGAGGAGCTGGGCCTGGATGCCGAATCGGTGCTGCGCGCGGCCCTGGGCCAGCAATACGGCGCGGAAACTGGCGCAACAACATCGCCCAAATCACCTTCGAAGCGCTAGGCTAGAGACAGGCAATGGCGCCGACGGTCTTATCAGCGACCGCTGGTTGACCTGCCCCAAGACCACCCCTTTTCTACAAGGAGTCCATACTCATGGCATTGATTGACGCCATTCACGCGCGCGAAATCCTTGATTCCCGCGGCAATCCGACCGTCGAGGTCGAGGTCCTGCTATCCGACGGCTCGCATGGCCGTGCTGCTGTTCCTTCCGGTGCATCCACCGGCGCTTTCGAAGCAGCTGAGCGTCGCGACGGCGACAAAGACCGGTACCTCGGCAAGGGCGTACTGGGTGCTGTAGAGTCCGTCATCGACGAAATCGCCGACGAGCTGGAGGGCCTTGACGCCACCGACCAGCGCGCCATCGATGCCACCATGATTGAACTGGACGGCACTGCCAACAAGTCCAAGCTGGGTGCAAACGCCATCCTCGGCGTCTCCCTGGCAGTGGCCAACGCCGCTGCAGTGAGCGCCAACCTGCCACTGTTCAAGTACCTGGGCGGCCCTAACGCGCACGTACTGCCAGTGCCACTGATGAACATCCTCAACGGCGGCTCCCACGCCGACTCCGACGTGGACATCCAGGAATTCATGATCGCCCCGCTCGGCGCGCCGACCTTCTCCGAGGGCCTGCGCTGGGGCGTCGAGGTCTACCACAACCTCAAGTCCGTGCTGAAGGAGAAGAACCTCTCCACCGGCCTGGGCGACGAGGGCGGCTTCGCTCCGAACCTGCCAAGCAACCGCGCGGCTCTGGAACTGATCACCGAAGCGATCAAGCGCGCTGGCTACACCCCGGGCGAAGACATCGCCCTGGCGCTGGATGTCGCTTCCTCCGAGTTCTACGAGAACGGCGCTTACCAGTTCGAGGGCAAGGCGCTCTCTGCCCAGGAAATGAGCGACTACTACGCTGGCCTGGTTGCCGACTTCCCATTGGTTTCGATCGAGGATCCACTGGATGAAGACGACTGGGATGGCTGGAAGACCCTGACCGACGCCATTGGCGACAAGGTGCAGCTGGTAGGCGACGACCTGTTCGTCACCAACCCGCAGCGCCTGGCCGACGGCATCGCCAAGGGCACCGCCAACTCGCTGCTGGTGAAGGTCAACCAGATCGGCACCCTGACCGAAACCATCGATGCAGTGACCATGGCGCAGCGTGCCGGGTACACCACCATCACCTCGCACCGTTCGGGTGAAACCGAAGATGTCACCATCGCTGACATCTGCGTGGCAACCAACGCCGGGCAGATCAAGACCGGTGCACCAGCTCGCTCCGAGCGCGTAGCCAAGTACAACCAGCTGCTGCGTATCGAAGAAGACCTGGGCGCCTCGGCGGTCTACGCTGGCCGTAGCGCGTTCCCGCGTTTCAACAGCTAATTTTCAGTAATAGCGAATAAGCTCGTCGGTAGTGGATACCGGCGGGCTTTTCGTTATTTAATGGAATTATCTTGCCAAGTCCACGGCAACACCGCAAGAAAAGCACCACGGGAATTGGGGGAGTATGGCTCAGCGACCACCGCGAATGCCTCGCCGTAATACTCCGGATCCGGCCGAAGAAGCCGTAATAACCCCGGTTGACCAGACGAAACATGACGGCGCAGGTTCCGAAGCTGAACCGCCTACCGACGCTCTGCGCATCGTCAGGCCACAAGCGCAGGCCAGGCAAACTCCTGCAACGCCGCGCCCACCGAAGGCCGCTCCCGCTGCGCAGAAGCCCAGAAGCGTTGCAGCACAGCCGAAATCGACGGCACGCCCAGCGTCAGATGCGTCACGTGAGCCGGAAAAATTTGCAGGAAATTACGCGCCGAAGCCGAAGGTGCCGCTGCGCGAACGTGCCAAGGAAAAGCAGAACGAACGCCGACGCGATGACCGGGTGAAGTTCTCTGCTGCCGTACGCCGCAAGCCGGGGCAGAAGCCGTCTGGCCAGAACCACGTCCCCGAGGGCGAACCCGTTGCTGCGCACCGGTTTTCCGGCCGTATCGCCGCCTTGATCGTGGTCCTGGCCTTCTTCGCAGTGATGCTCGTGCCCACGGTGAATTTCTACCGCACGCAGATGGCGGAGCTGAATGAGCTGAATGCCTCGATCGAAGCGCTGGAGACGCAGCGCGATGACCTCAAGGCAGAGATCGCGCGCTGGGATGACCCGCTGTACATCAAGCAGCAAGCACGCGAGCGGATAAACTTGGTAATGCCTGGTGAAAAGCTCTACATGGTGGTGGGTGAACGCCCTAAGGATGAAGAGACGCCCGCCGACGGCAACGGAAGCACCTTCGAGGTGCGCCAGGAACTTCCATGGGTTGATGCTCTGCTCGACTCCGTTCGACGTTCTGCCACTGACTAACCACTTTAAACACGAAGAGACTTATAACCGTGACTGAACAGCCAATCCGCGAAGCCCTTGACGCCGCCGGACGAGTACCCAGCGAAGCTGACCTCGACACCCTGTCCCGCCAGCTGAACCGCCCGGTGCGCGATGTGGTGGAGATCGGTGCGCGCTGCGTTTGCGGAAACCCTCTGGTAGCCACCACGGCACCGCGCCTTTCCTCGGGTATTCCCTTCCCCACCACCTACTACCTGGCGCACCCGGTGATCACTGCGGCAGTGTCGCGGTTGGAAGCTGCCGGGTTGATGAACGAGATGAATGACCGCCTGGGCGAGGACGCGCAGCTGGCGCAGGCATATATCGATGCCCACGAGTCGTACCTGGCCAACCGCGATGCGATTGGCCAGCGCTCGGGGACCGGGGCCGTTCCGGAAATCGCTGGTGTCTCCGCTGGCGGCATGCCGACCCGCGTCAAGTGCTTGCACGTGCTGGTAGGGCACTCGCTGGCTGCCGGCGAGGGCGTGAATCCGCTGGGTGATGAAGCGCTGGCTGGGATTGCCCAGTGGTGGTCCAAGGACAAGTGCTACTGCGTGGGTGCTTGGGATACCGAATCCGAGGCCCCGAGCCGTGACCGCTCGCGCCACGTGAAGACCCAGGAACAGCAGGACCCAGCGGCCAAGCGCGCAGAACGCGCCCGGAAGCGTGCCGTGCGTGAATCCGCACAGGGCGCTGACCAGGATGATGCCTAATGCGCGTGGCCGGTATTGACTGCGGAACCAACTCCATCCGTCTGCTGATCGCGGACATCGGGGCCGATGGCCAGCTGATCGACGTGCTGCGCACCATGCGCATCGTGCGCTTGGGCCAGGGCGTTGACGCTACCGGAGCTTTCGCTCCCGAGGCCTTGGAGCGCACCTTTGAAGCTGCTCGCGAGTACAAGAAGCTGTGCGATGAGCATGGGGTGGAAGCCATCCGTTTCGCAGCGACCTCGGCGGCCCGCGATGCATCGAATCGCGAGGTCTTCACCGAGCGGATCACCAAGATCCTGGGCGTTGCCCCGGAAGTGATCAGCGGTGAAGAAGAAGCCTCCCTGTCCTTTGCCGGTGCGGCTTCGGTTCGGGACGGGCAAAGCGGCAAGAGCCTGGTGATCGACCTCGGTGGTGGATCCACTGAATTCGTTCTCGGTGATGCCACCGGCCCGTTGGCAGCCAAGAGCCTGGACATGGGGTGTGTGCGCGTTACCGAACGGTTCCACCAAGCGGGATTGCGTTCGGACCAGGCCTTGGAATTCATGGACAGCACCTTGGAATCCTTGGCCGGATCGGTTGACGTTGCGCAGGTCGACGCGGTGATCATGGTTGCAGGCACTTTCACGACGCTCACCGCCCAGGCCCTGGGATTGAAGCAGTACGAGTCGGAAAAGATCCATGGGGCGCAGCTGAGCTTCGCCCAGATGCGCCAAGCCACCGCCAGCATGCTTTCCTACAGCCGGGAAGAGCGCGCGGCACTGGGCTTCATGCATCCGGGACGAGTTGATGTGATCCAAGCTGGCGCAGCCATTGTGCAACGCATCCTTCATTACCTTGAAAAGGCCAGCGGGAACCGCGAAATGGTTCTGATTGCTTCCGAACACGATATTCTCGACGGAATCGCGGCTTCAGCTGCCGCCGCCTGAACCTGTCACCCAGTCACCGACCCAAGGAGATGTCTTGAGCTCAGCTTTGCGTGCCAGGAAAAGAATGGGCTTCCTCAAGCTCGGCTCTCTGCTTGTCGCAGCGCTGTTGGCCTTCACCCTGCTCAGCGTGGGCGTACCTGCCCGCGCTGACAACATGCGTGAGTCCGAATACTGGCTCAAGTCGTTGGGCGTGGCCGAAGCGCACAAGACGACAAAGGGCGAAGGCGTCAAAGTCGCGATCATTGATACCGGCATTGATACCGCGCATCCAGACTTGAAGGGTGCCGTGGTTGGCGGTGCTGATATGTCCGGCTCAGGCGGAGACAAGGGCAACAAGCCCATAGGCGTCATGAGCGAGCACGGCACCTTGGTGGCTACCTTGCTCGGCGGGCGCGGCAACAACAAGGGCGAAATCAAGCGGGTTAAATCCGAGAACGAGCGCTTGAAGGCCGCGTGGGAAAAGGCCAAGAAGACCGCCGAAGACGAAGACGAGGACATTCCCCAGGAACCTGAGTACGAAAAGGTGCCAAAGCTGAAGAGCGGCAAGGACGGCGTGCTCGGCGTCGCTCCGGCAGCAGACCTGCTGTCTGTGTCGCTGTGGATGGGCGAAGGCAACCCGGCGAAGATTCCAGTGGAAACCCAGATCCCCCGTGCCGTGAAATGGGCCGTGGATTCCGGGGCCAAGGTCATCAACATGTCTCTCGGTTCAACCAGCCCGGCATGGCCGGAAAGCTGGGATGACGCCTTCAAGTACGCAGAAGACCATGACGTGGTTATTGTTGCCGCTGCAGGCAACCGTTCGGGCGGCATGAGCCAGGTGGGCGCCCCGGCCACCATTCCGGGAGTGCTGACCGTGGCCGGCGTTGATGCCAGCGGCAAGGCTTCGCAGGATTCCTCGACCGAAGGCATTTCCATCGGCGTTGCGGCCCCTGCCGAGCAGTTGGTCGGCGGCTTGCCAGATGACGGCTACGCGCGCTGGTCCGGTACCTCCGGCGCGGCTCCTTTGGTGGCGGGCGTGGCCGCATTGATTCGTTCGGAATACCCGAACATGAAAGCTCCTGAGGTCATCAACCGCATCCTGAAGACCGCCAAGGACACCGGCACAGCCGGCGTGGACAACCTCTACGGCTACGGAATCATCGATGCGCAGGCGGCAGTGACGGCGAGCGTCCCCTCGGTATCCGAGAACCCGCTGGGCACGATCAGCGAGTGGATTCGCGTGCACCGCCGCGACACCCAGAAGACTGCTGATACCCCAGCTCCGGGCGTCTCGATGGAGAAATCGGACCTCAAGCAGGTCGCGGCGCCAGATCCGGTTCTTCCCGATGACTCGGCACCGGCGCTTCAGCCGTTGCTGATCGTCGGCGGGGGAGTGCTCTTGCTGCTGGTGATCATTGCAGGCATCGCCCAGACCCTGGTGCGTCGTCGACGCGAGAAGGCTGCGGCGCGGCTTGGTTCGGCTTCCTTGAGTTCATTGAAAGTCCCGGATCAAGCTGGCGGCCGGGATCTGTTCGACGAGATTCCCGAAGAAGAGAAGTAAATAGCGGACAAAGCGGGGTGGAAACTGAAGATCCACCCCGCTTTTTCGCGCCTTCCGATGCTTAATTCGACAGGTTGGTGCGAACCTCGGCAGTCGGAAACGCCCATGCCTGGCGACGACGTGACACACCGAACGGAAATAGTTAGTGAATGTTTTCACTAACTCGAAAAATCCGCGTAGAATCAACAGTATGTCGATCATCGAAACCTCCCAGAAGCGTCCGCGCATTCTTATCGTCGGCGGTGGCTACGTAGGCCTGTACGTCGCGATGAAGTTGCAGAAGAAGGTCAAGGCACACGGCGGCATCGTCACCGTTGTCGACCCGAACCCGTACATGACTTACCAGCCATTCCTGCCAGAAGTTGCCGGTGGCCAGATTGAACCACGCCACGTTGTGGTCTCGCACCGTCAGCACCTGAAGCACTCCGAGCTGGTCAACGGCCGCGTGCTGAGCATCGACCATGCCAACAAGAAGGCTGTCATTGCTCCGGTCAACGGCGAGCAGTTCGAGCTGGAATACACCGATGTCGTGATGTCCGCTGGTGCGGTCACCCGTACCTTCCCCATCGCTGGCCTGGCTGAAACCGGCATTGGCCTGAAGACCATCGAAGAGGCTGTCGCCCTGCGCAACAAGGTTGCCGAGCGCATCGAGTCCGCTTCGAACATGACTGATCCAGTTGCACGCAAGCGCGCCCTGACCTTCGTGGTCGTCGGCGGCGGCTTCGCCGGCATCGAGACCATCGCCGAGCTGGAAGACATGGCCCGTCACTTGATCGGTCTCAACGACCGCATCGATGCGAAGGAAGCACGCTTCGTCCTGATCGAGGCCATGGGCCGCATCATGCCAGAAGTCACCGCCGAGCAGGCGGAGTGGGTTGTCGATCACCTGCGCAGCCGCGGCATCGAGGTCTTGCTGAACACTTCGCTGAACAATGCCGAAGAAGGCAACCTGGAACTGATCAACATGGCCGACAAGTCCCCAGCGGGCGAGTTCGGTTCCGACACCTTGATCTGGACTGCTGGCGTCATGGCCAACCCGATGGTTCGCTCCACCGATTTCCCAATCGAGCAGCGCGGCCGCATCGAGACCCGCACGGACCTTCGTATCAAGGATGCCAACGGCGAACCTCTGGAAGGCGCCTGGGCGGCCGGCGATATCTCGGCAGTCAAGGACGTCACCGGCGGCCTGCCGGACGGCACCTGCGTTCCCAACGCACAGCACGCAGTGCGCCAGGCCAAGCTGTTGGCCAAGAACCTGTACGCTGCGCGCTACGGTGTTGGCACCATCAAGGAATACAAGCACTCCAACCTGGGCGCAGTTGCCGGCTTCGGCCGCAACAAGGGCGTTGCCAAGGTTGTTGGCATCAAGCTCAAGGGCTGGCCAGCATGGATGGCACACCGCGGCTACCACGGCATGGCCATGCCGACCTTCGAGCGCAAGTTCCGCGTCGTTGGCGACTGGCTGGTTGCACTGGTCTTCAAGCGCGATGCCCTGCAGCTGAACAACCTCGAAGCACCACGCACTGCTTTCGAAGAGTCGGCCAAGCCGAAGAAGTAGGCTTGAGCCGTAGTTGGTCGACGATGATGCGAGGGGCCAAGCAATTGGCCCCTCGCGTACGTCAGCAAAGAAGGATTTTCTATTTGCTTTGCCGATCACGTAAAATTTGAGAGTCCTGCCCCTATGGTGGAATTGGCATACACGGCTGACTTAAAATCAGCTGCCGAAAGGCTTGTGGGTTCGAGTCCCACTGGGGGTACAGAATAAAGCCGTTGCTGTTCCGGATTTTCCGGTCAGCAGTGGGCTTTTCTTTTGCCAAAAGTGGGAGCGCATCCATCGTTCAACCTCAGGCATCGTGCATTCCACCAAAATCGGCTGCCAAGGCAACCTTGATGGTAGAACTTTCAAGAATATCGCTGACAGAGTAGTTTTTCTTCGGAAAAATGCCCTATATCATCCTTCCGACTGAGTGATTTCACAGCAATGCTCAATAGGATTAAGCAAAAGATCTTCAGCTAGCCACGTGCCGGCGCAATCGCAATCTATGGGGGAATGACATTGGGCAATCCAATTTTTGGTTCCAGCAGCCGCTCTGATGCTTGGGGAACCAAGCCTGGAAGTGCTGTTGGATTCCGTGACACCGCAAATATGAGCGCAGACCAGCTGCAGCAGATGTACCAGCAGCCTGCTGCAACCAGCGCCGACACCGGCCGCATGACCATCGGAACCACGATCAACAAGACCGTGCTCTGCCTGGCCTTGGTTGTTGTTGGCGCCGCGATTGGCTGGGGCATGCCGGCCCTCATGTTGCCAGGTGCCTTGGTTGGCTTTGTCCTCGGTCTGGTTAACGCTTTCAAGAAGCGCCCATCGCCTGTGCTCATCCTGCTGTATGCCGCGGCCCAGGGCCTGTTCCTTGGTGGTCTCTCCGGCTTCCTTGAAAGCCGGCCGGGCCTTGAGGGAATCGCTATCCAGGCTGTGCTGGCTACCCTGTGTGTTGCCGGCGTAACCTTGGCGCTGTACCGCTCGGGCAAGTACCGCATGACTCCCAAGCTGAACAAGATGTTCATGATCGGCATGGTCGGCCTGATCGTCTTCTCGCTGCTCAACATGGTTCTGATGCTCACCGGCGTCATCGATGGCATGTTCGGCATGCGCGGCGGAGTGCTCGGCTTGGTTATCGGTGTAGTTGCCGTTCTGCTGGCAACCTACGCACTGGTTGCCGACTTCACCATGATCGAGGAATTGTCCGACCAGGGTGCTCCAGCCATCATGGCATGGCGCGGCGCCTTCGGCCTGACCATGACCCTGATCTGGCTGTACACCGAGATCCTGCGTATTCTCGCGATCCTGCGTGGCGACGACTAGCCGCAATAGCATAGCTCGCAAGGACCAGTGCCCATTTCGGGCACTGGTCCTTGTGCGTTAATCGCCTGTTCAAATATGAATTTTTATGATCGACTGCAACCGCCTATGCCATGGAAAATGACAGCTGATTGGGCGCTCATGCGAAACTTTGGTTAGATTCTCCTGTAGCTATTCAGTTACTCAACTCACAGCAGATTTGGCAGAAAGAACGCAATGAGAGTCGATCAAACATCAGGAAAGCCGCCGGGCTTGGTGAAATCCCTGGGCAACTTGGATGCCCTGGCCCTAGGGTTCGGTGCCATGATCGGCTTCGGCTGGGTAGTGCTGACCGGTGGGTGGCTGGATAACGCCGGCACCATGGGGGCGGTACTGGCCATGCTCGTTGGCGGTGGCATCATGGCCGTCGTTGGCCTGACCTATGCCGAACTGACCGCGGCCATGCCCAAAGCCGGTGGCGAGCATAACTTCATCCTGCGCGCCCTGGGCGCCCGGCCTTCCTTTATCGGATCGTGGGCAATTACCGGCGGCTATGTCACGATTGTGGCTTTCGAGGCGGTTGCTTTGCCACGAACCGTGGAATACATCTTCCCGGGCATGAGCCAGATCCCCCTGTGGACTGTTGCCGGTTTTGAAGTAAACCTGACCTGGGCGTTGGTAGGCGTGCTTTCAGCGGTGGTGATCACCTGGATCAACATCCGCGGCGTGAAGCAAGCTGGCGTATTGCAGACCTTCGTGGTGCTCTTCCTGATGGTTATCGGCGTCTTGATGATCGTGGGAGCCTTTGCCGGCGGCGAAGCCAAGAACATGGAACCGTTCTTCACCCCAGGAACCAGCGGCTTCTTCGCCGTGCTGGTGGCGGTGCCATTCCTGTTCATCGGTTTCGACGTGATTCCGCAGTCCGCGGAAGAAGTGAATATTCCGGCCAAGCAAATTGGCAAGCTCGTAGTCGTCTCCGTAGTCTTGGCCACCATCTGGTACGTCATGGTTGTCCTGACCACAGCGTCAGCGATGCCAGCTGCTCAACTGGCCGGAGCTGACATTGCAACGGCGGATGCCTTCGGGGCCATGTTCGGTTCGGAGCTGATGGCCAAGGTGCTGATTGCCGGTGGCATCGCCGGCATCTTGACCTCATGGAACTCTCTACTGCTGGGAGCCTCCAGACTGGTCTACTCGCTGGCCCGAAGCGGCATGCTTCCTTCCTGGTTTGGCACATTGCATCCCGAATACCGCACTCCAGCCAACGCCCTGGTCTTCATCGGCGGAATCTCCATGCTAGCCCCATTCTTCGGCGCTGAAATGCTGGGGTGGCTCGTGGATTCGGGGGCGCCAAGCATCATCGTGGCCTACTTCCTGGTCTCGGTAACCTTCCTTGTGCTGCGCAAGCGCGAACCCATGATGGATCGTCCGCTGCGCGTTGGCGGCAACGGAATTGCTGGGACTATCATCGGCTGGACTTCAGTCCTGCTCACCGCTGCGCTCTTCAGCCTCTACATGCCCGGCATGCCGGCCTCGCTGAGCTGGGAACCGTGGGCCATCTTCGCCATTTGGTGGGCACTGGGGGCAATTTTCTTCTTCAAGGTACCCGCGGGCATCAAGCCCGGTGAAGAAGCTGAGGAGAGGGTCCTTGAAGCGGTCATGCGCCGCCGGAGATAGCATGTGCGAAGCGCCTGATGAGCCGTGTTTTCAAGTTGGCGTGAGCAATAAGAGGCAGCCTGTGCAATCTGGTTACCCCGGCAAGGGCAAATAAACATATTGAATTAGATTTCTAGGACCAGTGCCCATATCGGGCACTGGTCCTTGGTTTTTGTCACAATTGAGACATGGATCAAGAAGCTGTCTGGCAAACGCGATAGCGTGGTTCCATGAAGAAGAGCCGGTTGGAACGTCTACGCCGTTTTCGTGTTTCACTTCCGAGTCAGCCGGCGGAAACTCCTGCCACACCAGGGCCAGATCTGACGGATTTCAAAAGCGCCGAGGATATGCCGTATGCCATGCGCATGGCAGCAGCGTGGGCTTGGCGTTTCCTGATCATCGTCGCAGCCTTGGGCGTGCTGGTCTGGGCGCTGTCAAAAGTCTCCTTGCTGGTCATCCCGGTTTTCATCGCAGCGCTGCTAGCAGGGCTGCTCTCACCGGTTGTGAATACGATGAACTCCAAGCTTGCTGTACCTCGCGGGTTGGCCGTCGGCATTACTCTCATCGGCTTCCTTGCGCTGGTCACCGCAGGGCTATCGGTAGCAGGGCAAAAACTTTCGGCCGGTTTTACCGCCTTGTGGACCCAAGCGCTTTCGGGCATCGAGCAGGTCCAGGACTGGCTGTTCAATGGCCCGCTCAAGCTGACCAACGACGACCTGCAGAAGGTGCTGGACGATACCCTCGTCCAGCTTCGCGGCAATGCCACCAACATCCTGAGTGAAGCAATCAGCTGGACCTCCGCGATCGGGCAGATCCTGACAGGCACATTGCTGGCCGTCTTCGCCTTGATATTCCTGCTGCTTGACGGGCGCAAGATCGGTTTGTTCCTGGTGAACCTCTTGCCGCGCCGCGCCCGCCCGGCGATGGACGGAGCCTTGACCCGGGGCTGGGCCTCGCTGGTCACCTATGTGCGAGTCCAGATGATCGTTGCGCTGATCGACGCCATCGGCATCGGATTCGGTGCATTCTTCCTGGGCGTACCACTTGCCATGCCATTGGGCGTCCTGGTCTTCATCGGCTCCTTCATCCCGATCGTCGGTGCACTGTTTACCGGTGCCCTGGCAGTTTTGCTCGCGTTGGTAGCCAATGGCTGGGTCAACGCATTGATCATGCTGGCCGTAGTGCTGCTGGTCCAGCAGGCGGAGTCCAACATCCTGCAGCCACTGATTATGGGCAAGGCAGTGAGCCTGCACCCGCTGGCAGTGGTCTTGTCAGTAGCCGGCGGCACCATGCTTGCAGGCATTCCGGGTGCGCTATTCGCCGTACCGCTGCTGGCGGTGGTCAACGCGGTCGTGAAATACCTGTCGGGCCGAACCTGGGAAACCGACCAATTCGTGATTGAGCACTACGGAAACCAAGTAGTGGCGCAGAGCCCCAAGGCGAGCGACCCAGCGAAGGCCGACCCGCCGGCTGCAGCTGCAGGACCTGCCGCCGCACCAACAGCTTCGCCGGAAACCCGGCACCCTGAGTCCACAGCAGATGAGGAATAATCCATGAGCACCGAACCTACTTTGCCGGTTACGCTGGCTGATATCGAAGCCGCCGCTGAAGTACTCAAACCGGTTATTGCCCGCACCCCGGTGGAGCATTCCCGTGTTTTGTCCCAGCATGTTGGCGCCGAAGTTTTCCTCAAATGCGAGAATATGCAGCGCGCTGGATCCTTCAAGGTCCGCGGTGCCTATGTACGCATGTCCAAGCTCAGCGACGACGAGAAGGCCCGAGGCGTGGTCGCCGCGTCGGCAGGCAACCACGCGCAGGGCGTTGCCCAGGCCGCCAGCCACCTCGGAATCAAGGCGCGCATCTACATGCCCCGGGGCGTCGCCTTGCCGAAACTGACCGCGACGCGTGATCATGGTGCAGAAGTCGTGCTTTTCGGTGACACCGTGGATGAAGCGCTGGCCGAGGCGCAGCGTTTTGCCGACGAGTCCGGGGCAGTCTTCGTGCATCCTTTCGACCACCCGGACATCATTGCCGGCCAAGGCACCATCGGCTTGGAACTGCTCGAACAGCTTCCTGAGGTGGACACCGTGCTGATGGGTGTTGGCGGCGGTGGACTGCTGGCCGGCGTCGCCATTGCGCTGAAGGCCAAGGCCCGCGAACTGGGCCGCGAGATCAAGGTGGTGGGTGTCCAGGCGGAGAACGCCGCGGCCTACCCGCCATCCCTGGCCGCTGACGCGTTGGTCCCGCTGGATAACGTGCACACCATTGCCGACGGCATCGCTGTAGGCAAGCCAGGGCAGCTGCCTTTCGCGATCATCAAGGAATTAGTTGATGACGTGGTGACGGTATCGGAAGATACGCTCGCACGAGCTCTGGTGGTGCTCCTGGAGCGAAACAAGCTCGTGGTGGAACCAGCCGGTGCGGTGGGCGTCGCGGCACTGCTGGAGAACAAGCTGGAAGCGCACGGGATCAATCCGGCAACCACCGCGGTAATCCTTTCTGGCGGCAACATCGATCCGCTGCTGATGCTCAAGGTGATCCAGCGTGGCCTGTCAGCGGCCGGCCGCTTCTTGACCATACGCATGATGCTTCCAGACCGCCCCGGCTCGCTCGCGCAGATCTCCAACATCATCGCCGAATCGGATGCGAATGTCACCCGTCTGGACCACACCCGTATCGGTGGTTCGCTGTCCATGGGCGATGTCGCGATCACCATCGACCTGGAAACCAAGGGCCATGAGCATTCCAAGACGGTGCTCAATAACCTGCGCGCCGAAGGCTTCGACCCGCAGATCACCAATACTGCCGGCGGTTCAGTCGCCTAGCGCATAAGCAGCAAAGTCCGAAGGCCGCCAACCCAGATGGGTTGGCGGCCTTCGGACTTTGCATTGCAGCCTAGTTGCTAGGACTGGTAAGGCTTTGCAGAGATGATCTCAACCTTGATGTCGCGGCCGTTTGGAGCCAAGTACGACAGCTTGTCGCCGACCTTTGCGCCGTGCACGGCAACGCCAATAGGGGACTGCTCGGAGTAGACCTCGAGGTCGGTGTCGCCGGCAACTTCGCGGGAGCCGAACAGGAAGGTGGTCTCGTCGCCCGCGATATTGGCGACAACCAGCATGCCTGGCTCAACAACACCGTCATCGGCAGGAGCATCGCCTACATCGGCGCGGCGCAGCAGATCCTTCAGGTAGAGGATGCGCGCTTCGGCCTTGCCCTGCTCTTCACGGGCGGCGTGGTAACCGCCGTTCTCCTTCAGGTCACCTTCCGAACGTGCCTGCTCGATACGGGCAACGATCTCGGCACGTCCCGGGCCTGAGAGGAAAGTCAGTTCGTCCTGGAGCCGATCGTAGGCTTCCTGAGTCAGCCAAACGACAGGTTCGTTGCTGTTGGTGCTCACGTTGTACTTCCTTTGGTCAGTTAGGACTTCGCTTGGCCTTGGGACCGATAAGTGGTCCTAAAGCCGAAAGCCACCGAAACGGTGGCGTCGACGAAGTCGGATTCGGTACGGATCTGAGGGCTCGCACGTTATGGGCGATGCAAGCAAAGACCCCGCCAGGCTCATGTCCTAGTACTCAGCTAGAACCATGCGCCGATGCGGGGCGAAACGTATCTTTTCAACGATAGTAGTCGCCAAAACGATTTAAGCCCAATAGATTCAGCTATTAGGGGATGAAGAAGCTGAAATATTAACCCTTGTATTCCTGCGGAACCTCGTAGCAGGACTCCACGCCAGCGGTGGTCGCCAGGTTGTCGGTGTGCAGGTCGATCTCCAGGCGCTGGGTGATGTGCCCGGTAGCTTCTCCAGGATCAAGCAAAATGGAGTCGTATCCGACGATGGCCTTGGATTCGTTCATCGCACGAATATCGCACTGCACACGGTGCTTGGTGTTGTATTCGACTGCGACGATGGCCTTGGCCTTGGTTGCGGAAATGACCTCGAACTCGATGTCCTGCGCGCTGATGGCGCTGTAGTTGTTGAAGCCGACATAGGCGGCCCCCGCAACGCCGACCGAGAGCGCGGCAGCAATTAGCCAGTTACGCGTTTTCCTGGGAAGACTGCGTTTCTTGGGGTTGTTGTAGCGAGCCGTTAAGCTTGGATCAGACATTATTTGCCTTGCACCACTCTCTTGCCTGGCGGCATTTGAACTGGGAATGCCGTACGTTGGTTCCTTACTCAAGTTTACCGTCTTTCAGCATGGGGGAATAACCGGTGGTCGGCTGTGAGTTGTTATGGATGACGGACAGATTCGAAGCTTCGGGCCGTCCAAAAACGTGGCATAAGGAAAGAAGATAAGTGGAGATTCACGACGTGAAGAAAATTGCTCCTTCGCAGGGTCTGCGGCTCATGGCTATTCACGCGCACCCGGACGACGAATCTTCAAAGGGTGCTGCAACGATGGCTGCCTATGTTGATGCTGGCGCAGAAGTGATGGTCGTTTCCTGCACCGGCGGTGAGCGCGGGGATATCCTCAACGCCGCCGCCGGCGAACTCGCCCATGCGCACCGCGACCTCGCGGGCGTCCGGCGCACCGAAATGGCTGAGGCAGCCGCAGTGCTGGGCGTCAAGCACCGCTGGCTGGGCTATGTGGACTCCGGCTTGCCGGAAGGGGATCCGCTGCCGGAGCTGCCCTTTGGCGCCTTCGCCTTGCAGCCAGTTGAAATCGCTGCTGCCGGCATCATCAAGCTGATCCGTGAATTCCGACCCCACGTCATCACGACCTATGACGAAAACGGCGGATACCCCCACCCGGACCACATCCACTGCCATAAGGTTTCAACCTTTGCCTTTGAGCACGCGGCTAATCCGCAGATGTACCCGGAACTGGGTGCGCCGTGGTCGGTGAGCAAGTTGTACTACGACCGTGCATTCGCACCAGATCGTTTCCGCACCTTGCACTACGCGATGCTGGAAGCAGGTTACGAGTCCCCCTACACCGAGCGCGTTGCACTGTGGGAAGCGGACGAGGAAAACCAGATGTTCAAGTGGGTTTCCCCACACACCACGACAACCCAGATCAACTGCGCGGATTTCTTCTCGCAACGCGATCAGGCGTTGCTGGCCCACAGAACCCAGATCGACCCGGAAGGTTTCTTCTTCGCCGTACCGGAACACGTCTACGCGGAGCACTGGCCGTGGGAAGACTACACGCTGATTTCCTCCAAGGTAGCTACCGAGTTGCCCGAGACCGACCTGTTTGCCGGACTAAGATAGTACTAAGCGCTTTCCAGTACTAGAAAAGAGTTGTCTTTACATCGTGAACACGATCTTCGAATCCCTGGCTCTGACTTCCTCGACCCTTGGTGTCGGTACGGAGACCAGCAGCGAATACGGTCCAGGATTCCTTGGATTCATTTTCACCGCAGCCTTGGTGGTTGCCGTGATCTTCCTGATTCGCGACATGGTCCGTCGAGTTCGCCGCGTGCGCTACACCTCGGAAGCCGAGGCAAAGCAGCAGGAAATGGTGGCCAAGGGAGAAGAGCGCAAGCTTCAGGAATCCGAAGAGCCGCACGACCCGAAGACCGACGAACAGCAGTAGGCGCTTTGTGAGCTGCGCGATAGCATGATTGCGTGGCTCAACGACTCGCTGGCTCATCCAGCCAATACCTCAGACAGCATTCGCACCAACTTGTCGACTGGTTCCCCTATGGGGACGAAGCCTTCGAACAGGCCCGGTTGCGCGACGTACCGGTCATGCTTTCCATCGGCTATGCTGCCTGCCATTGGTGCCACGTGATGAGCCACGAGTCTTTCGACGATCCTGAAATCGCGGCGCTGCTGAACGAAAACTTCGTAGCTATCAAGGTGGACCGCGAAGAGCATCCGCTCGTGGACGACACCTACATGCTGGCTACCCAGGCGCTCACCGGTGCCGGTGGTTGGCCGATGACGATTTTTGCCCTTCCTGACGGGCGTACCGTGCATGCCGGCACGCACTATCCGAAGACACCCCGTGGCAAGACCCCGAGCTTCCGCCAGGTGCTCAACGCCGTCCACGAGGCCTGGGAAACCAAGCGCGCTTCGCTGGAAGAGCAGGCCCAGATGCTCGCCGCGCATTTGGCAGAACTCGGAAGCCGCCAGAGCTCGCTGTTGTCGCTGCAGTCGCAGCAACCAGCAGAGCAGGCCTTCGGCGCAGCACTTGATCGATGGGTTGCCGCCACCAAGCCGGAAGGCGGCTTCACCCCGGCACCTAAATTCCCGCCGACCTGGGCTCTGAAGACACTGTGGCGTGCAGTGGTCACCACCCCTGACCGCGCCGCCGAGGCCTTCGCCGCAGCGGCCACCCATCTCGAAGCGATGTTCCTTGGCGGCCTGCAGGATCATGTTGATGGCGGTTTCGCCCGTTATTGCGTTGATGAGAACTGGTCGGTCCCGCACTTCGAGAAGATGCTCTACGACAATGCCGGTCTGCTTTCACTGGCGGCTCGCACCAGTGTCCTGGCGGCAGAATTCGCCCGCAAGTCCGAAGGGGAGATAGCCCAGCGCGCGCAGAATCTCGCCGGGCTCGCCCAGCGCAGTGCCCAAGGCATTATCAACTTCCTCAGCGAGGAACTGCTCACCGCATCTTCGGCCGCTCCAGCTTTCGCGGCTTCCCTGGATGCCGATTCATCCCGTGATGGCCACCAGATCGAGGGCGCGTACTACACCTTTAGCCGCGAGGAAATCGCACTGGTCTCTGACCCCTTGATTCAGCGGCTGCCCAAGGGGCTGTTGCGTTTCGCGCCTGTGGCCGAGGACCCGCAGAACTTCTGCTTCTCGCTGTTGAGGGTTCCTGAAACGAACGAAATCGGTGTTCTCCATGAACTGCGAGATGCAATGCGCACCCTGCGCCGCTCGCGAATTATGCCTGTCCGCGATGAGAAGGTGATCGCCGGTTGGAACGGGCTGGCCATCGAGGCCTTGTCTGAAGCCGCGCTGCTCCTGGACCAGCCAGAAGCCTTGGCGCTCGCCGAGAAGGCAGCAACCTCGGTGTGGACGATGCAGTGGGACGAAAAAGCCGGACGGCTGGCCCGCGTGAGCTTCGCCAATCGTGCTGAGCACGGCAATGAAGGCACCTTGCAGGACTATGCCGCCCTGGCCCTGGGATTCTTGGCGTTGGGCCAAGCCAGCGGGCACAAGCAGTGGGCCGAGCGTGCCAGCGACTTGCTGGGACGCGCTGCCGACTTCGTAGACCCGGAAACCGGGGTGCCGCGTGACGCGGTCCAAGCCGATGCGCGCATCGCAGCCCAGCGCAGCAATATTACTGCCGTCACGGTGCTTGATGATGCGCTGCCGGCCTCGGGTGCGCTCTACGCCAAGGCGCTGGCGATGCATGCCCTGCAGTCCATGGCGGCGGGAGACTACACCGAGGCGGATGCGGCGGACTTGGAAAGCGCCCGCGTACTTTCTGCCCACGCCCTGGCCTTGGCCAGCGACGCGCCAACACAGGTAGCGACCGCCTTGGAAGTGCAGTGCATAGTTTCCAGCCCGGTCCAGTATCTTGCGCTGTCGCAGTGGGATTCGGCAGAAGCCAAGCGCGTGCGTTCGGTGGCGTTGAGCCTCGGATTGAATGTGCGCCACGATCCGTCGCTACCTGGTGCGGCCCAGACCGTCCAGATCCAGCCTTGCCGCGAAGAGCTTTGCCAGATGCCTGTAGCCGGGATGGACGGATTGTTCTCGTTGTTCGCTTCCGGAAAGGGTGCCTGAGCCCGGCAGAATGTGTCCATCGTGGACGCGGTGAAGCGGGCAGATACGCATGCTGGGCGATAAATAGCGGTAGATTTAGAACCTAGAGTTTTTGGAATCTATCGAAAGGCAGGGACAAGGTGCAGCTTCCGAACCTTGCGTACCGTTACTACGAACGGCGCTTGGCGAAGTCCCTCCCTGCCGACAAGCTTCCGCACCATATTGGCGTGATGGTCGATGGCAACCGCCGGTGGGCCAAGCTGGCCGGCACCCCGACCATGGCAGGCCACCAGGCCGGTGCGGACAAGATCCTGGAGTTCCTCGATTGGTGCGAGGACCTGAACATCCAGATGGTTACCTTGTACATGCTCTCCACCGACAACCTCAATCGAGAAGCCAGCGAGTTGCGCGACCTCTTGGAAGTCATCGGCACGACCCTGGACCGTCTGGGAGAGACCAACCGGGTCAAGGTCCAGCAGGTGGGAGCCAAGGACCTGCTGCCTGAAGACCTGGCGCAGAAGCTTGCCGCGCTGGAAACCGTTACCGCCAACCGCACCGGCGTTCATGTGAATGTGGCCATCGGCTACGGCGGACGCCGTGAAATCCTTGATGCTTTCAAGTCACTGCTTTGCAAGGCCGCCGAGGATGGACGCACGGTCGAGGAACTTGCCGCCGGACTGTCCACTGAAGACATCGAATCGGCACTGTACACCAAGGGCCAGCCAGACCCGGATTTGGTGATCCGCACCAGCGGGGAACAGCGTCTCTCCGGCTTCTTGACCTGGCAAAGCGCGTACTCGGAGTTCTACTTCTGCGAGGCATTGTGGCCGGATTTCCGCCGCGTGGATTTCCTGCGTGCGCTGCGCGACTTCGCTGATCGCCAGCGCCGCTTCGGCACCTGAGCCCCGAATCGTGCACCCGGCTCAGCTGTTCAGCTAATCGTTACCTGAACGTAGTCCCCAGGTAGCGCTTCAAGGTCTATGGTGATCATAAGGCCGGGGCAACAAGACCCAGCTGATCGAAGGGTTCCTCACTAGATGACCAAATGCAGCGCCAGCCGGAGCAATTGCCGGAATCGCCTTGGACATCCGGTGTCGGGATTCCCCACTTACGCGTGGGGAGAGTCCCCACGCCGGATTCGAGAATGGGTGCGCTGCCATGACACGAACAGCCGAACAGGGTGTACGAACCTACGTCATTGATACTTCGGTCTTGCTTTCTGACCCGAAAGCCATGTTCCACTTCGATGAGCACCATGTCGTGATCCCGCTGACTGTCGTCACCGAGCTGGAACATAAGCGCAAGGATCCTGATCTGGGCTTCTTCGCACGCCATGCCTTGCGTGTGCTGGACGAGCTGATTGCCAGCCATGGGGGATTAGCCCAAGCGGTGCCCGTGTCCAAAACTGGTGGAACACTGCGCATTGAACTGAACAACATCGCCCCGGAAGTCCTGCCGGTAGGCATGCGCTCAGGCGATAACGATTCACGCATCCTGGCTGTCGCCAAGCACCTGCTGGATGCTGGCCTCGACGTTGCGCTGGTCACCAAGGACCTGCCGATGCGCATCAAGGCCTCTGCCATGGGCATCCATGCCGAGGTATACCGCAATGAGCTGATCGCCTCGACCGGGTGGACCGGCATACAGCAGCTGGAACTGGGCGAAGAGACCATGGCCAAGCTCTACGAACATGAACAGCTTCTGAACCACCCTGCGGTCGCCGATGAACCGATCAACACCGGGTTCGTCATCACATCCCCGCGCGGAAGCGCCCTGGGCCGCAAGGTCGATGCGAACACCTTGAAACTGGTGCGCGGCGACCAGCAGGCCTTCGGATTGCATGGACGCAGTGCAGAGCAGCGCATCGCCTTGGACCTGCTGATGGATCCATCCGTGGGCATCGTCTCCTTAGGCGGCAACGCCGGAACCGGTAAATCGGCGTTGGCCCTGTGCGCCGGAATGGAAGCAGTGCTTGAACGCAGGGAACACCGCAAGATCACCGTGTTCCGTCCGCTCTATGCCGTGGGCGGCCAGGAACTAGGCTACCTGCCGGGCTCCGAGGGAGAAAAGATGGGACCTTGGGCCCAAGCGGTCTTCGATACCCTCGGCTCGATCGTGTCGAAGAATGCCATTGATGAAGTGGTCGAACGCGGGATGCTTGAAGTCCTGCCGCTGACCCACATCCGCGGGCGTTCGCTGCATGATTCCTTCGTCATTGTTGATGAAGCCCAGTCGCTGGAACGCAATGTTCTGCTCACGGTGCTATCGCGCATCGGGCAGAATTCCAAGGTGGTGCTCACCCATGACGTGGCACAGCGCGATAACTTGCATGTAGGCCGCTACGACGGTGTCGCCGCGGTCGTGGAACAGCTCAAGGGACATGCCCTCTTCGGGCATGTGACCCTGACCCGTTCCGAGCGCTCTGCTATCGCCGCGCTAGTCACCAACCTGCTCGATTCGCCCACCTTGTCCTAGGATTGGCGCTCGCTGCGCAGCTCCCACGGAATCGGCGCCCGCACGTCGGTAAGCGTGGGAGCTGGGGCGGTGAACAAGGAATCGATGTAGTACTCGTTCTGGGCCAGGACCTGAAGCGACAGCTCCGGGGCTGCAGGCGTCCCTGGCTGGGCGGAGAGCACCCGGCGGCTCAGGCAGACGCCTGTTGCCAGATCCAGTACCACGAGGGTTCGTGTCCCGGCGGGAACGAGCGGGCAGCTGGCCAGCGCGGGCTGGTAGTTGTGCCCCGCAGTGAGAACGGCGGCTAGAGCAGGCCGGTTGCCATGGGTGATTTCTGCGAGTTCGTGAATGTAGGTGGGGTGGTCGAAAGCGAGGTCATGGGCGGCAGGCTCGGTGCCGGCAAGTTCCACCGGATCGAGCATAGGTTCCCAATGCTCCAGGGGCAGCAACCCATTGAAGCCGGAAATTTGTGGGCGGCGCAAGATCAGGTGGTCTGAGGTATAAACCGGGGAGGTCAGTGAGGCCGGCAGTTTCCATGAGGAATTGGTGGCTGCGACGTAGCCTCGGCTCCGGTCTGCGGTGAACTTCTCCTTTTGGTACACCAGTTGTCCCTCGGCCGAGCGCACGGCTATGGCTTCTCGCTGGCGGAGGATGGCGGTCAGCTGGCCTTCCAGGCCTTCGTCCGGTTGGGCGTAATGCTCCGGGACCTGGACCTGGAACTGCAAGGAGGTGCTCAGCCATGGGGCGGACCGGGCCAAGGCACGGAAACGACGACGGGCCGCCGACTCAGGGGCGGAGTGCCCGGGGAAAAGAACTGGAACTGCTGGAACGTCCATACTCCAATTGTAGAAGCGGCTGAATTATTCACAAGAGGAAGACCCCTCTGCCGAAGATCCGATGAGGTGCCTATGCTCTATGCATGTCAGAAATTTGGAACGTGGCACAGGAAAGCCCGGCCACCGCAGCGCTGGTTCTCCTCCAGCTGGCCTGCTTTCTTGGTTTCGGGTTCCTCCTGTCCAAGGAAGACATGGCGACGCATCGTTTGCCCAACCGGCTACTGGCTTACTGGTTGGCGGCCAGCATCGTGGTGATCGCGCTGCTGGGGATCTTCCGTTCTGATGGGCATGGGCTGCTGATGAGCCTTTTGGGGTTGCTGCTGCTTGGCGGAGGCTATCTGCTCCTCGCGCTGATTTCCGCTGGGGCAATGGGCATGGGCGATGTGAAGCTGGCCGGCGTGCTGGGCATGAATCTCGGATACTATTCCTTGTCCAGCTTGTTCTTCGCGACCTTGCTTGCCTTCCTGCTGGCCACCGGCTGGGTTATCGGGGGCGTGGCCGTGCGGAAATTGACGCTGAAATCAGCGGTCCCTTTCGGCCCCTTCATGCTCATTGGGTCTTTAGCAGTGCTGCTTATGGCACGATGAAATCATGGCAACTCCAGAATTCGTAACCCATCTTCGAGAACGCATCGGTCATGAACTGCTATGGCTCTCCGGGGTGAAAATCGTTGTCCTCCACGACAGCCGGGTGCTGTTGGTGCGACGTGCCGACAATGGCAAATGGACCCTGCCGGCAGGAATTATCGATCCAGGCGAAGAGCCTTCGCATACAGCACACCGCGAAGTGCTGGAAGAAACCGGCGTCGAATGCGAAATCACGGACCTGTTGGGGATCGGGGTGACAGCTCCCACGATGTACCCCAATGGCGATCACGCGCAGTACCTGGATGTAGTTTTCAAGGCTCGGCACCTTTCCGGCACCGCGAAGGTCAACGATGACGAGAATTTGGAAGTGGGTTACTTCGAACTGGCTGACCGGCCAGAACTCCCGCCGCTGCACGAACGGGCGCTGCAATGGGCGATGGACCCTCGGCCCGGTGGCTATTTCGCCAGTTGACGCTTCCTGCCTTCAACTCCGCTGTGGCATGCGTGAATGCCACCGGCATGAGCTTAGACTTGCTCCATGACCGGGAATGGACTGATTGAACCTTCTGCCGCACTGCATGCTTCCTTCATGCGGAGCACAACCGAATGGGCGGGGGGCGGAGCAGGACGGGGCCTCGGTCTTCTACGCTGCCAAATACGGTTGGGATCTGCGCAACGCAGAAGACTTCGCGCAGTGGGTCCAGCTGCTCAAGGATCTGGAAAAGCCGCACTTCACGCCACCGGAAGGCTTCGTTGCGCAAAGCACCCTGTGGCTAGCGCACGACGATGAGTACTTGGGCGCGGTCAGCTTGCGTCACGAGCTGGGCAATGATTTCCTTCGCGAAGTCGGCGGGCACATCGGCTATGGCATACGCCCGAGCGCCCGTGGCAATCGCCTGGCCAGAACCGCGCTCGCCGGATCCCTGGAACAAGCCCGCAGCCTTGGCCTGCCGCGGGTCCTGCTTACCTGCAACGACTCCAATACTGCTTCGGCGCGAACCATCGAAGCTTGCGGCGGAGTCCTCGAACGCGTCACTCCGGTTGCCGAAATCGGGCCCCGCTTCGGCTCCACTGAGGACCTGCGACGCTATTGGATTGAACTGAGCTAGTTCGCTGGAAGCACCTCGCGGAATACGCGCAACGTATTTCCGCCCATGATGGCCGCGATTTCCGTATCCGAATAGCCGCGATTCATCAGTTCCTGGGTGATGACAGCAATCTGGCTGGCATCCCATGCGACGGTAGTTGCTCCGTCGAAGTCGCTGCCCAAACCGACGTGTTCGATTCCTGCGACTTTGATGACGTGCTCCATCGCGTCCACCACCGAATCCACATCCAGGGTGCAGACCGCAGCGTCCCAGTAGCCAATTCCGATAACGCCGCCGGTCTCGGCTATGGCCTGGATCTGATCGTCAGTGAGGTTCCGGTTCACATCGCAGGTGGCTTGGACACCGCCGTGGCTGAATGCCACGGGTTCAGTAGCCAGGGAGAGGACTTCATTGAAAGCCGCGTCGCTGGAATGCGCCAGGTCGACGATGACCCCCAGCTCTTCCATGCGCTTGAGTGCAGCACGGCCAAGGTCGGTGAGCCCTGATTTCTCGACCCCGTGTTTGGAGCCGGCCACCGAGTTGTCGAAGAAGTGCGTGAACCCGGCCATGCGCATGCCATCGTTGAACAGGACATCCACGTTCCTGACGTCGCCCTCAAGATTATGCAGGCCCTCTACCGAGAAGAGGCCTCCGGTGACCTGCTGGCCGCTCTTGCGGTCCTTGAACAGTTGGTCGAGCTCGGCGGTGGTGGTGATGGTGCGCAGGGTGCCTTGCGAGTCGGCGGCGTCGTCGCGCAGTTTCTTGGCCTGGTAGCGCGAACGCTCCAGGAGCGAGAACCAGGTCTGAGGCGGTTGCAGCTGGACAATGCCCAGCAGCGTGATGTTATCCGATTCGGCGCTATTGGAGTCGTAATTCTGGCCGACGGGCGACTTGGATACCGAGGAGAAGACCTGCAGGGCGACATTGCCTTCTTCCATGCGCGGCAGGTCGACATGGCCGCGGTCCGAGCGCTTGAGCAGCGAACGGTCCCACATCAAGGTGTCGGCATGCATGTCGGCAATCTGCAAGCGCGAATGCAGTTCCGAGGCGTCGTCGCCGACCGCTGGCAGACCCGTGGCCTCGATCTTATTGCGGGTGTTTTCCACGATGCCGGGAGCAAAAGCGAAGAATGCGGCCAAGAGGACGACGAGCGTGCCGGAAATCCAGAGGCCAAGACGTTTAAAAGTGCGAGATGTGGTGCGGGTCATAGGTGGAGGCTAGCAGATGTTACCGGTAAGTAGGAGTCTGTTTTCCCGGGTTAAAGTACGCTACCGCGACCCGATGCCGAGCATCGAGCCGCGGTAGCAGCAGGGGTGGAGCAGCAGGGAATTAGTGCTTGCCCACCATGGTGGAAACATCCAGAAGCTGGTCGAGCTGTTCCTCAGTGACTTCACCGCGTTCAACGAAGCCCAAAGCGATGGTTGCTTCGCGTACGGTCAGCCCCTCGGCGACAGCCTTCTTGGCGATCTTGGCTGCGTTTTCATAGCCGATCAGCTTATTCAGCGGGGTGACAATCGATGGGGAAGCCTCGGCCAGGAAGCGCGCGCGTTCCACATTGGCCTTGATGCCGTCGATCATCTTTTCGGCCATCACCGTTGAGGTGCTGGACAGCAGGCGAATGGATTCGAGCAGGTTGGAGGCCATGACCGGGATGCCCACGTTCAGCTCGAAGGCGCCGTTGGTTCCGGCCCAAGCGATGGCGGTGTCGTTGCCGATGACCTGGGCTGCTACCTGGATGGTTGCCTCCGAAATGACCGGGTTGACCTTGCCGGGCATGATGGAGGATCCTGGCTGCAGATCAGGGATCGCAATTTCTCCCAAGCCGGTGTTGGGGCCGGAGCCCATCCACCGCAGGTCATTGGCGATCTTGATCAGCGAGATAGCGATGGTGCGCAAAGCTGCGGAGGCCTCGACCAGTCCGTCGCGGTTGGCCTGTGCTTCGAAATGGTTGCGCGCCTCGGTGATGGGCAGGCCGGTGTCTTCGCGCAGGAACTCGATGACCTGCTGCGGGAAGCCGTCTGGGGTGTTGATGCCGGTGCCTACCGCGGTGCCGCCCAGGGGAACTTCGGCAACGCGTGGCAGGGCCGCTTCGATGCGTTCAATGCCGTAGCGTACCTGTGCTGCGTAGCCGCCAAATTCCTGGCCAAGGGTGACTGGGGTGGCATCCATCAGGTGGGTGCGGCCGGATTTGACCACATCCTTGAACTCGGCGGACTTCGCCTCCAGCGAGGAAGCCAAGGTTCCGAGGGCCGGGACCAGGTCATTGAGCAGAGCTCCGGTGGCGGCAACATGCACGGACGTCGGGAAGACGTCGTTGGAAGATTGCGAGGCGTTCACGTGGTCGTTCGGGTGGATCTCGGTGCCGCTGTCCCGGGCCTTCAAGGCACGGGTGGCCAATTCGGCGAGAACTTCGTTGGTGTTCATATTCGAGCTGGTTCCGGAACCGGTCTGGAATACGTCGATGGGGAAGTGCTCGTCGTACTGCCCGGTAGCGACCTGATCGGCTGCGGCCACAATGGCCTCAGCGCGTTCTTCGTCGAGAACGCCGAGCGCCAGGTTGGCTCGTGCGGCGGCCTTCTTGACCTGGGCCAGGGCCTTGATATGCGAGGATTCCAAGGTCTTGCCCGAGATCGGGAAATTATCGACGGCACGCTGGGTTTGCGCGCGGTACAGGGCCTGAGCCGGAACTCGGACTTCGCCCATGGTGTCATGTTCGATACGGAAATCGTCACTGTTAGTCATGAGCCCAGAGTACGCCCGAACCGTCATCGAATGACAGGTCTCTGACGTAAACATCACAACCAACAGTGACGCTTCACCGATTTGGGAATAAAAGCCGTTTTACAAGGCTTTTCCTGAAGCTTGGAGCTTCTAGTCGAGGCCCAGGCTGGAGACCAGCTGGGCACGGCCATCGTGCAGGTGGTAGGCAACGCCGGCGACCGCGGTGCGGCCCTCTTCGATGGCCAGCGCGATGATGCTGGACAGGTCGACGAGACGGTCGGTGGTCTGCTTGACGTGCTCGACAACGGTGCCGTTCACGTCGGTGATGCCCTTGCGTTCGGCGGCATGGACTGAAGGGGTGATGTGCTCGACCAGGTCGCGAACGAAGCCCTTGGGCATGTTGCCAGTTTCCTTGGCTTGGATGGCGCTGGTAATCGCACCGCAGGAGTTATGCCCGAGGATGACGATCAACGGTACGTTCAGGGCGTCAACGGCGAATTCCAATGAACCGAGGCTTGCTGGATCCAGGACATGGCCTGCGGTACGCACCACGAACATGTCGCCCAAACCCACATCGAAAATGATCTCTGCCGCAAGGCGGGAATCAGAGCAGCCGAAGATGACAGCGAAAGGTTCCTGGCCGGAGATCAACTTCTGCCGCCGAGCACTGTCCTGGTTGGGGTGCTGGGTATCTTCGTTGACGAAACGGAAATTGCCGGCGCTGAGCTTTTCCCAAGCCTCTTTAGGCGTCAGGGTCGGTTGTGTTGATTCAGGGAGCATGACTCAGATTCTACGGGATGCTGTTCGAATATCGAATATATGACTGGCTTTTCCCGTGAACGTGACTTAATCCAGCTCGCTAGCGACCTGTTCGGCAACACTGTTCAGCTGTTCGGCCGAGGTGTCACTGGAAAGTACGACGGTGGAGTCCTTGAACTCGGAGATCAGGTACGTGCTCTGGTCCTTGATGCGCACTTCCCACTGCGCTCCGCCGATGGTGCGAGTTTCGGTTGGCGTCGCCGCATCGGTGATCAGGGCAATCCATGTCGGGTTGGCGTCAGCAGCCTGGCGAACCCACACGAAGTTCTTGTCTTCGAAGACGAGGCCGCATTCCCAATAGGGAACACCCTGTGCAGTGTTAGCCTGCCAGCGAGCGAAGTTCGCGTATTCCTTCTCGCCCAGTTCCGGGGCGAAGATCTCAAAGCCAGAAATCTGTTCCGTCTGTTCCGCGGTGGCCTGCAGGTTGACGTCGCTTTCAAACGCGTCGTCCTTGGGCGGCGGGTTGAGCATGAGCACCGGAATGAGTATGGCAACCGTGAAGCCGATGGACAGCACCATGCCCTTGAAGGTCTGGTTCGCGCGCTTGGCCTGCTTCTCGGTGAGCTGCGGCTTGTACGGCAGATCCTCGAAGGTGGCATTCGGATCGTCGAGGCTTCGAGGGGACGCAGCAGGCGTCTGGGTACCGTTGGCCGTGTTGCCGGTAGCCGGGACGCTGTTCTCGGTGTTCTTCTCAGGTTGCACGCCTTCTATTCTCCCCGAAGATTCTGTGGAATTCGAACCAGAGTGCCCAAACGCACGTCGAACTATGAGCAGGCACTCCCGACACGAACTGTAAAGCGAAAACTCTAGAGGATAGAATGTCCTTGTTTGCATAGGCGCAATGACTACGACTCAGTGATGGGATCTTTCGTGACCGAAAAGAACAATTATGCCCACCTTTCTCCGCGACTGTCGGTTTCCGACGCGGAGCCGGACCGCAACCTAGCACTGGAGCTGGTGCGTGCAACCGAAGCGGCAGCCATCGCTTCCTCGCCGTGGGTCGGATTCGGTGACAAGAATGCCGCAGACGGTGCCGCAGTCGACGCCATGCGCGGCTTGCTGTCCACCGTGAACTTCAACGGCGTTGTCGTGATTGGCGAAGGTGAAAAAGACGAAGCTCCAATGCTGTTCAACGGAGAACAGGTTGGCAGCGGCACCGGCGCCGAATGCGACGTCGCAGTCGACCCGATTGACGGAACCCGTCTGACCGCGCTGGGCCTGAACAACGCCCTGTCCGTGTTGGCCGTAGCCGACCGCGGTTCGATGTTCGACCCCTCCGCCGTGTTCTACATGGAGAAGCTGGTCACCGGGCCAGAGGCAGCCGAGCTCGTTGACCTCCGCCTGCCAGTGAAGCAGAACCTGCATCTGATCGCCAAGGCCAAGGGCAAGAAGGTCAGCCAGGTGACTGTGACCATCCTGGACCGCCCACGCCACGCTGGCCTGATCGAGGAGATCCGCGCGGCTGGTGCCCGCACCAAGCTGATTATGGACGGTGACGTTGCCGGCGCCATCGCCGCAACCCGCGAAGGCACCGGCGTTGACGCGCTGATGGGTGTCGGCGGCACCCCTGAAGGCATCGTGACCGCCTGCGCTATCAAGGCGCTGGGCGGCGTGATCCAGGGCCGCCTGTGGCCAACTGATGACGACGAGAAGCAGAAGGCCATCGACGCCGGCCACGAATTGGGCCGCGTGCTGACCACGAACGACTTGGTGACCTCGGATAACTGCTACTTCGCAGCGACCGGCATCACCGATGGCGACCTGCTGCGCGGTGTCCGCTACAAGGACAACCGCATCCACACCCAGTCGATCGTCATGCGTGCCAAGTCCGGCACCATCCGCTTCGTCGAGGGTGAGCACCACCAGGATAAGTGGGAAGCCTACACCCGCTAATCCGCATCTGATTGCAAAACTGCGAGCCATGGACTTGATTCAAGTCCATGGCTCGCAGTTTTGCGTTTGGCCCCTATAGTGCCACGAAGGGCCTCAGTGCAGTGCAGCTAGTCGATCTGGGCGCTGGCTGCGAAGAGCTGGCCCGGAACGGTGCCCTGCAAGATGGCGGTGGCTGGCAGTTCGGCCGCGGTGAGGAACAACGACTGCCCGCGGCTGATGCTGCGTTCGCCTTCACGCGTGGCTACCAGGAACTCACCGGCGGTGCACAGCAGCACAGCGGCACCGTGCAGCTGCAGATCAGCGGCAAGGCCCGGCTCTATGGGATCGAGTACCTGCAGCTGGAACTCTTCGAAGTCGGGCTTGTACAAGCGGTCATGGGTATCAAGGGCCACCGGCTCCAGGATCGGGGCAGGGGAGGGGGCGGCAATGGTGACGTCCAGCAGTTCGGGAACATCGATATGCTTGCTGGTCAGGCCTCCACGCAGCACATTATCCGAATTGGCCATGACCTCGATTCCCAAACCGCGCAGGTAGGCGTGGACGTTGCCGGCGCCCAGGCTGATGGCCTGGCCAGGCTCCAGGAAGATCAAATTCAGCAGCAGTGCGACCAAGACCCCCGGATCGCCAGGATAGATCTTGTTGATCGAGGCTAGCTCGGCGAAATGGGCATTGCCGTGCAATTCGGGGCTGCCTGCCACTGCTTCGCTGATCTGCGCTACCAGCTGGGAAATTTCGTCCCCCGCGGTCAGCACATGCTTGAAAGTCCGGGCCAGCGGATCGGTGCCCTGCAGCAGGTCGAGCAGCTGGCCTATCGGGGCATGCGCCGAGTCCGGCAGCTGCGCGGCCAGGATCTGCAGGTCTTCAACAATCTGCGCTGGTTGGCGGAAGCCCGATAGCGCCACGAAGTCGGTCAGGGCAAAGAGCATCTCCGGCTTGTGGTTGTCATCGCGGTAGTTGCGGTCAGCAGCATCCAACGGCTTGCCGTCCGCGTTTTCCTGGGCGAAACGCTCTTGGGCCTGCTTCAGCGTGGGGTGAGTCTGGATCGACAGCGGCTGGGTCGCCGAGAGCACCTTGAACAGGTAGGGCAGACGTCCGTAGCGCTGGGCGACTGCTGAACCCAGTATGTGCTCTGGATCCTCGGCGATGAAATCATTGAGCGCTGTCCCGCTATCGGAGATCCGGCTCGGGCACCCGGGATGGGCACCGAGCCACATCTCGGCCTGCGGGGTGGTTTCCGCGGGCAGATCGAGCAGATCGGAAATCTGCGAAGCAGATCCCCAGTGGTAGTCCCTAATCGCGTTTTTCAACTCGAACACGTCTTTTGACCATAGCCTTTCAGGAGCGGTAGTTGGGTCGCATGGCGGTCGGGGGGTCTTAACCGTTTACGGAACCGAGCATTCGTCGTTATTGGCCGCGATCTCTGAAATCAACGTGCGGTAGCCGGCCATTTCCAATTGCACCAGGTACTCTTCGGTGATCGGGCTGCCATCTGGCTGGGTGAATTCCGGGCTGTCCTCTTTCGACAGCTTCGGAGCATTGTTCACGTCAGTGGTTTCCGGCGCTTCTTCGGAAGCCTGGGTTGTTTCTTCCGGAGCCGAGGACTTGGAGGTGTCCTCGCTCTTTTCAGGATTGTCCTTCTTCTTTTCCTTCTTCTTCTCCGGCTCGTTCTGCTTTGCGATCAACGTCTGGATACGCTCTTGCAGCTTGTCGAAGTCGGGGTAGGTGGAGAAGCTGCGTTCGAAGTCCGGCGCACCGAGGGTCAAGCGGGCCATTGGCTCCTTGGAGACCTTCTCGGCCAGGGATACGAAGGAACCGAGCTGACCTGCTGGAATGTCGGTTTCAACGAGCTGTTCACCGGCGGACATGATCGAAGTGAAATTGCTCAGGATCGTTTGCGGCTTGAACTGCTTGATGATTCCCTGCTGCAAGCACTGCTGGCGCTTGATGCGGTGGTAGTCATCGGTGAAGTCGCGTGAGCGAGCAAACCACAATGCCTGCTTGCCGGTGAATTCGTGGGTGCCCGGTGCGAACCAGTGCGTGCGCACGGTGCTGTTTTCGTGGTATTTCCCGTTGTAGGGAACCCATCCGCCGGAGTCGATGGTGACCCCGCCCAATGCGTCGACAAACTGCTCGAACCCGGCCATGTTGATCATGACGTAGCCCTGGACAGGGAGCCCCGTGGTGCCTTCCAGCGCGTCCATGGCAGCTTGCGCGCCGACGTTCTTCACGGTCTCGGGGAAAGCATCCGCGTGCTCGGTTTCGGCATTGCGGTAGATGGCGTTGAAGATGCATTCGTCGCCGCAGTTGTAGCCTTCGGGCCAGATCTTCTCCATGGGCGAGCCCGGGGCGAAGCGTGCGCTCTGGAAGTTGCGCGGCACCGAGATCAGCAGGCTCTTGCCGGTTTTGGCATCAACAGAAAGCAGAGCCGCAACGTCGGTGCGGACGCCTTCGCGGTTGGCACCGGAGTCGGCACCGAACACTGCGATGTTGTAGCGCCCGTCGACTGGCTCGAAGGCGGGTCCTTCATCGAATACGGCCACAATGGTTTCGCGTCCGGTATTCAGCAGCGAGGCGCCGTAGATGAAGACACCGCTGGTGGCCACCACGGCTGCCAGGGTGAAAATGGTAACGATGGCACGCATGCCAGGGGCCAGCAGCTTAGGCCGGATAATCACCAAGGTGTTGATGAACATGATCAGCCAGCCCAGGGCCAGCGTGCCGAGCACGATGATCAAGAACAGCTGGAAGTTCGGGTGGGCAACCCAGCCGAGAATGATCGAACGATCAATGAAGTACAGGGCAACCAGCGCAAGAATGGCCAGCCAGCAGGCCATGGTGATGGACACTGCGATCCGTCCAAGCTTGCGATTTCCCGCGACCAGCTGAGCGCCGCCGGGGAAGAAGATGGTCAGCAGGACCAGGATCAGAGCCCGCTTGCTGCGCTGCGGAGAGCTGATGGTCTCCGGCTGGCGCAACGGACTTGGTGCGCGGTGACTAGCAGAACCCATGTACTTTTGGACTTTCCCTAGGAAGCGAAATTCTCGTTGGCAACTTCAGCGCGCAAAGCCGAACCCTTGGCATGGGCTTGCTCGCGCAGTGAATCTGCAAACTGAAGCAACTTTACCTGTAACGATTCGGCTAGCTCATCGGTTCCCGCTGCGAGCATGCGCACAGCCAGCAGGCCGGCATTGCGTGCTCCGCCAATGGAAACAGTTGCTACGGGGACTCCTGCAGGCATCTGGACGATGGAGAGCAGGGAGTCCATTCCATCTAGTTTAGCCAGTGGAACTGGAACTCCGATCACCGGCAGCGGTGTAACAGCTGCAAGCATGCCCGGAAGATGCGCTGCACCGCCTGCGCCGGCGATGATTGCGCGCAGTCCGCGTTCGTGGGCTTTCTTGCCGTAATCGATCATTTCTTCTGGCATGCGGTGCGCCGAAACGACGTCCGCTTCAAAAGGGATTCCGAATTCGGCCAGTGCCTGTGCGGCCAGGCGCATGACCGGCCAATCGGAATCAGAACCCATTACGAGGCCGACCAGTGGTGCTTCAGACATGAGATATTTCCTTGCGGTGTTCTAGTAAGAGCCGCTGCCCGGTACGCGGCAGCGGCTCTTGATCAAAATAAAGTCTAGACGGCGGCTTCGATGCCGTCGCGGATGAGCGCGGCAACCTTATTGGCCTGCGAACGAAGTTCATCTACGCTTTGCCCGGCGTTAGCCACAACGTTGACGTGGCCGATCTTGCGGCCCGGGCGCACGGACTTGCCGTAGGCATGGACTTTGACTTCTGGCGCGGCGGCCAAGGCGGCTTGGAAAGCCGAGTAGAGGTCCTGGTTGGCGCCGCCGAGATAGTTTTTCATCACAGTCACGCCCAGCTCGCGGGTTTCGCCCAGCGGCAGATCCAGAACCGCACGCAGGTGCTGCTCGAATTGGCTGGTGACCGAACCGTTCATGGTCCAGTGGCCGGTGTTGTGCGGGCGCATGGCCAATTCGTTGATCACGAAACCGGCTCCTGAACCCGGGGTTTCAAAGAGCTCTGCGGCCATGACTCCGGTGACGCCGAATTCTTCGGCGATGCGCAAGGCCGCATCGGCTGCGGTGGCCGCGGTGGCCTCGTCAATATCCTGGGCAGGCGCGATCACTTCATCGCAGACTCCATCAACCTGGATGGTGTGGACCACGGGCCAAGCCTTGGCCTCGCCTGAAGGGGTGCGGGCTACCAACGCGGAAAGTTCGCGGGAGAACTCGACCTTGTCCTCGGCCAGCAGCGGGCCATGGGCGAACCAGTCGGCGGAATCCTTGGCGTCTTGGGCATTGTCCAGCATGCGCACGCCCTTGCCGTCGTAGCCGCCGCGCGGGGTCTTGAGCACAATGGGCCAGCCGGTCTGCTCACCGAAAGCGATCAGGGCATCGACATCGTCAACCTTGGCCCACGCAGGGTTCGGTAGTCCGAGGCGTTCGATGGCCTCGCGCATGACCAGCTTGTCCTGGGCATGGATCAGCGCAGCCGGACGGGGCTGGATGTTGACGCCCTCATTGATCAGGGTGGTCAAGAATTCGTTGGGCACGTGCTCGTGGTCAAAGGTGACAACGTCCTTGCCCTTGGCGAATTCACGCAGGGTTTCGAGGTCTTTGTAGTCGCCTACAGGAGCGTCGGGAACGCTTCGCGCAGCCGAAACATCAGGACCTTCGGCAAGAACATGCAGTTCGAAACCTAGGTTCAGGGCCTCGGGGGCCATCATTCGGGCTAGCTGCCCGCCACCAATCACACCAATTTTTGGAAAGCTCACGATTACAAGGGTATCGAAAGCGACGTTGAGAATCGCATGCGCGTTGTCTGATTACTCTCACAATTCGGTCAATTTCCAGAAAGTGCCGATAAAATAGCAAGATCGCGCGCTTCTCGTAGTGCTTAGCGCGCCTTGTTACTGCTAGCCAGACGGGAACAATATTCCCTGGAGGACAATTGCTCGAGCGCATCAAACTCAAAATAGCCGGACTCATCTCGTTGCTGTGGCGCGAGGTGGCGAAGTTCGGCGTCGTCGGTGGCGTTGCGTTCATCATCGACTCGGGGATCTACGTCTGGCTCCTGCACGGTTCCATGAGCGATTCCCAGGTTAAAGCGAAAATCATTGCTGGCGTCGTCGCGACGATGTTCTCTTGGGTGGCCAACCGCTACTGGACTTTCCGCCACCGCCGCCAGGCCAATGTGGTGCGCGAGCTCGTGATGTTCATCATCATGAATGCCATCGGCTTGGGCATTGCCGCGGCCTGCGTATGGGTCACCAAATACTGGCTGGGCTTGACCGATCCCACCTCGGTGTTCATTGCCGGTTCGGTAGTCGGCTTGGTGCTCGGCACCATCTTCCGTTTCTTCGCCTACCGTTTCTGGGTCTTCGGCAGCGCGATGGATGCGGAGGAAGAATTCGCCCACGACCACGAAGTTCTGGGCAATCACAAGGCCGATACCGGCGCTGACGCAGCGCATTCCGCTGGCCAGGCCGATACCGGCACGGTACCGACGGTGGCTCGCTAATCCGCTGGTCGGTAGTCGAAGTTAATGCGTTCGCCGTCGCGCAGGCGCTGGGTCACTTCCATCCCGTCTTCTACTAGCACAATTCCGTCACCCGCTGCCCACTGGCCAATGGCGAAGGGCAGCAAGGAGAGCACGGGTTGCTGAGCACGCACTAGAATTGTTCCTTGCGCCTTAGCTTCGGTATCGAATAACGCAGCAAGGCTGACCGGGGCGTCACCATTGGTTGCGATGGCTGAGGCATCACCAGTTACTGGCGAGGGATAGAACTGATCCCCGTAGGTACGCACGGAGGCATTGAAGTCTTCTGCGACAGGGCCGAGATCCGAGCCGAAGGACAGCGCGAGAGCTGCCGGGTTCACGGCAAGGATTTCAGAGCTGCTGGGGATGCGCTCATCATCCGGTTGGGCTGTCACCCACACCGATGCCTGCTGTGCATCATCATGCCCAGCATCGACCAGCGTGGCGCCATGGTGCAGCGCGGCCAGGGCCACGACCAGGGACTTCCAATGCGCCGGCAAATCGAGCACCACGATCGAGTCTTCATCGAGGTCGAAAACCTCGCCCAAGAGATTGGCGCTTTTCGCGACCCAATTGTCAAATACCCGTCCGGACAGCTCGATGCGTTCCCCGCTGACGGAGTACCAGGTGAGCCATGGGGAGGCTGAACTGCGCCGCGGCGCGAGAAGATTCTCGACAAATGTTCGTGATTGTAGGCTATTGCTCATTGGATGTCCTTAAATTTAATTACTGAGAATTCACCGAGAATTCAGCCAAGACGGGACTCGCCCACCTCATGTGCGTCTTTTGACGGCGTGTTGTGCCGGGAGTTTCCTGAGAACTCTTCTTAGAATGACCTCCCCGCTTGACTCTAGCGGAGTTACACGGCTGTAATTAGATGGTGAGTCCGGGCAGGTTCATCACTTTTCGCTAGTTCGATGGAATAAATGCTGCCGGATGGATCGGGAGCAATGACGGCCCGATCTCCTCAAACCAATCGAAAGGTCAACATCACCATGGCGAATCTGGAGCAGGGGTACTCCGAATTTTCGACCTCGGCTGTTGCGTCGGCTCAATACGGGCTGGAGGACGCACCATCCGACTGGTTTGTCGATCCTCAAGCCGGTGAGTCCGCACGGGTTGCAGTTGCAGCCGATCTGGAGACCGCGGCCGACAGCTACCTGAAAGAGCACGACACGTTATCCGACACCGAAGAAATCTCCTCGGTTGGCTCGTGGGCTCCTGAGCTCGACGAGGATGACGAAGTGCGCGAAACCATCAAGGCAGTTTGGCTTGGTGTTGGCGGCGAAGTTGACGAGGGCGAGCTGGGCTGGCAGGCCCGTGCTCTGTGCGCACAGACTGACCCCGAAGCGTTCTTCCCTGAAAAGGGCGGATCGACTCGCGACGCGAAACGTGTCTGCGGCGCATGTGTTGTCCGTTCGGAATGTCTAGAATATGCCTTGAGCAATGACGAGCGCTTCGGAATCTGGGGAGGGCTCTCAGAGCGCGAACGTCGCCGTCTACGGAAACGAGCAATCTAATTCGTCCGCCAATTCACGTCACCGCCATCGTTGCTTCGCACGATGGCGCTGACTTTTTACCACGCACTTTGGCCGCACTGCGAAACCAGTCCCGGCCTATCGAACGCTTCGTCGGAGTTGACGCTTCGTCCTCTGACGCATCGCTAGAGGTCCTGCGGGCGAACTTGCCTTCCAACTCCGCCTTGCTGGTCGCCGATGAAGGATCCTTGGGGCTGTCGCTGGAAGTAGCGGTTTCGCAACTGCCCGAAGCGCGTTTGGACCGTGATGAATGGCTATGGATTATCCATGATGACTCCATGCCTGCTCCCGACGCGCTGGAACAGCTGACTCGGACCGTTGAGGCCTCCGAATCGGTATCCATTGCCGGTTGCAAGCTGCTGGACATCGATAACCCGCGCCACCTGGTCGAGGTGGGGCTGAGCGTGGACCGCAAGGCCCAGCGCCTGACCATGATCGATATCGACGAAGTCGACCAGGGCCAGTACGACGGACGAAGCGATTACTTTGCCGTGTCCTCGGCCGGCATGTTTATCCGGCGCGAGGTCTTTGAGCAGCTGGGCGGATTCGACCCGGCTATTCCGGGCCGTGGCGACGACGTGGACCTATGCTGGCGCAACCGCCTGGCCGGTCACCGCGTGGTCGTGGTGCCAAGTGCCAAGATGTACCACCAGGTCGAGGTCGTCGACTCGCTGGCAGGCCCGCGCGAAGCCAAGCGCTCGGAAGTCTTCCAGCGCTTGAAGTTCGCTTCGCCTTTGGAACTGCCGTTTTTGTGGATTGGATTGCTGCTCGGCGGCATCGGCCACTTCCTCGTAGCATTGCTGGCCAAGGACCCGGGCCATGGCTTCAGCCACCTGGCTTCGGTCCTGCGCGGACTGTTCTCCCCGGGCAAGCTGGCCGCTTCACGTCGCAACGTCGCCCAGATCCGCGAAATTCCACGCCGCCAGGTCCGCAAGCTGATGGTCTCCGGCGCACAGGTGCGCGAATACCGCCGCAATGTGAATACCGGGCGTGCCGATGGCGAGGTCTACGGGGATGGCAGTGGCGCCGACGCGATGGTTGAACCTAGCGGTGACAACTTCTCCGACTTCGTGCGAATCGCCCGTCCGCCGCGCACCACCGCAGTACTCTCGCTGATTCTGGCACTCTTGCTCTCCGGGGCCGCTTCGCTGGTTGCTTGGCGCAGCCTGCTTGGATCCACTGCTTTGTCCGGCGGCGCGCTGCGCCCGCTGTCCAACAGCAACCAGGAAATCGGCGCCAACGCCCTATCGTGGTGGCAGAACATCACCACCGGATTGAGCGCTCCGCCGGATAACTCCGATGTGCTGTTCTGGCTTTTCTCGCTGGTGACTTTCAACCATGCCAACGAAGCTTCGATCTATCTCTTCTTCGCCGCGATGCCATTGGCCGCCCTGACCGCGTGGTGGGGCATTGGCGCGGTGAGCCGTTCGCGTGCTGTCCGGTTCTTCGCCGCATTGATCTGGGCCCTATTGCCTTCACTGGTCTCTTCGCTGGCCTCGGGACGAGTCGGCTCAGTATTGATCCACATCTTGCTGCCGCTGTTCTTCCTGGCAATTATCCGTGCCATGAATGCCCATGTGGCCATCGAAGGCGCGAAGCCCAAGAACCCGAAGCAGCAATCCGTATCCGCATGGACCGCTTCGGCTAGCGCCGCCTTGCTGCTCTGGGTGATCTCCGCCGGTTCCGTTTCATTCTTCCTGACCGCCAGCATCCTGATTTACGTTTTGGCCATCTTCTCGGTGCGCCGCGCACGCAGCCTGTGGTGGATCCCGCTGCCTGCAATCGTGTGGAATCTTCCGCTGCTGTTTGCCGGCCTGGGCGATCTGCGGCTGCTGTTCACCGAGCCCGGTGCGGCGCGCGCGTTCTCGCCAGCTGCCCCATGGCAGATGCTGCTGGGCTTCCCGGAATCCTTCAACGCCAACGCCTCGCTGGTGGGTTGGGACTTCCTGCCCGCCGGTCCGTGGGCTTTGGTCGCCGCACTGCTGGTCGGGGCTCCAATCATCGTGCTGGCTGTTTTCGGGACCTTGAGTTCTTCGCTCAGCCACAGTTCCAGCATGCGCCGGAACTCCCGCCGCCTGCTGTGGGGCGCAGTCCTGTCGCTGGCAGCGGGATGGGCCGTCGGTTTTGTCCCGTTCACCTTGGACTCGCACACCGCGGTGAGCGCCTACACCGGTCCGTTCGTCTCCTTTGCCATGTTTGCATTGCTTGCAGCTGCCGCCAACGCGCTAGCTGCCCTGCGCCATGAAGATCAGCCGCGCTCGATGCGGACGCAGGGTTCTCGTCCAGCGATGAGCCTGATGGCCGCATTCAGCGTGCTCGCGGTTCTCGCTTCCGGCGCCGTGCTGCTTGGCGCCCAGCTGAATCCGGCCGCGGAGTCCGAAACGCTGACGTCCCTGAATTCGGCTCAGCAGGTCCACAGCTCCCAGCCTCGCACACTGCCTGCCACGGCAGCCGATGCGGGCCGCTCCGAATTCCAGAAGCGCACCTTGGTGCTCAGCCCGCGTTCCTCCGGTGAAATCGACAGCCAGTTGGTTTCGGGTTCCGGTGAAACCCTGGACAGCATCAGCCGCTACTCGCAGGTCAAGCAACTGACCGGACCGCTGCTGGATCCTGAACGCAATGAAGCTTCTGCCACCGCGCAGGTTCAGAGCAAAGCCGTAGCGATGCTGCTCTCCGAGTCTGCATTGGATTCGCGCGAATCGTTGCGCGACTTGGGCGTGGGCTTTGTCGTGCTCAACGAGACTGGTGAATCTGTCCCAGCGACCGTTCGCATCCTGGATGCGGCCACTGGGCTGGCATCGGTCGGCCAGACCGACAGCGGCTGGTTGTGGCGAGTGGATTATGAAGCCGATGAAGAGAATCAGGGCGCTGGATTTGCCCGCGTTGTCGCTGAAAACGGAGACGTGAGCGTATTGCCGACCCAGCGTGGCAAGATCGCCAATCTGGAAATTCCGGCTTCTGATGCCAAGCGGACCCTGGTCCTTGCAACAGCGTCGGATCCGAAGCTGCGGGCCAGCGTTGATGGCGAATCCCTGCGTTCGGTGTCCTATCCCGAGGATTCGGAAACTCGATGGGCCCAGGCTTACGAGCTTCCTGCCGAGGGCGGCAAGCTGACGTTGTCGCACAAGGACTCCACGGCCATACCGGTTCTGGTGCTCAGCGCGATAGTTCTGCTGATTACCGTCCTCTTGGCCATTCCGGTGCCAAGCTCGCGGCGATTCGCCAACTACCGCAACAACGAATACCGCTTCCGTGAACCACGCGACGAAAATGAAGAACTCGCCGACGGCTCGGCCGTTTTGGCGGCCGCCGAAGTCCAGAGCCCGGCTACCGGCACCATGCCACTGAGCCGACGCGAGGCACGCGAACGCGCCAGCGAGATGCGTGAGAACTTGACCCCGAAGCTCAGCGACCGGATTTCGGACGCCGATGCCGAGCAGGAGAAGAAGTAGTGAGCGACGAGAAGAACGTGAACTCAGCGGATTCTGCTGACAAGCCAACTGAACAGACCCCGGCCCCGAAACCGGCCTCCGCGCAACCAGAAGCCAAGGACACCACCCCAGTGTCGGCGACACTATCGCGTGCTGAGACAAAGGCTGCCAAGGCCCGGGCCAAGGTCGATGCCAAATTGGACAAGGCCCGCGCCAAGGAAGCACAGGCCCGGTCCAAGGCCGAAGCGAAGAACGCCGCGAAAGCGGCGAAGGCTGAAGCCAAGGCCGCTCAGCGGGAAGAACCGAAGGCAAAGCCACAGCCCGAGGCGAAGTCAGGGAACAAGGACGCCAAGGAAACGGTGCCCACCGCGCAGGCTGCCCAGGCGAAGGCTCAAGGCGAACCGGCGGAACAGAAGCCGGCTCCCAAGCCGGACTCCGTTCAAGCCGGATCGGAGCAGCCCGAGGCTGCGCACGCCAAACTGCCTGCAGCTGATGCAGCCGCCGCGGGCACCACTGATGCAGCTGCGCAGCCGGAACACTCCCAGGGCGCCGAGCCTGCCAAGAACGCCGGCCCAGCCGCGGCTGGAAGCAAGACGGGGCCTGGTGCCGCCCAGGACGCTGGACCGAAGAAGCCTGCAGCCCAGGACCCGGTAGTTGTTTCCGAACCAGTCAAGCCGCCGGCCGCAGAAGCGGCTAGGGCTTCCGGGAAGCAGAACGATGCCGGGGACTCCTCGGGGCAGCAAGGCGCAGCTGCGCAAGTTGCCGGCGTGGCAGCCACTGGTGCCGCAGCTGGCGCTGGTTCCACCGAGGCTGAGAAGAACCAGCCGGCCGGCCCGAAGCCTGGAGAAGAAGCTGCGAAGGCATCAGAACCGGAAGATCCGAAGGCTGCCAAGCGCCGCCATCGGCTGGAGAAGGTTCGCGCGCGGAACGCCGCGAAGGAAGAACTTGCCGCTGCCAGTGCGCTGGCTGCGCCTGCAGCCGGGCCGCAGGCGGAATCGGTGGCCGGCAACGTATCGAAGCGTCGCCAGAAGCTGGACAAGGCCCGCGCCGCGGCCTCCAAGGATGCGGCAGCCGCGCCGACGCGCAAGAAGACCGGCGCGATTCTGCTCAGCCTGGTAGCCGTTGCGGCTGCCGGCGCTGCAGTGGGTGCCGGATCAATTTTTGCCCCGGCACCGGCCGAAAAGTCGTTGCCAGCTGCCGTGACGAACCTGCCCGCAGGTGACTCCAGCAGCGTTTGTTCGGCAACCCCGCAGCTGCTCAAGGGCGTGGAAGGCACCGATGCGCAGTTTGCCCCAGGTGCCAAGGACATTTCCAGCAACCTGCGCAGCATTGCCGTTTCGGATCTGGCCAAGCGCATTCCGGGCTCCTCCTTCACCAAGCTCGATGGCAGCGGCGCGCATGAGCTGACTGGACGCATCGCTGAGGATGAAGCTGCCGAGGCCCGTGGCGCTGATGATGAGGGCCTGACCGGCCGCGCCAGCAAGGTTTCAACTGCCAACGATATCGATGACGCCCAGGTCTACACCTTGCAGCCACTGGGCGAAATCGCTTCGAAGGGCAGCGCCGTGCGCAGCTACCAAGCCAAGGATGGCGACCTGGCAGGGCTTGCTGCCGCAACGTGCCAGGCCCCGGCGTCCAACTGGCGATTCACTGGCCTGCAGACAAGTACCGGATCCACCAGCGTGATGCATTTGGCCAACCCAACGCATACCACTGCCCAGGTATCCCTGCGGCTTCGAGGTCCAGACGGCTTGATCGACACCTCGACGCTGCAGAACATTGTTCTGGCAGCGGGGGAGAGCCGGGCCATCGTGCTCGGCGGCTACGCGCAGAACCTGAATTCTGTTTCGGCTGAAATCACCAGTGTTGGCGGAAAAATCACTGCATCGGTCCAACAGGCCGCCCTGCGCGGTTTGACCCCGTCGGGTGTTGAACTGGTCAGCGCCAACGCGACGGCTTCCAATAGCCAGGTGATTCCGGGAGTGTGGATCGAGAGCAAGGAGAATATTTCCAAGCTCAGCAAGGACAACAAGTCGTTGGTTCCACAGCTGCACGTTGCGGCAACCGGCTCCTCGGGCGCTGGATTCAAGGTGAAGGTCCTGGGCGAAGACGGCGAAGTCGCCGCCAGCTTCGACGATAACCTCGCCGTCGACTCCGACGCGACGAAGATTGTGGATCTGACCCAGCTGGCTGGTGGCTATTACACGGTAGTTGTCGAGTCCGATGCTCCGGTCACCGCAGCGGTGAAGATGGTTCGCGGTGCGGACCCGAAGGACTCCTCGGACACTGCCTGGGCGGTGAGCTCCAACGCGCTAGCCGGTACGCAGGCCATGCCGCTGTCGGCTAATGGCACTGGGAAATTCGCCATCGCCGCCGTAGCTGCAGACTCAGCGGTGGAAGCAGTGGTGGTTAATAAGGACGGCAAGCTGGAGGAACCGAAGAAACTCCAGATCAAGGCCGGGCAGAGTGTTGTCTTTGATCCGAAATCTGTCTCCGAAAATGCCCAAGCAGTCATCTTCTCGACAGATGCCAACGCTTACCTGGCCCAGCTGGTGCTCGGTTCCGAACGTTCCATCGCTTGGGCTGCCATGCCACAGGCGAATGCCGGACGCGACGGCATTGTGGTGAACATCGGCGGCTAGGAATCCGCCATTAAGGAACTGGATAATTGAAGACCCCTTTCGCATGGCTGGCTGAGCGAATCACGCTGGAACGTAGTTCGCTCAAGGCAGCTTCGCTATCGGCAATGATCGCAGCGATTCTGATTATTGTCGGCGGCGGTGTCGTTCGAGTCACCGGGTCAGGACTAGGCTGCCCCGACTGGCCAACCTGCACCGGCGGCTCCATCGCGCCAACCGCTGAAATGGGGATTCACGCGACCATCGAGTTCGTCAATCGGCTGCTCACCTTTGTCCTGTGCGCAGCGGTTGGTTGGGTCATCATTGCCGCCCGACTGCAACGCGAACCAGTTCCGGACATCACCCGATGGGCGTGGTTCCAGTTCTGGCTTGTTGTGCTCAATGCGGTCATTGGCGGGATCACCGTCTGGGTGAAACTGAACCCCTACGTAGTTGCCGCCCATTTCCTGGCTGCGACCTTGCTGCTCACTGCCGCTGCGGCCACCTGGGACAAGGTGCAGAATCTGGGAAACGCCGGCTCAAAAGCCAGTACGGATTCGCTGAAGTCGCTGGGAACCTGGTTAGTTGTTCTCAGCGCCCTGCTCGTCATCATTGGCACCGGGGTGACCGGCTCAGGTCCGCATGCCGGAGACTCGGCCGAGGTCCCGCGGATGGGCTTCGACTGGCTGCAGATCACTCTCGTGCATGCCGCAGCAGCCGTGGGCGCACTGGTTGTTGCTTTGGTGATGTGGCGTCAAGCAAGAAAAGAACAAGTACCGGACGTGGCGCACAAAGCCAAGCTCTACCTCTGGGTATTGGCCGGACAGGGGCTGCTCGGAGCGATCCAGGCCATGACCAGCCTGCCAGAGCTGCTTGTGGTCGCCCACCTGGTTGGTGCTGCGCTGGTATGGATCGGTGCCGTGCGCGTTGGCCTGGCCTCCCATGCGCCGGGACGTGAAAGCCGGATCCAGGCCAGCTAGAGAAGATGGCCCTAGTAGTCCGGATCCTCAGGGAAATATGCGGGGTCCACTTCCGAGATGGGTTTCATCCAAAGCTGCGCGACCTCGTGCACCACGCACTGATGGACCAGATCCAAGAGTTCGCCGGTGTTTTCCGCAATCTGCTCAATGGGCAAGCGATAAATGATGATGCGCGCTGGGCGGCTAGCCGAAGCTGATTTTGATGATGCAAGCGGCACCCGCTCGCCCAGTGCAGCAGCCTGTTCCAGCAGCTTGTCACTGGGCACCGGATCAATCAGGAAATCGATCTTTTCAATTTCTCCGGGCCAGCGTTCCGAGAGCCTTTGCGCACTGGCCATCACGGCATCATCAAATCGTTCCGGCCGTGAACGGTAAGCAGGAAGATGCATGGGCATCAGCGGGCCACGCCGCCCGCGTCCGTGGCGGTGGCGACGGGAACCGCTTGGCGGATCAGGCAACTTGGAGTTCATTAACTCAGCCTAGCGCTTGCGACACTGTGCCGGTGCCCATCAGCCCGCAAATGGGCGAAGATCCCAAGGATGTGCTGACCAGCCGAGTAGAATGGCAAACGTGGAAGGTCTTCGTCTTTGTTCTCGCCCAGCCTGCCGTGAAACGGCCCGCGCTACTCTTACCTACGTATACGCAGATTCAACTGCTGTTCTTGGGCCTTTGGCGACGTACCCGGAACCGCACTGCTATGACCTGTGCGCCCGCCATGCGAACCGTCTGACAGTTCCCAGCGGGTGGAGCCTGATCCGTGGCGCCATCCCAGATGTGCTTGAACCAGAAGATGAGCTGAACGCGTTGGTGAATGCCGTCCGCGATCGAGAACCAAAGGTTCGCGAACCTCGCCACGCATCGGATTCGCCCATTGATTCGGTCCGTCCTCGCGATATCCGTGCACAGCGCTTTGACACTCGCGTCCGCTTGGCTGTGCTCCCAGCTGGCGACGAAGAAGCCTAGACCTTCTTCTCGAAGAATTCTTGAACCTGCATCGGCACTTCGGCGGCATCTGCAGCACCTCTTTGTGTCCTAGCTGAAATCCAATTTTGGTGTGGTAATCCGTCAGATGACTCGCCTCGCTGGATATGCTAAAGGCGCGTGCGCCGTACTCGGCCCGTAAAGCAACCCCAAAACAGCACACCATCGCGCGAATTGCAGGAGGACTCCTCATGGCTGAGGCGGCGAAAAACCCCACTGGAGGGCAAGGAACTACGGGCCAGCCGGCACCGGCTGCCACTGGCAACATGCCAAGCCCACAGACCAGCCTGAGCCAAAAAGCTGAAGAGCTTACTGCGCGCCTGGAAAAGCACAAGAACCAGGCCCAGGCAAACGCCGCTGCCCAAAAGGAAGAAGCCCGCAAAGAGGCCATCCGCCGCGCGATGTCCGGCAAAACCGACGCCGAGACCAAGAACCCAACTGCAGCTCCTGCAGCCAAGGCGCAGCCTGCCCCCGTGAAGCCAGCGGCAGACAAGCCTGCCGCGACCCCTGCGGCCAAGCCAGCTGAGGCCAAGCCTGCTGCGGCCAAAGCCCCGGCAACCAAGCAGCCGGTCAAGCCAGCGCCCGTCAAGCCCGCGGCGTCCAAGCAGGCAGCCGTCAAGCCCGCGGCGTCCAAGCAGGCAGCCGCCAAGCCAGTTGCGGCCAAACCTGCGGCCGCGAAGCCTGCCGCCAAGGCGCCCGCTGCGAAGCCGGCCGCTAAAGAGCCAGTAGAAGATGTCATTCGCGCCATCAAGCTGCCGCACGAAATCGAAGCGGAGAAGCAGGTGCAAAGCGAAGCCGCCGCCGGTGCCGGGAAGTCCGCTGAGCCGCAGGCCAGCGAGAAGGCAACCACCGTGCAAAGCGTGCCACCGGTGTCTGCTGCTCCGAAGACCGGATCCCTGCCAACAACAAAGGCTGCCGTTGCCCAGGCGCGCAACCGCGTCTTTGGCAGCTACGCGCCAGAACCGGAACCTTCCGAAGCGGCCGTGAAGCGCCGGGTTGCGCGCGAACGGGCGCTGAACTCGAAGCCGGCCCTGGGCCGTACTGCCCAGGTGATCGTGGCTCTGGTCTTCCCGCTGCTGACCTTGATCGCTGGCATCCGTTTGGTCGCGACGCCGGCTTTCCTGGCTCTGTCCTACGGCCGCCCTGGATTCCCGAGCGATTCCTTTGGTTTCACCGATTCTGAACGCCTGACCTACGGCAGCTACGGTGTGGATTACCTGAACAACTTTGCCGGCCCCGAATACTTGGCCGGCTTGAAGCTTTCCACCGGTTCAAGCATGTTCACCGAAGGGGAGGTCCAGCACATGGTGGACGTGAAGAACCTCATCGGGTTCGCCTATATCCTCGGAGCTGTTCTAGCGGTCATCTTGATCATCGGTGTTTGGTACCTCGCCAAGCGCTATGCAGGCGGCGTACGGCGTGCATTGTTCTCGGGAGCGATCTTGGCCTTGGCGGGCATTGCTGCGCTGGCCGTCTCCGCGATTGTGGGATGGGACAATTTCTTCACCCAGTTCCATGCCCTCTTCTTCTCCGACGGCACCTGGACCTTCAACGTCAGCGATACGCTGATCCGCCTGTACCCAGAGCAGTACTGGCTCGATAGCGCCATCGGCATCGCCGTGCTGGTGCTGGCCACGATCGTCGCTGTGTTGATCAGTTGCTGGCCAACCGGCCGCCGCCGTGAGGCGGCCCGGCTGCGCCAGGAGGCCCGTGCGTTCGGCATTGGCAACTAGCTGGCACAAGGCTTAAAGCACTGGGGGAGCAGTTCATGGTGAACTGCTCCCCATTGCTTTACCCAGTGGGAATTACTGGCGGTAGAGGGCTTCCACGCGGCCTTCGAATTCTTCGAGAACGCTCTGGCGCTTGAGTTTCAACGAGTTGGTCAGGTGCCCGGAAGCTTCGGTGAATTCCTCTTCCAGGACCACGAATTTGCGAATGGACTCAGCCTTGGAAACGGTCAAGTTAGCGGTATCCACGTAGCTCTGGATTTCGGCGATCACTGCTGGGTTGATCGCCGCCTCAGCCAGGGTCATGGCTTCAAGCCCCTTGGCCTTGGCCCACAGCACCAGTTCTTCGGGATCCAGGGTCATCATGGCCGTAATGAATGGGCGCTGTTCGCCAGCCAGTACGCACTGGGAGACGATGCGTCCGGCGCGGACCATCTCTTCCAACGGGCCAGGGGAGACGTTCTTGCCGCCGGCGGTGACGATCAGTTCCTTCTTGCGGCCAGTGACCTGGAGGAATCCTCCATCATCCAGGACACCGGTATCACCAGTCTTGAAATAGCCGTCTTCATCGAAGACTTCAGCCGTGGCGGCAGGATTGTTGTGATAGCTCGCGAAAACCCCAATGCCCTTGACCAGGATTTCACCGTCATCGGCGATCCTGATGGAGGTGCCGGGAAGCGGACGACCCACGGTGCCCACGCGGATTCGTGATGCTTGATTCACGGTGGCTGGGGCGGTGGTTTCGGTCAGGCCGTAGCCTTCGAGCAGTTCAATGCCAGCGCCGCGGAAGAAATGCGCCAAGTCCGGGTTCAATGCACTGGCTCCGGAAATCGCGTAACCGCAGTGGCCGCCAAAGACGGCCTGCAACTTCGGGTAGAGGACCTTGCTGAACAAGGCGTGGCGGGCACGCAGGCCCAAGGGCATGCGAGTCTTGAGGCCACGCGCACGCGCGTCACGGATCTTGGAAACCTCGATGGCTGCCTGTTCTGCCTTGAGGAACAGCTCGGCCTTGCCGCCACGTTCGGCCGTGGCCAAAGCGGTGGTGCGAATTTTCTCGAAGACGCGCGGCACGGCCAGCAGGAAGCCGGGCTTGACCGCGGACATGTCCTCGACCAGATTGGCCATGGAACTGGAATGCGCAATCACCGATCCGCCGTGGATGCAGGTCTGCTGGACGGCACGAGCCAATACGTGGGCCAGCGGGAGGAACATCAGCGTTCGGCGCTCTTCACCGAGCACTTCGAGCATATGGCCGGCCAGATTATGCGCCACCATGGCAAAGTTCGAGTGGGTCATGTTGCAGCCCTTGGGGCGCCCGGTGGTACCCGAGGTGTAGACCATCGTGGCCACGTCCTGGAGGGTCATGGAAGCACGGCGGGATTGGACCAGCTGCTCATCGACTTGGTTGGCAGGAACCATCAGCTGATGCAGGCCAGCGGAGGGAATAAGCGTCTTGTCCGCCGTGTCGGAGCCTTCAAAGATGTGTGTGCGAACCGGTTCGCCCAGCTGAGCCGCCGCCTGGCGGACGTTGGCGCGCAGCTCGTGGTTTTCGGCGAAAACCACGCGCGCACCGGAGTCGCGCAGGATCCATTCGATCTGGAAGGCGCTGGAAGTTTCGTAGATGGGGACCGTCACGCCTCCGGCGAACCACACCGCTTCCTCTGCCAAAGCCCATTCATAGCGGGTACGGGAAATAATGGCGACCTTGTCACCGGGCTGCAGCCCATCATTGATCAGCGCCATTGCCAGGCGCTTGACATCAATGAGGAAATCACCGGCACTGAGATCATGCCAGGTGCCGTCGCGCTGCACGCTGAACAGTGGTCGTTGCGCCCCACGTGCTACGCGATCAAGGAGTAGGCTCGTCGTGTTTACTTCTGGTGCTAGATCAGTGAGTAGCTCGACGGTTACTTCTTGCATTGAAGAATTGTCCTTTGGGATTCGATGGTCGTCTTAGTGGCCTATTTCATGGAAACAGGTGGCCAAGCCACGGGCAGCCTAGCCCCAGCTGGGGAGCCACACGTGCAAGCGCCAGTAGTCATCCGCGATCATTTCCCCACTCCATATCGGCCAGAAAAAGGCCGACGTGACTAGGAATAGCGCCATGAATATGGTGAGTACGATGATGCGTGATCGGTGCGCGGCACTGGAATTAGGGTCGCGTGGAATGAACCTGCCAATCATATACGTCAACGCGAGCACCATGAACGGAACCAGTGGCAGGGTGTAGAAGAAGAACATTGTGCGTTCTGGGTACATCAGCCACGGCAGGAACCCGGCCGCCACCGATGAGAGGACCGCTCCGGCGCGCCAATCACGGGCGCCAATCCACCACAGAATCAGCAAGAACATGCTGATGGTGCAGGCCCACCACATCAACGGGTTAGGCAGGTCGGTAATGACCTCGGTGCAACGCTCCAGCCCGCAGCCGTTGGCTCCCTTGTCGTAGCCTTCGAAGTAGAACAGCACTGGACGTCCGGCGAAGGGCCACGTCCACGGCGAGGATTGCCAGCCATGCTCGGAGTCGAGCCCGGTATGGAATTCGTAGCCAGCCTGGTGATAGTGCCACAAGGAACGCAACGGCGAGGGCAGCCAGCTAATGCCTTCGCCGGGATTCTCCTCGGCCCAATGGCGGTATCGGCCGCCCTGGGTGATCAGCCATCCGGTCCACGTGGACAAATAGGTCAGCAGCACCAGCGGCAGCATGGTGAAGAAGGAATAGATTCCGTCGCGGATGAATGCCGCCGACTGCCACTTGTGAACTCCTGCGGTGCGCCGCGCACCAAAGTCCCAAAGCACCGCCATGAGGCAGAATACAGCTACGAAGGACAGCGCCGACCATTTAATGCCAACTGCGCCACCGAGCATGATCGCTGCGATCAGCCGCCATGGGCGCCACCAGAGCATGGGGCCATGAACGAGCAAGAAGTCATCTGGCCGGTTACCCTCGGGTACTGAAAGCTTCCGGGCAAGCACGGTTCTGCCGTGTATCCGGTCTTTGAGCAGGGCATAAAACGCGGCAAGCACAAAGAACATCAAGAAGATGTCCAGCAACGCGGTGCGCGACATGACTATGGAATGGCCGTCGATGGCCATGAGCAAGCCGGCGATGCCGGCAAGGACGTGGGAACCAAAGAGCAAGCGGGCGCACAGGGTGACTAGCAGGACCGAGAGGGTGCCGACCAGCGCTGTGGAAAAACGCCAGCCGAAGCCATTGAAATCACCGAAGAGGAGCATGCCCACACCGATCATCCACTTGCCCAGCGGCGGATGGACGACAAAGGAAGATTCAGCTTCCAGCTGCGGGTCGCCTGCGATGAACTTCCCATCGCTGTCGTCAGCCCATTCGCGCTCGTATCCGCTTTGCAGCATCGCGAAAGCGTCCTTGACGTAATAGGTTTCATCAAAGATCAGCAGGTGCGGGTGCGCCAGGTTGACGAAGCGCAAGAGGCCGGCAATGAGTGTCACGACCAGCGGAATGATCCACATCAGCGGGCCGCTGGGAGCCACCACAGGCAGGAGCCGCTGTTTCAGGCTCTCGAAAGTGAAGGCCTGTCGCGCCGAGCGTACGTGGCCGGAGTCCGGAGTGTCTAAAACCGAGGTGCCCATCACCAATTCATGCTACCGGTGGAAAGTCCAGAAAGTGGGCTTTTCCTGCGTCGCGTAGGCTTAAGAATGTGCAGAACTCAGATAATGAGGGCGTAATCGTCCTGGGAGCCACCCCGATTGGCAATTTGTCCGACGCCTCCCCGCGTCTGCGGGAGATTATGGCCAGTGCCGATATCATCGCCGCGGAGGACACCAGAAACTTCCACCACCTGGCCCATGCCCTGGGCATTAAAATCACTGCGAGGGTGATGAGCCTGCATGAGCACAACGAGGCTCACAAGCTCTCGGAGGTGATTGACCTGGCCGCCGAGGGCGCGACTGTGCTGGTGGTTTCCGATGCAGGAATGCCGGCGGTTTCGGACCCCGGCTACCCATTGGTGGCCGCTGCCTTGAGTGCTGGCATCCGTGTCACCGCGGTACCGGGCCCTTCTGCGGTGCTCACCGCGCTGGCCCTGTCCGGATTGCCCACTGGCCGTTTCACCTTTGAAGGCTTCCTGCCGCGCAAGGCGGGGGAACGCCGCAAGCGCCTGGATTCCTTGCTCGCCGAAGATCGCACCATGGTGTTCTTCGAGGCTCCTCACCGGCTGAGCGACTTCCTGGATGCCGCTATCGAAGCATTTGGCCAAGACCGCCAGGCCGCCGTAGCCCGCGAGCTGACCAAGAAGTTTGAAGAGGTCCGTCGAGATTCACTGGCAAATCTGCGCGCATGGGCAGAAGATGGCGTACGCGGAGAAATTGTTGTGGTGGTCCACGGAGCCCCGGAAGCCGAGGCCGCATCCATCGAGGATTTGCTTCCCAAGGTTGCAGCCCTCGTGAAGGAAGGCATGCGCATGAAGCAGGCCGTGGCCGAAGTGGCCGAAAAATTCGGCGTGAAGAAACGCGAGCTTTATGAAGCTGTTCTGGCAGCACGTCACGAAGCGGGAAAATAGCCGAAGTCGCATAGGCTAAATGCACAATGAATGCTCGCGTTTATCGTGCAGACGGCAATTTACAGCCACCACCTGCCAGGAATAGCGTAGACATCAAAGACGATTAGTTTTCATTATTTTCTATCAGGAGATGCTCGTATGTCGATTACTGCCCAGCGCGAAGCGGAACTGCTTGCCAAGGTGCCAACCGGCCTATTGATTAATGGCGAATGGAGGGATGCCTCCGACGGTGGCACCTTCGACGTGCTCGACCCGGCTACCGGCGAGAAGCTGCTGACACTGGCCAGTGCTACGAGCGAAGACGCAATGGCTGCACTGGATGCAGCTGACGCAGTCCAAGCCGAATGGGCACTGACCGCACCACGCGAACGCGCGGAGATCCTGCGCCGTGCTTTCGACCTTGTCACCGAGCGCAAGGATGACTTTGCGCTGCTGATGAGCCTGGAAATGGGCAAACCACTGGCTGAGGCCTATGGCGAAGTAACCTATGGCGCCGAATTCCTGCGCTGGTTCTCCGAAGAAGCCGTACGCCACTACGGCCGCTACCTCACCACCCCCGAGGGCAAGAACAAGGTCCTGGTCCAGCACAAGCCGGTTGGCCCATGCCTGCTGATCACCCCATGGAACTTCCCGCTGGCCATGGCTACCCGCAAGGTCGGCCCGGCAGTAGCGGCAGGCTGCACCATGGTGCTCAAGCCAGCCAAGCTGACCCCGCTGACTTCCCAGCTTTTCGCAGCCACGATGATGGAAGCAGGCCTTCCAGCTGGCGTGCTGAACGTGGTCTCCGGCGCTTCGGCCTCGAAGATCTCCGGCCCGCTGATGCAAGATGACCGCCTGCGCAAGGTTTCCTTCACCGGCTCGACCCCGGTGGGCAAGCAGCTGATGAAGGACGCTGCAGACAAGGTCCTGCGCACCTCGATGGAGTTGGGTGGCAACGCACCATTCATCGTCTTCGAGGATGCCGATCTGGATGCTGCTGTCGAGGGCGCCATGGCAGCCAAGATGCGCAACATGGGCGAAGCCTGCACCGCTGCTAACCGCTTCCTGGTCCATGAGGACGTTGCCGAGGAATTCACCGCCAAGTTCGCTGCAGCGATGAAGGCCCTGAAGCCAGGACGCGGCACCGAAGCCGACACCACGGTAGGCCCGCTGGTCGAGGAAAAGGCCCGCGACGAAGTCCACTCGCTGGTTGAAGCCGCCGTCGCCGCCGGCGCGACTGCCATCACCGGCGGCGCGCCAGTTGACGGCCCGGGCTACTTCTACCAGCCAACCGTGCTGGCCAATGTCGCCAACGACGCCAAGATCCTGAGCCAGGAAATCTTCGGCCCAGTGGCACCAGTGACCACGTTCAAGGATGAGGCCCAGGCTATCAAGCTGGCCAACTCCACCGAATACGGTTTGGCTTCCTACATCTACTCGCAGGACTTCAACCGCATGTTCCGTGTTTCGGAGCAGATCGAATTCGGCCTGGTTGGATTCAACGCTGGCGTGATCTCCAACGCCGCGGCACCATTCGGTGGCGTGAAGCAGTCGGGCCTGGGCCGCGAAGGCGGCGCCGAAGGCCTGGAGGAATACACCACCGTGCAGTACATCGGCATTGCCGATCCTTACGCAGCCAAGAAGTAGATTCTCCAGCTCGCGCCAAGGCCCGACCGGATTCTTCCGGTCGGGCCTTGGCCGGTTAAACCGATGGCTACATGTCGATTCGCGTGGATTCTTCCGAGCGCGAATGACGCGGGTGCACCGAAGCAGGGAACAAGAATGCCCTGATTCGTTGGATAAAGGACAGCTCGCCGCGCAAATTGCCCTGGATCGCGTGCAAGGCGTCAAGCAGCGGAGCGGCATCATCAGCGCTGGGATGCCTGTTGGCGTAGAAGCTCTCTTGGATGACAGTTTTCAGGGACTGCAAATCCTTGGCGACTTGGGGATGGTCTTCGCCCAGCCGGGTAGTGTAGTCACCGGCCGACTCGTGGCTGCCGGCCGGCCCCCGGTAATCGGCCCCAATAGCCTGCAGCTCGGCCAGCAGAGCTGGAGCGGCATCAGCGCCGCCACGGCGCACGCGTCCTAGCCGCTCCTCACGCAGGCGATGGCGCCGCCACGGAGCAAGACCCAGTGCGAGGAAGGCCAGCAACAAGACCGCTGGCAACAGCCACACTGCCTTTGCGCCCTGGGTCCCAGAATCTGCGGACGGTGCCGGCGCAGAAGGCGCGGCGCTGGCCGGCAGGCTCGGGTTGCCGCGCTCGGTGGGCACTTGGGGTGCAGTGCTTTCTTGCGGGTTCGACGTAGGAGTTGGTTCCGGCGCGTAACTTGGCGAGTAGCCCCGACCCGGTGTGGGCTCGAACGGAATCCAACCCAGCCCGTTCAAATACAATTCTGGCCACGCGTGGGACTGTTTCCCGCTGACGGTATATCCGGTGAGCTCGGTACCTTCTTCCAGGCGCCGTTCCAGCATGCTCTGGGCGGTGTCCCCGGTGATTTCGAGAGTGTCTCCGCTGGCTTCACCGGGTGCATACCCCACGGCAATGCGCGAAGGGATTCCGGCTTCACGAGCCAGCAGGGCCATCGCCGAGGCGAAGTGCACGCAATACCCCTGGCGCCGGGCCAGGAATGCTTCAACAACTCGACGATTGGCCCCGTCGTAGCCTTCGCGCAGCGGGGTGCGTTCGGAGTACACGAAATTCCCGGAACGGAAGAAATGCTGCAAAGCCACGGCGGTATCAATGTCGTTGGCAGGCTTCCCCTTCTTGCCGAAAACCTCATCGAGGGTTTGCTGCAGCAACGGTTCCAATCCGTTGTCAGGATCCTGCGGAAGACGCAGGTATTCCTCGGGCAGCTGGTCGCTGGCATCGACTCCCATGTGCCCGACGTTGCGGACCATTTGCGTGCTGATGGCCAAATCCGCGTAGGCCACTGAAATGTCGTTGGTCGATGCCATGGCGTCGCCAGTGAGCCTAGCCACCGAGGTCTCGTAGGTCCAGTTCCAATCCCCGACGATGCCCTGCACGAAATAGGATTGGTTGGGCAAAGGGAGGACCGGACTGCTGATGCCATCAGGCCAAGTCATTCGCAAGACTTCGTCGGTGCTGTTGAACGTGCTGAAATTCGTTGACACCGCGGAGGTGCCATCAAGCGTGTGCTGCATGGAGCTTTCGCTTGGTTCCCAGCGGTCTGAGGAAAGATCCTTGATCACCTGAGTGCGCAGGTAAGGCGCTTCTTCAGCCGTTGTGTAGTAGTCCAGGATGGGAACACCGCTGTTCGAGCGGAGGTCTCTTCCGAGGTTGATCAGCGGATCGACATTGCTGGCCAGCAGATCACCCGAAGGACGTTGCCCCTCGGAGAACATGCCGCTGCGGAAACCAGGCATCCAGATGCTGGCCGCCAAGAGGGCACCGACACAGGCCATCACGCTGACACCCAGAATTCCCAGCGTCCTGGGCGCAGGAAGCATCACTTGGGAATGCTTGGAAGATGCAGGGGCAAAGAGATACGGAATCAGCGCAATATAGCCGAGCACTGCCGACAACAGCAGCGCGAGATAGCCAATTCCGGCGCCTTCCTGCTTGAACAGCGACGCGATGATCGGTGCCAGAGACAAGGGAATGATGATCAGCATGGCCATGCGCCGCGAGCTGGCCAGCATTTCCACGATCAGGCTGATTGCCAAAGTGAAGCACAATACGCTGAAAGCCACAGAGCGGGAATTGGCTACCGGCGGCACCTGGGTAGCTAGCTGGATTCCCGCTTCACCAAGCACATTCCAGACCCATTGGGCGAGAGGCAAACCGTAGATGTTGCTTTCCCGGGCATCGCTGAGCGCAATGGATGCCACGGCGACGATTGCCGCAGCAGGAACAGCACTCCAGCGCAAGCGGCGGACTGCGCGCAGCAGACCGGCGCACAGGTGCACGGCGAAGACCGGGAGGACCAAGGCCGGGAACCAGCTGGAGCCTTCAATGACCCCGGACAGCGAGGCGGCACCCGCTAATACAGCGACTGCCAGGCAGCAGGCAGCAACAACCCGCACGAGCAGAAGCCGCATCGCGGGAGCCGAGCCACCGCTCGGGTCCGGATTTTCAGGAGTCGGGGCTAGAGTGCTTGCCCCAGCACGGCCAGCGCTCATCATCCCCACATCTCGTCTATCGCCATATCGCCGGGAAGAATATGCACTTTCCAGCTGGTGCGAGCCAATTCAAGTTGTATCTGCCCATAGCGTTCAGGGTGGCTGACCAGCAGGAAAACCTCGACATTGCGCACGGTGCGCGAGAGCGTAGCCAGCCAAGCTGCCTGCGGCGCAGTGAGCTCTCCGAGGATCATGATGACCGGTTCTTCGCGGAACACCAAGAGCTCCTTGCGCAGGGTATTGCCCAGAATCTCGGAACCGTTGGCTTCAACTGTTCCGTTGGCCAAGGCCAGGTCCGAAGTTGCGGCATGGAAGTCTTCAAAACTGTTCAGCGCGCCGAGCTCGGAGACGCTTTGCGGGTCTCGTTGCGCCAACGAGGCCCCGGTGAGGTCCCGGAAGGCGAGCTGGTAGCCGCTAGTGGCATATCTCAGGCCGATGCTGCTGGCCAACGACAACGCATTTTCAAAGCGGCGGCTGCTGGTGAGTGCTTCGGCGTGAGCCTGCGGCAACGAGATCCTCAGATCCGATCCGCTGTGATTCCAATGCTCGAAGGAAGTGTCCAGGGCCAGAAGCGCTTGCGCGGTTGCCACGTGGTTTTCCTGGCGGACCATGAGCTTTCCGTGCCGGGCGCTGGCTTTCCAGTGCACCTGGCGGACGGAGTCGCCTTGCTGGTAGTCGCGCGTCGCGACATCGTAGTAGTCGGTGGTGGTGCTCCTGGAGAATTTCGCATCGCCAGTGAGCGTTCGTTCGCCGAGCGGGGCGAAACGATCCAACCGGTGCAATTGGGAACGCACGGGGATCTGCAGGCTCGCTCCGGTGCGCACCATTCCCTGTATCAGCCCCAGGGGGTCCACGACTATTTGCTGGGCTGGTCCCACAAGGTGGATCCCGCGTGTGCGGAACACCAATTCGTATTCGATGGAACCCGGGGCCTGGAATCGTGGGCCGGGCCCGAAATCCTCCGGCAATTGTTCCTGGATGATGGAACGCTCAGCACACGACAAGCGGAACTTGCTGACCTCGCCAACGCTGGGAACCGCCGAGAGCAGCTCCCGGTGGATAATCGTGCGTCCGCGCAGGCGCAAGACCAAACCCCAGTTCGCCAAAGCCAACGCCACCAGGGCCAGGCCCAAAGCCATCATTTCGTGCCGGCCCAGGAGATATGCCACGAACACCAGCAGGCCGCCAGCTCCGGCAGTGCACCAACCGCGCACGGTGAACAGGTCAAGGTGCCAACGCCGCAGGACTGTCGCCGAATTTTCGGTGCGCGTCCAGGAGAGGGCATCGCGCGAATCGTAGCGGGGAATCTTCTCCATGGCTGCCCGTTAGCTCACGGGGGTGCTGGCAACAAGCTCTTGGATCACGGCGCTGGCATCCAAGCCGTCCGCAACCGCTCGCCGGGTCAGGATCAACCGGTGGTTCAGCACCATCTGGGCCACGCTGCGAACGTCTTCTGGCAAGACGTGGTCGCGTCCATGAATCGCGGCATGGGCTTTGGCCGCGCGAACCCACTGAATCAGTGCGCGAGGCGAGGCCCCCAGCGCCACCTGCGGGTGCTCGCGTGTGGCTCGGCCCAGATCCACTACGTAGGCGCCTAGCCGTTCGGTGACCGTCACCGCTTTAACCTGCTCAATCATGTATCCCAGATCAGCCAGCTGCACCACGGCTTGCAGTGCTTCCAATGGGTCGAACTGGTGCCGGCCGGTGAGCATGGTGATTTCGGCATCGCGTTGTGGGTAACCCAGCGAAAGCCGTGCCATGAATCGGTCACGCTGCGCCTCGGGCAGGGCGAATGTGCCCTCGGATTCCACCGGGTTCTGCGTGGCCACAACCATGAAAGGCTGCTCCAGCCGATGGGTGATCGAATCGACGGTGACTTGCTTTTCTTCCATGCATTCCAGCAATGCCGACTGGGTCTTGGCATTCGCGCGATTGATTTCATCGGCGATGACGATATTGGCGAAGACCGGTCCGGGATGGAAAGTGAATTCGTGAGTCTGCGGGGAGTAAACCGAGACACCGGTGACGTCACTGGGCAAAAGGTCCGGGGTGAACTGGATGCGGTGCACCGAACCATTGACGCTGCGCGCCAATGACTTGGCCAGCATGGTTTTACCGACCCCGGGAACGTCTTCCACCAGCAGGTGGCCCTGTGCCAGCAGGACCGTCAATGCGCTAGTCACCGCCTCCGGCTTTCCGGTGATGACGCTCTGGACAGCATCGAAAATGCGCTGGCAATTGGACTGGAATGCCGAATCAAGCGACGGCACTGTTCGGTTTGCACTCATGCGCGGTTCCTCCTGAAGAACGAATCGTTGGCAAGATCGATCGCCGCGGCATTCATTCAATTGGGTCTTGCATCACATCATATGGGGATCTTTTGTCCAGCAACAGAGCCTAACTACCGGGAGCTGAGCACCTGATTGTTGTTGCTACCCCTAGTGGTGCCACAATTAACCACAGATTCGATCCCAGTATTCACGCGCAAAGGATAACCGTGTCCAAGAAGAAGCACACTGATCCCACCCTGGTTCCCGAGGCCTACCGCCCGACGGAGCAAGCCGCTGCAGCAGAGCAGGGGGAGCGGTCGCGTGCTTCTGGCAATGAAAAGGGCGGAAGCCAGCGCAATTTGCAGTACCCGGAAGCGCCAGAAGCGCTTCCAGTGCCAGTGGTCGATAACCATACGCATCTGGATTTCCTTGACGGAACTGTGAAGGTCACGGCTGCCGATGCCCTGGCGGCGGCGGCAGCTGTTGGCGTGAAAGGGCTGATCCAGGTCGGCTGCGACGTGGAGTCATCGGAATACGCGGTCCAGGTAGCTAACGAGTACTCGAATATCCTGGCCGCGGTAGCCATTCACCCCAACGATGCCGCGCGTCTGGCTGAACGCGGGGAGCTGGAAGGAGCGATCGCGCGGATCGAAGAACTTGCCGCGGATCCGCGGGTGCGTGCAATTGGCGAAACCGGGTTGGACTACTTCCGTACCGGTGAAGACGGACGGGGCGCCCAGGAGCATTCCTTCCGGGAGCATCTGCGCATTGCGGTGGAGCAGGGCAAGGCCCTGCAGATCCACGATCGGGATGCCCATGAGGACGTGGTTCGCGTGCTCAAGGACGCGCCATTGCCGGGGAAGGTGGTCTTCCATTGCTTCTCTGGGGACGCGGCATTAGCCCGAATCTGCAACGACAACGGCTGGTACATGTCGTTCTCCGGAACTGTGACATTCAAGAATTCGCATGATCTTCGCGAGGCCTTGGCGCTGGCGGATCCAGAACTGCTTCTGGTGGAAACCGACGCACCGTTCTTGACGCCGCACCCCTTCCGGGGCCGCCCGAACGCCAGCTACATGATTCCGTACACGACTAGGTTCTTGGCGGAAAGCAAGGGGATCGATCTGGCCGAATTCTGCACCCGGATCGATGCGAATACGCGAGAAGTGTACGGAGAATTCTAGACCCGGAGGTTGTGTGTCTCGTTACAGGATACTTGCCACAAATATAACAATTCGGTTACGGTGGATGAGATGTCCGGTACCGCCCCCGCCTATTTTCGGCACGGTGTGTTCAGGACAGCCTGATCCTCACGCCTTGCTGCAAGTGGAAACACGGCGCAACTTTGACTGAAGGACAGGCAGCGAACACTGCCGGGCCCAACCGGAGATCCTGACAGGATTTCCGCAGTTGGGTCTACAAACGATGGGGACCTCATTACCGTGACTCACTTGCTCAAGAAGACCTGGGTGAAATACCTGGCTCAGGCGCTCGCCGTAGCCGTGGTTATTGCCGGTGCTGTTTTCTATATTTCTGGCCAGAAATCGGTCGTCATGTCGGTGGACGGCCAGCGTCAGGAAATCACCACCCGTGCTGCCACCGTTGGCGCACTGCTGGAACAGCAGGACGTTGCCTTGGCTGAGCGCGACGAGATCTCCGCAGCACTGGATTCCGAGCTTGCCGACCAGCAGCTTGTTGATATCAAGCGCAACAAGTCGATCGAAGTAACTGTTGATGGCACCGAGCGCGTTGTGCACACTACCGGCATGACCGTTGCCGACGTGGTCGAACAGCTCGACCTGGACAAGGGTTCCGAGGTTTCCCTCGATGAGGACATGCAGCTTGCAGCCTTGAGCGATGAATTGGATGTCATCACGCCCAAGGAAATGACCCTGGTCGTCAAGGACAAGAAGAAGAAAATCGCAACGACTGCCTTGACCGTCAAGCAATTGCTTGCCGACGAGAAGATCAAGGTCGACGGCAACGACGAAATCAACGTCAAGATCAAGGACGAAACCGACAAGGACGTCAAGGACAGCGTCAAGCTGGCCGCGGGCACCACTGTCGAGGTGATCGACGTTACGGTCAAGACCTGGGACGAAACGCGCGACATCGACTTCGAGACCAAGAAGGTCAAGGACAGCTCGCTGGATAAGGGCGACACAGAGGTCAAGACCGAAGGCAAGAAGGGCGAGCGTGAGCTGACCCTGCGCCAGGAAACCCGCAACGGCAAGAAGGGCGAGGAAGAAGTCCTCAAGTCCAAGGTCACCAAGAAGCCCGTTGCCGAGGAAATCCGTGTCGGCACCAAGGAAGAGAAGAAGGAAACTTCAACTTCCAAGAACACTCCAACCCCGGGCAGCATCTCCTCGACCTGGGCTGCCCTGGCCAAGTGCGAATCCGGTGGCAACTGGTCGATCAACACCGGCAACGGCTACTACGGCGGACTGCAGTTCTCTGCATCGTCGTGGCGCAATGTGGGTGGCACCAAGTACGCACCGCTGCCGCACCAGGCAACTCCGCAGGAGCAGATCGCTGCAGCTGAAGTGCTGCGTCGATCAGGTGGCTGGGGCCACTGGCCATCGTGCTCGTCCAAGCTGGGCCTGCGCTAAAAGCAAAAGCCGAATAACAACGCGACGCGTCCACCATCACGGTGGATGCGTCGCGTTGTTATGTTTGGATCAATCTAGCTGAACTAGAATTGGATTTGTGATGTCTAAGGAATCTTTGCCGCTGCTTGGGGCCACCGAAATCCGTCGTCTGGCCGAAGAGCTGGGAATCCGCCCTACCAAGACGCTGGGGCAGAACTTTGTGATCGATGGGAACACCATCCGCCGCATTGTCGCCGCCGCCAAAGTCGACCCATCCGAAACAGTGCTGGAAGTAGGCCCGGGCCTAGGATCCCTGACCCTGGGCATCATGGATGCCGCCGCCAAGGTCGTGGCCGTGGAGATCGATCCACCCCTGGCAAAGCGACTGCCGCAGACCATGGCCGAGTTCCGCCCTGGCCGAGAAGACGATCTGACCGTGATCCTTTCCGACGCCATGAAGGTCACCGAACTTCCCGGCGAGCCAACCTCGCTGGTCGCCAACCTTCCCTATAACGTTGCCGTCCCGGTGGTGCTGCACCTGCTGGAGCACTTCCCGTCCATCCGCAATGGCTTGGTCATGGTGCAGGACGAAGTTGCCGACCGGATGGCCGCCACCCCGGGCAATAAGATCTATGGCGTCCCATCGGTGAAGGGCGCCTGGTACGGAACCATGCGCAAGGCTGGCGTGATCGGCATGAACGTCTTCTGGCCAGCTCCGAAGATCCACTCCGGCCTGGTGGGGTTCACCCGCGACAAGGACCGCAGCGATGCCCCGGATCGCAAGGAAGTCTTCGCCATCATCGATGCAGCCTTCGCCCAGCGCCGCAAGACGCTGCGTGCTGCCCTCTCCGGCTGGGCAGGCTCCGGTGCTCGTGCAGAACAGATCCTGGTTGCAGCAGGCATTGATCCGAAGGAACGCGGCGAGAAGCTGGATATTGACCAGTACATCGACATTGCCCGTGCCGCACAGGATATTCCGGCTGAAGCTCCAGCTAGCGAGGCATGAGCATGTCTAAGCAGCGTGTCATCGCGACCGCACCGGGCAAAATCAACTGCTACTTCAAGGTCGGTCCTCCTCGCGAAGACGGATACCACGAAGTGGCGAGCCTCTACGTTGCGGTTTCCCTGGCCGAGCAGATTGAAGCGACGCTGCGCACCGACGGGGAATTGCAGCTGAGCCTGGAACCGAATTCCCCTGTGGTCTCCGAACCGGAAAGCTTTCCGCTGGGTGCAGGCAATCTGGTGCACCAGGCAGCCCAGCTGCTTCGCGAGCACACGGGCTGCAGCCTCGGAGCGAACCTGCACATCACCAAGCGCGTCCCGATCGCCGGCGGAATGGGTGGAGGCTCTGCAGACGCGGCGGCCACCCTGGTAGCCTGCAACGAATTGTGGGGAACCGGGCTGGACCGGGAAGAACTCGGCCGCTTGGGCGCACGCCTCGGTGCTGACGTGCCTTTCGCCTTGATGGGCGGGGCCGCCATCGGCCTGGGCATCGGCGACAAGCTTGCCCCGTTGCTGACTCGTGCCAAGACCCATTGGGTGCTGATCCCGGCCAGCTTTGGCCTGTCGACCCCGCGAGTCTATGGCATGCTCGATCGCTTGCGTTCCGGCACGGAGATCGAAGTCCCGCAGGAAATCGATCCAGCGGTCATCGAAGCGCTGATGGCTTCGGACGCGCCAGCGTTGGCCCAGGCACTGGCCAATGACCTGACCCAGGCTTCCTTGGCCCTTGCCCCGGAACTAGGCACCATGCGCGATATGGCAGAAGGCGCCGGTGCCCTGCGAGCCATGGTTTCCGGTTCGGGGCCGACCTTGGCTCTGCTGGTCGAAGATGCCGAGCATGCTGAAGAGGTCATGGCCCAGCTGGGCGATGAGGTGGGCGTCGCTACCATCCCGGTGACCGCTCCAGCGGCCGGAGCGCACATTACCGTTTCCGAATAATTTTTCCGGAAGTCCCTGTCTGGCCTTGGGCCGGGCAGGGATTTCTTGCATCATTTTCCGCCACCCCTCTTGTTGCGCCCTGGGCCCGGCCCTAGGCTGAATCCCAAAGCAATTATTGAGAGCCATTCATTTTGGATCTGGGGCGGAATACAACATGCTCAATGGACACGTTTCGCACTGGTGGGAAGACATCGGCCTGCCAGAGCCACGCCAGCAATTACGCGGTCAGGGCACCGCAGATGTCGCCATCATCGGTGCCGGGTTCACCGGACTGTGGACCGCCTATTACCTGGCCAAGGCCAACACGGATCTTCGCATCACGATCCTCGAAGCCCGGCACGTGGGCTACGGCGCCTCGGGGCGCAACGGGGGATGGCTGACCAACACCATCACCGCTGGCCGCGAACGCTACCTGAAATCCCATGGCAGGCAAGCAGTCAATGACTTCCAGCTGGCCATGAACCGGACCGTCGCCGAGGTCATCGAGGTGTGCGCTGCCGAGGGGATCGATGCAGATATCCTGCAGGGCGGCGAACTCGAAGTTGCCTACACCCCTGCCCAGGAAAAGCGCTTGCGCGCCGATGCCATGGCCGACGCGCAATGGGAACACACGCAGACCGAATTGCTGGAAGCCGAGGCAGCGCAAGGCAAGATCAACGTCGCCAATGCCCGGGCCGGGCTGTGGCATCCGCACGCGGCCAGAATCCATCCTGCAAAATTGGTACGCGGACTCGCCGAAGCCGTGGAGCGGCTCGGCGTACGGATCTATGAAAACACCCGCGCCACCACACTGCGCGCACGCCGCATCGAATTCGACGGTGGGTCATTGGACGCCGAGTACATCATCCGTGCCACCGAAGGGTTTACTGCCGGGCTAGCAGGACACAAGCGCTTGTGGCTCCCGATGAATTCGTCCTTGATTGCCACCGAACCGCTAGCTCCATCCATCTGGGACGAACTGGCATGGAACAACGGCGAGGTGCTGGGGGACTACGCCCACGTCTACATGTATGCCCAGCGCACCGCGGATAACCGCATTGCCATTGGAGGCCGGGGAGTGCCGTATAAATATGGTTCGCGCACGGATGCCGATGGCCAGACGCCGCAAAGCACCGTGGAGGGACTGCAGGAAATCCTGCACCGCATGTTCCCGCAGACCCGGAATTCGAGAATCGATCATGCCTGGTCCGGGGTACTGGGAGTGCCGCGGGACTGGGCCGCTACCGTCGGGCTGGACCCGGCGACCGGACTGGGGTGGGCCGGCGGCTATGTCGGCACCGGGGTCGGCGCAGCGAACCTGGCCGGACGAACCTTGCGCGACTTGATCCTCGGGGAAAGCACTGAATTGGCCAATCTGCCGTGGGTCAATCACCAGGTGCGCAAATGGGAGCCGGAACCACTGCGCTGGCTGGCAACCAAGGGGCTCTATGCAGCCTATGGTGCCGCAGATCGAAGCGAACTGAAGGGACGGGGGAGTTCCTCGCCGCTGGCCGTGCTGGCCGATAGGATCACCGGAAAGCCTTGAGCGCTGGCACACTGGGGCATAGGCTGTGGCCATGGGACTTGATAAACGTGGAATCTATGTGTGCGCACTAGCACTTGTGCTCATTATTTCTGGCGTCTTGATGATCACGCTGATGCAGGCCGGAATTCTTGGCTGGGCACTGCAAGCGGCCGGAATCATCGTCATGGCCTTCTCGGTGGGTGCGGCGCGTGCGCCCAGGGCCCGTGCCTGAGGTGCGCGAGGAGCCCATGGGCGCCTGCAGCTTGTCGGCACGCGGCCAGAACTACCTGCTGCGCGAAGCACGGGCTACGGATCTTGCCCAGATCATTGCCTTGATGGCAGATGATGAGATCCGTCCTGCAGAGCATGCGGACGCTGGGGACGCCGGGGAACAGTATCTGGAGGTTTTCAACGAGATTCACGCAGACCCAGCGCATACGCTGATCGTGGTGGAGGGCAATGACGGAGCCATTGCCGGCACGATGCAGCTGACCATGTTGCCGGGTCTTGCGCGCAGGGGAGCGAAGCGGATGCAGATCGAGGCAGTGCGCGTGGCCAGCGCGTTGCGCGGCGGGGGCCTGGGAACGGAAATGATCCGCTGGGCCATTTCCGAAGCCGAAAGCAAGAGAATTCCGCTGGTCCAGCTGACAAGCGACGCGCAACGCCAGGACGCGCACCGCTTTTACGAGGGGCTAGGATTTACCGCGTCGCATGTGGGCTTCAAAATGCACCTGGCTATAAGCCCTTGATCTTGTAGATTCGTTGCAATCCGGAGGTAGCCTGGCCCCATTCGCTCTTCGCGGCCCGCTGCTGGTGGGCCTGGAAAGCGGCACTGTCTTCGAATTCCTCGTGCACCAGCCAGACCCAGGGATCGCCGGTTTGCGTGACAGAGAAAGAAATGCAGCCGTTTTCCGCCTTGGTGAGGCGTATATGCTCTGGCAGCAATTTCTCCACCAATTCAGCCTCAGCCGCGTCCGCGCACAGCAACCGGCCCTCCATGATCACAATTCCCATGTTCGCCAGTCTGCCACGATCTTTGGCGGATGGGGCAAAAACTAGTGGATCAGCGAAGGGCTCGGAAACCGAAAGTTTCCGAGCCCTTCGCCTGCGTCAAGGCAGAAGCGCTATCCGAGCAGCTCGGACAGTTCCAGCCAGCGCTCTTCCAACTCGTCGATCTGCGATTGGTACTCGTTGATCTCAGCGGTGAATTTGCCCAGCCCTTCATAGTCGCTCTGGTCATGATCGGCCATCTTGGCGTGGACCTTAGCGATCTTTTCCTCTAGCTGGCCGACCTTGCGTTCATTGGCATTCAGTTCCTTCTGCGCGGCACGCAGCTCTGCGCCCGAAGGGCCAGCAGGCTTGGCGGCAGTTTCGGAAGAAGCCTGCGAAGGATTGGACCCGCCAGTGGAACCTTCGGCAGCTCGCAGCAACAGGTACTCGTCCACGCCGCCGGGCACGTGGCGGAAGTTGCCGTTCAGGATCGCGTACTGCTGGTCGGTGACGCGTTCGAGCAGGTAGCGGTCGTGGGAGACCACGATCAAGGTGCCGGGCCAGGAATCCAGCAGGTCTTCCAGGGCCGCCAGCATGTCGGTATCGACATCATTGGTGGGCTCATCGAGGATCATCACGTTGGGCTCATCCATCAGGATCATCAGCAGCTGTAAGCGGCGGCGCTGGCCGCCGGAGAGTTCAGCAACCTTGGTCGACAGGTGTGCCGAGGAGAAGCCCAGGCGCTCCAGCAGCTGGGCCGGGGTCAGGTCCTTGCCATCCACATTGAACGTGGTGCGGTAGCGGGCGAGGATTTCGCGGACCTTGTCCTGGCCGATCTGCTCCAGTTCGCGGAACTGCTGGTCCAGCACGGCCAGCTTCACGGTCTGGCCGCGCTTGATCTTGCCGCCAGTTGGCTCCACGGTCCCGGCGATCAGGCCCAGCAAGGTGGATTTGCCGGCACCGTTGGCACCGAGCAGGCCGGTGCGTTCGCCCGGGCCGATGCGCCAGGTGAAGGGCTTGAGTACTTGCTTGGCGCCGAAGGAGACCTCCGTGTCCAGCAGGTCGATGACGTCCTTGCCCAGCCGGCTGGTGGCCATCTTCTGCAACTCCAGCGGGTTGCGTGCCGGCGGGACATCGGCGATCAGCTGGTTGGCTGCCTCAATGCGGAACTTCGGCTTGGAGGTACGGGCCGGGGCGCCGCGGCGCAGCCAGGCCAGTTCCTTCTTCATCATGTTCTGGCGCTTGTTTTCGGTGACCGCGGCGATGCGGTCGCGTTCCACGCGCTGCAGCACGTAGGCGGCGTAACCGCCCTCGAAGGGCTCGACCAGGCGGTCGTGCACTTCCCAGGTGGTGGTGCAGACCGCGTCGAGGAACCAGCGGTCGTGGGTGACGACCATCAGGCCGCCGGCGTTCTTGGACCAGCGGTTATTGATGTGCTCGGCGAGCCAGGAGATGCCTTCGACATCCAGGTGGTTGGTCGGTTCGTCCAGGATGACGACGTCCCAGTCCTGCACCAGCAGCGCGGCCAGAGCCACGCGGCGGCGCTGGCCGCCGGAGAGGGTGCTGACCTTCGCTTCCCAGTCCAGGTCGGCGACCAGCCCGGAGATGATGTCGCGGATGCGCGCTTCGCCGGCCCACTCGTGGTCGTCCATCTCGCCCACCACGCAGAAGTGCACGGTCGCTTCGGGATCCAGGGTGTCCGACTGGTCCAGCACGCCCACGCGCAGGCCGTTGCGCTTGGTAACACGCCCGGAGTTGGGCTCGATCCTGTCAGAGAGCATGCCGAGCAGCGAGGACTTGCCTTCGCCGTTGCGACCCACCAGGCCGATGCGGTCGCCATCGGAAATGCCGATGGTTACCGAGTCGAAAACGACATGGGTGGGATATTCCAGATGTAGGGCTTCGCCCCCGAGTAAATGAGCCACAATTTCCATTTTACGTTCCGGGAGCAAATCGAGGCCCTGGCAGGACCATCTGAGCGTGTGCCGTGCCAGGGGGCTTGGGCAGTTTAAAGCAGAGAATAAAAGTGAGTTTAGCTACGGTGTTTTGCGATTTCGCACATCGGGCTGATCATGGCAGAATAATTAGCGTGCTTGTCGGGCATGACCTGCGCAAGCCATTTTCCGCCCTGGTGTAATGGCAACACGCCAGCCTTTGGAGCTGTGCATTCTAGGTTCGAATCCTAGGGGCGGAACCAATGATGAAGCGTCACGCAAGTGGCGCTTTTATTTTTTAACCAGTTTCAGCGCACCCCGGAGCTCGCGATAGACTTGCTTTGAGGTTTTACTTCTCTGCCCAAAACCTTGAATCCAATTTGCAGGAGAATGCACTTGAGTGATCAGGTCAACGCACCAGTAGCTGTCATCGTCCTAGCCGCCGGCGCTGGCACTCGCATGAAATCGGCGAAGCCGAAGATCATGCATGAAATCGCAGGTCGGTCGATGATTGGCCACGCACTCTACGCGGCTTCCGCGTTGGAGCCGCAGAACCTGGTAGCGGTGGTCCGCCACCAGCGTGATCTGGTCGCAGAGCACATTCTGGGACAGTTCCCTTCCATCACCATTGCCGACCAGGATGAAATCCCGGGTACCGGCCGCGCCGTGCAGTTGGGCTTGGAAGCCGTGGACCCATCGCTTGAAGGCACCGTTGTGGTGACCTATGGCGATGTGCCGTTGCTCACCAGCGAGGTGCTCCAGGAACTGGTTACTACGCACGAGTCGAACCGCAACTCCGTGACCGTGCTGACCACCGAATTGGATGACCCTAACGGCTACGGCCGCATCCTGCGCGATGAACAGGGCGAGGTGGCAGGAATCCGCGAGCAGAAGGACGCTTCGGCAGAAGAACTGCTGATCAAGGAAATCAACTCCGGCATCTACGCTTTCGATGCCCAGATCCTGCGTTCGGCGCTGACCGAGGTCACCACCGAAAATGCGCAGGGCGAAATGTACCTGACCGATGTGCTCGCCATCGCCCGCGCACGCGGTGGCCGCGTCGCCTCCTCGCAGATCGCTGACCGCTGGCAGATCGAGGGCGCCAACGACCGCGTCCAGGTTTCCAATCTGGCCCGCATCTACAACGAGCGCAAGACCGAATTCTGGATGCGCCAGGGCGTGACCATCGTTGATCCGGCGACCACGTGGATCGACGCTGACGTCATGATCGGCCAGGACGCCACCCTCAAGCCAGGCACCCAGCTGCACGGCGAGACCATCATCGGCGCCAATGCCACTGTTGGCCCGGACAGCACCCTGACCAACGTGGTTGTTGGCCAGCGCGCTACCGTGAAGCGCACCGACGCCACCGACTCGCGCATCGCTGATGGCGCCTCGGTTGGCCCGTTCGCCTACCTGCGTCCCGGCACCGACCTCGGTGCGGATGGCAAGATCGGCGCCTTCTACGAAACCAAGAACGTCACGATTGGCCGTGGCTCCAAGCTCTCGCACCTCGGCTACGCCGGAGATGCTGAAATCGGTGAATTCACCAATATCGGCTGCGGCAACATCACCGCAAACTACGATGGCGAAAAGAAGCACCGCACCAAGATCGGTTCGCATGTGCGCACCAGCTCCAACACCGTATTCGTTGCCCCGGTTGAAATCGGGGACGGCGCCTACACCGGAGCCGGAGCCATCGTCCGCAAGAACGTCCCGGCCGGTGCCTTGGCACTGTCTGTGGCACCGCAGCGCAACTCCGAGGGGTGGACGCTGGAAAAGCGCCCAGGCACCTCCTCGGCTGACGCAGCGTTCAAGTCCTCGCTGAACTCTTCGGCTTCCGAGTAATTCAGCTACAGACTTCATTTCCTCGACAACAACCTCATACGTGATAGCGAAGCGAGCGAGAAAGCAAACCCCATGAGTGAAATCAGCCATAACGTCGACAAGAAGCTGGTGCTGGCCACCGGTCGTGCGCACCCTGAGCTGGCTGCAGAAGTAGCCAAGGAACTCGACACCGAACTGCTGCCGTTGAACGCCTACGACTTCGCCAATGGCGAGATCTACGTGCGTTCGGATGAGTCGGTTCGCGGCAAGGACGTTTTCCTGCTGCAGTCCTACCCAGCACCAACGAACAACTGGCTGATGGAACAGCTGATCATGATTGACTCGATGAAGCGTGCTTCGGCCCGCCGCATCACTGTCGTGGCGCCGTTCTACCCTTACGCGCGCCAGGACAAGAAGGGCCGCGGCCGCGAGCCGATCTCGGCCCGCCTGGTTGCCGACCTGTTCAAGACCGCCGGTGCTGACCGCGTGATTTCCTGCGATCTGCACACCGCACAGATCCAGGGCTTCTTCGACGGTCCGGTGGACCACCTGTTCGGCTTCCCGTTGCTGGCTGACTACATCAAGTCCAAGGTCGATGTAAATGAAGTCACCGTGGTTTCCCCTGACACCGGCCGCGTGCGCGTTGCCGAGCAGTGGGCAGATCGACTGGGCGGCACCCCGCTGGCCTTCGTCCACAAGTCCCGCGATCTGACGGTGCCTAACCAGGCCGAGTCCAAGACCGTGGTTGGCCAGGTGGAGGGCCGCATCGCGATCCTGATCGACGACATGATCGACACCGGCGGAACCATCGCAGGCGCTGTGCGCGTGCTGAAGGAAGCCGGCGCCAAGGACGTCATCATCGCGGCTACCCACGCGGTCTTCTCGGATCCGGCTGCCCAGCGTTTGGCTGATTGCGGTGCCCGCGAGGTTGTTGTCACCAACACCCTGCCAATCCCTGAAGAGAAGCGTTTCGAGAACCTCACCGTGCTCTCGATCGCCCCGACGATCGCCCGCGCGATCTCGGAAGTATTCCACGACGGTTCGGTCACGAACCTGTTTGACGGCCGCGCCTAGCAGCCCTCGTTTCGCAAAGCCTCTGGCCGGCACCTTAGGGTGCCGGCCAGAGGCGGTTAAGCGATCATTGACAGTGCCCGTAAGAGGAACCCCTTCTGGGACAGCTCGAAATAAATGCCGGTGTCGCTCTGCTTCATGCTTCGTTCCGTGTGGTGGAGCGAGGATTAGCCAGTGATCGCTTCCGCAACTAGCCTGGCGTCCTGAAGGTTGGCCAATACGAACTGATAGCGGTAGCCCTTTGAATCCGAGAAGGTCACGGCAGCGGTTCCACCCATATTCAGTCTCGTGAGGGAGCCGTGTTCATGCGTCGTGACGGGCCAGTTCACCAAGCCAAGGTTCATGCCGTTATCCGTTGAAACCGAAACTTCATGCACGTCCTGTAGTGGCACGACCCGCTTCCAGGCAGGACCGGTTAGAATGACCGCTTGATCATCAACCGTCACCGTGATCCTTGCCAGCCTCCAGCACCACATGACAGCAAAAATCAGGGCAACAGCAACTAAATAGAATCCCCAAAGCGATTCGATGACAGCTACCACGGCGAAAATAACCGCAAGGATTGCAAAGATGAGGGAACCGCTCCACCGCTGCCAACCGGGCAAGCGTTCTGCGAATCTGAGGCTTTCCGTCTCTGCTTGGGGTGTCATCGCGCTTCATCTCCTGATGGTTGGCGGCGGTTTGGAAACCACCAGTCTCACAAGAAGAACCCTATCGTTGCTTGCTGACTTGGCCCAAAGCGCTGATGTAGAACGCGGAGTAGTGCCGTATCGGGGCATCCGGTCGTCACCGGCCAGGGTATCCCTTAAGGGGAACGTTCACTGGGACTAGAGTTTCGAGATGTCCAGAATTAGCGCGTGTTTTTTGCCTGTTTTCTGTATACGAAATAAGTCGCTGCTGAACAGATCGCGGCAGCAAGCGAAAGTGCACCCCATAGCGGATTGACCGGAAAAGCAAAACCCGCAGCGACCAGGAGTAGGACAGTTGCACCAATCGATAGTGATTTCATTACACCAGACTATCTAATTTCGAGAATAGGCACGTCCAGCTGAGGCAATGTGACTTTCTGGGGAGTTCGTTGAGAGTGTCCCGCAAGCCGGTCGTCATACGGGATATACGTGTTCTTGACTCGGCTAATCTTTGAAACACCGAGTTTTCAAACACTTCGGATTCCCATATACCCCGCCCGAGAAAATGCCCGGTGAAGGTGCCTTATACAGACACGGAAAACTATTATTTATGGTGGATCAAGGACCAAGAGGGGCAGCATGGAACTTGGCATACGCCAGGTCGCTGTGGGAGGGCTGGAACGCGCTGAGCTACTGCAACGCATGGTCCAAACAGGGGTTCAGCTTAACGACTACGCCAAAATGCTGTTAGCCCACCGGATTTTCGATGAGGTTGTGTCGGCCCCAAAAGGTGACCGTGGTAAGTCGTAATCTGCGACAGCTTGGTCTGGAGGTCGGAGCAACGTTGACTCAGGTCCTTGAACGCGCAGTCAGCGTCGGATTGAAGTTGTGCCCCGCCATGACCGGCCCGTATCTGCGACTGGATTTTCTGGACCAAGCGTCTTCCAGCAATTCAGTGCTCAGTGATGGGAAGAAGCCGGCTGATTCGTTGGCCGTCGCTTCCGCGGCACCCGGCGATCAGGAATTCCCGCGCGGATTCTATCTGCGGATGGTGGATGGAGTGCCGCGGCTGCGCGGTTATCGCTGCGATGACGCCCACGGCTTTACGCTGGACGATACTTTTATTTTCCAAAGCCGTTGAGCGGAATCCAGGAATAGTGGCGTTCGCTACAGGTTTTCCCGTTGGCGATGGCAGCTGGTAGAATTGTTGACTGTGCCCAGGCGAGGGAAACACCAGCAATGGTGGGACCGTTATCGACAAGGCCGGAAAAGCTCTTTCATCTCCTAGATGTTGGATGCTTCCCGAGTCCACGCAAGGGCCTTAACGAAGCATTCATTTCCTAAGGAGAATTATCATGGCATCTGTCAACCTTGACGCCGTTGTACGTAGCGATTTCGGCAAGGGCGCTGCCCGCCAGGCTCGCCGCGATGGCCAGATCCCAGCAGTTGTCTACGGTGCAGGCTCCGAGCCACAGCACGTACTGCTTCCAGGCCGCGAAACCACCCTGGCCGTTCGCGACCGCGGTGTTGAGCTGGTTCTGAACATCGAAGGCAAGACCGTGAAGACCACCATCAAGGACATCCAGATCCACGCGCTGAATCGCACCGTTGATCACATGGACCTGATCATCGCTGCCTAATTACAGCGAACTAGGTTTTAGCTGAGCATCATGAGTGATGGAACTTGGCTCGTAGCCGGACTCGGAAACCCCGGGTCCGGCTACGCTGGCAATAGACACAATATCGGGCAGATGGTGCTCGATGAGCTGGCTCATCGAGTCGGCTCGAAATTCAAGACCCACTCCTCGCGTTCCCAGGTTGTCGAAGGACGCATGGGGGTTGGCGGTCCACGCATCGTGCTGGCCAAGCCCATGGTTTTCATGAATCTTTCGGGCGGGCCGGTAGCTAACGCGGCAAAGTTCTTCGGCATCGATGCCGCCCGGCTGATTGTCGTGCACGACGAGATCGACATTCCCTTCGATACCATCAAGCTCAAGCGCGGTGGCGGTGAAGGCGGGCATAACGGCCTGCGGGATATCTCCAAGGCCATGGGCTCCAAGGACTACCTGCGCGTGCGCGCAGGCGTTGGGCGCCCTCCGGGCCGCATGGATACTGCCAAATGGGTTTTGCAGGACTTCTCCAAGACCGAAAAGGCCGATCTTCCGTTTCTGATCGACAATTGCGCTGACGCAGTGGAATTGCTGATGAACTCGGGTTTGGAAGCTGCCCAGGCAAAATTCCATATCAGCTGACCACTGATCCCTATGGGGCGCGGTGAAGCCAAGCGGGGACCGCTGGGGACTTGAACGGTCCGCAGCGGTCCTCGACTTCATTAAATTAGGAAAGCTATGGACCGAGGCGTTCCTTACTAAGGCCTAACTTAGATGTGCTTCGAGGCCCGGAGTGGAATAATTACCCAATGTACCCCTTGCCTAATAGGCCTGTGACGATTCTTTGCCACGGCCTGCCGGGCATCCATGACAATTATTCGGAGGACCACGTGCACACGATGACCGGTCAGCCAGAAGCCCTTGAGGCGTTGACAGCTGGAGAAGTTGAGCGCATCAAGGCCGACTTTGAAATTCTGGAGCACCAAGTCAACGGCGTTGACGTTGTGTACCTGGACTCCGGCGCCACCAGCCAGAAGCCGCGTTGCGTCTATGAAGCCGAGCAGCACTACTACGAGAACGCCAACGCAGCAGTACACCGCGGTGCGCATTCCTTGGCAGTTGAAGCGACCGAGATCTTTGAGGAAGCCCGCGAGAAAGTCGCCAAGTTCATCGGTGCACGCACCAACGAACTGGTGTGGACTGCTAATGCCACCGAAGCGCTGAACCTGATCAGCTACTCGATGTCCAATGCCTCCTTGGGGCGCGGGGGAGAGGCCGCGGCCCGATTCCGCTTGGGCCCGGGCGATGAAATCCTCACCACCGAACTTGAACACCACGCGAACCTGATCCCGTGGCAGGAACTGGCTTTCCGCACCGGTGCTACGCTGCGTTACGTGCCAGTCACCGAAGACGGTGCACTGCGCTACGAATTGCTTGATGAGCTGGTTACCGAGAAAACCAAGCTCGTTGCCTTCACCCACGTTTCGAATGTGCTGGGCACCATCACCGATACCCAGAAGTTCGTTGACGCTGCCCGCAAGGTCGGCGCCCTGACCGTGCTGGACGGATGCCAGTCCGTGCCGCACCTGCCGGTCGACGTGAAAGCCTTGGACGTTGACTTCATGGCCTTCTCCGGCCACAAGATGCTCGGCCCAACCGGAATCGGCGCACTCTACGGGCGTGAAGAACTGCTCAACGCAATGCCACCGTTCCTCACGGGTGGATCGATGATCACCGTGGTGGACATGGAGCACGCAGAATACATGCCATCGCCGCAGCGTTTCGAGGCCGGAACCCAGCGCATCGCTCAGACCCACGGCTTGGCTACCGCAGTCAGCTACCTGGATGAAATCGGCATGGGCCGTATCGCGGCCTGGGAAGAGCACCTCGGAGCAATGCTCTATGAGGGCATCTCGAAAATCGAAGGCGTGCGCGTTTTCGGTCCGGCCGACGCGCAGCGTATCGGTACTGTCCCGTTTGAAGTGATCGGGGTGCACCCGCATGATGTCGGCCAGTACCTCGACTCGCGCGGCATTGCGGTACGCGTGGGCCACCACTGTGCGCAGCCGCTGCACCGCGCCCTGGGCGTGAATTCCACGACCCGCGCCAGCACCTATCTGTACAACACGGAAGAAGACATCAAGGCCCTGCTTGAGGCCTTGAGCTCCGTGCGCGAATACTTTGGAGTTTAAATGAACGAATTGGATCAGCTATACCAACAGGTCATCTTGGACCACTCGAAGCGCCGCATCGGTTCGCCGCTGGTCGAAACCACCGAAGGATTGCTGCACGGCGAGTCCCACCAGCACAACCCGATCTGCGGCGACCAGATCCGTGTCCGCGTAGAGCTCGATGACCAGGAGCATTTCACTTCGATGAGCTGGGAAGGCGATGGCTGCTCCATCTCCATGGCCTCTGCCTCGGTGCTGGCCGAGATGCTGCCTGAACTGACTAAGGAAGAATTTCTTGGAAAGCGGGACTATTTCCGCGAGATGATGCGCTCCAAGGGAAACTTCCAGCCGGATGAAGAGGTGCTGGAAGACGCTGCTGCCTTCGTCGGCGTCTCCAAGTTCCCCGCACGCGTCAAGTGCGCAATGCTCGCTTGGGTGGCCGCTGAGGTCGCGATGCACGAGGCCCGCAAATAGTAGCAAAACCAAACAGCTCGGGCGCCGGCTTCCACATGTGGAAGCCGGCGCCCGAGCTATTTCTTCAGGATTCCAGAAGGCTACTTTCCTTCGTAGTCCTGCTGGTACACATCAGGGATGCCATCCTTATCGGCATCGCGGGTCTCGCGCTCGTGGATGACCTTGTATCGGCGGTTACGGGGAATCAGCCACAGGGCACCGAGGATCGCGGCAACGAATGAACCAGCCAGGATTGCTACCTTGGCATGCTCATAGTGCGCCGACTCCAAGCCGAAGGACAATTCGGAGACCAGCAGGGATACGGTGAAACCGATACCTGCCAGCAACGTGACACCCAGCAGGTCGCCCCAGCGGGCATCCTTGTCCAGCGAGGCCTTGGTGAACCGGGTCAGCACCCAGGTCGAGCCCATAATGCCGATCGGCTTGCCGAGCACCAGACCCAGCACGATGCCCCAGAACACCGGATCGGTGAGCAGGCCGCCGCTGCCATTGTCAGGGGAAATCACGGTCACGCCGGCGGCGAAGAAGGCGAAGATGGGAATGCATATGCCGGAGGACAGCGGGCGGAAACGGTGCTCGAATCGTTCAGCCAGGCCGATGCCGTCACGGCCATCGGTGCGCTTGACCGGGACACAGAAGCCCAAGACCACACCGGCGATGGTGGCGTGGATGCCGGAGCCGAAGACGAAGATCCAGGTAATGACACCCAGCGGCAGCAGGATTGCCCACGCGGCCCACGCACGCTTGGCGAAGAACTTGCCAAGGAAACGGGCAAGGACCGTGAAGAGAATGATGGGGATCAGCGACAGGCCCAGGTAGGACAGCTTCAGGTCATCGGTGAATACGACGGCGATAATGACAATAGCGATCAGGTCATCGACTACAGCCAGAGTCAGCAGGAAGATGCGCAGCGCTGCGGGAAGCGCCGAACCAATCACCGCGAGCACAGCCACGGCGAACGCAATGTCTGTTGCGGTTGGAATGGCCCAGCCACGCAACAACTCACCGCCACCGGACATGGAAGCGATAGCGACAAAGATCAATGCCGGCACCAGCACGCCGCCAAAAGCGGCCGCTACCGGTACGGCTGCCGTTTTCGCATTGCGCAGGTCGCCAATGACGAATTCTTTTTTCAGCTCCAAGCCGGTCAGGAAGAAGAACACCGCCAGCAGAGCATCGGCAGCCCAGTGGCCGATGGACAGATTCAGATCCACACCGAAAAGGGTAGGTCCGAAGTGGAAGTCACGCAGTGCGAAGTAGGACTCGCGCAGCGGGGTGTTAGCCCAGATCAATGCCAGCAAAGCGCCGGCGATGAGTACCATGCCGCCGACGGTTTCCTTGCGCAGGATGTCGCCGATACGGATAGATTCTTTATAGCTGGGGCGCGAAAACAGGTTCTTGCTGGAACCCGAAGACGGAGTTTGGGTCATGCTTTTAACTCGCTTACTTCGTTAAATGAATATTTCTCGCCGACCAGACTTCCCGGCACACCTGTCACCAACCCTAGCGCGAACAGTGCTTCAGAGCACAAATCCCCGGACGCTTTGCGAGAAATCGCACGTCCGGGGACTGAATGTGAAACGTAACTATTCGGAGTGGCTTATTTCGAAAGCCAGGCATTGACCTGAGCAGCCTGCAAATTCAGTGCCTTGCCCAGGTAAGGCTCCGCAGCCGAAGCCAACTTGCCGCCGATGAATGGAATCGACGAGGAAACCTTGGCGTCAATGGAGAATTCGGAAGTTTCGCCCTGGGCCTTGAGCTGTTCGGTGCCGCTGACGGTCACCGGAACACCGGCAACGGAGATCTTTACCGTAGCCGAGCGGTTGCCGGCAGCATCTGGTGCTGTCCACTGGTCTACCTGGGTGATCTCGATGGTCGCGCCAACGAACTTGCGGGCGATATCCGGAACGCGATCGGTGGGGACCGAACGAACGGTGGTCACGGTGAAGGCGCCTGCGGTATCGCCGTTCACGGAGAAATCGGTCAAGGAACCGTTGGCGACCTTGGTCAGGTGCTCGGCAAAGCCACGATCGCTAAGCGTAGCGATGACCTGGTCTGCAGGGTGGGCGATCTGAGTGCTTGCGTTCAATGCCATGAAAGCTAATCCCAATCTGGAAATCTAAGTGGCCGGGCAACGAAATCGCAGGCCCGGCAACGGACAGTATTAACACTATCTGCAAAGCCGCATTGGGTAGGCTAGGACTGCACCCAAAACAGCATATTGACGTTTCCGGCCGTGGAAAAACATTTACGGTCGGCGTTCGTGGTGTCGTTTCGACGTAATACAGTATGAATGCACCCGGCCAAGCGTCTGCATGAGAGGACCCGAACCCCCATGAGCCTAAGCGGACTTCATGATTTCCTGCGCGAGGAACCTTCCTTCAGGCGTATTGGGCAAAGCGCAGCTCATGACTACCCGACGCGCAGCGAAGAGCTGGAAATCGCGGCCCCGCAGGGCATGCGACCGATCCTCTCGGCGCATATCAGCCAGGCGCTGCGTGAAAGCAAGCATTCGGGGGTGACGCTCATCGTCACCGCGACCGGCCGTGAAGCCGAAGAAGTCTCCAGCTCACTGGGTGCCTACCTCCCGGCAGGCCAGATCGCCGAGTTCCCTTCTTGGGAAACCTTGCCCCATGAGCGCTTGTCGCCGCGAAGCGATACCGTGGGACGCCGCCTGGAAGTGCTGCGCCGCCTGCACGACCGGGATGAGAGCCTAAACATCATCATTGCTCCAATTCGTGCCGTGCTGCAGCCGTTGGTCGCCGGCCTTGGCGAATTGCGCCCGGTCATCCTGGAACTGGATGCCGAGCCGGGCTTCGATAAAGTCATCAAGGACTTGGCTGCTGCGGCTTATGCCCGAGTGGACATGGTGACGCACCGCGGCGAGTTTGCGGTGCGTGGTGGCATCATCGATGTTTTTCCGCCGACATTGGACCATCCGGTCCGCATTGATTTCTTCGGGGACCAGATCGACTCGATGCGATTCTTCGCCATCGCAGATCAGCGGTCCACTGATGATCCCGGTCCCACCCGGATCATTGCCACGCCCTGCCGTGAAATGCTCATCACCCCGCAGGTGATGAGCCGGGCAGCGAATCTGAAGAACCATTTCCCGGCTGCCCAGGAAATGCTCACCAAGATTGCCGGCGGCATCGCTGTTGAAGGCATGGAATCCTTGGCTCCGCTGCTGGTGGACAAGATGGTTCCGCTGCTGTCCTTGCTGCCGGAATCGTCCATTGCGCTGGTGATGGAGCCAGAGCGCGTGCGCGCCCGCGCGCATGACCTGAACGCCACCAATGCCGAATTCCTGGCTGCCGCGTGGGCTTCGGCTTCGGATGGAGCCAGCGCTCCGTTGGATCTGACCACCGCGGATTCCGAGCGAAAGCTGGCTACCGGTGATTTTGCCTCGCTGGCAGAAACCGTAGAACACGCACAGGCCGCCAAGGTTTCCTGGTGGGCTATTACCTCCCTGGGTGCCGATGACGAGCTGGATTTGGGCGCGGCCACCATCCGTGTCCCGGCCCGTGAACCGCACGGCTACCAGGGCGACATCGAGGCGATGATGGAATTCATCGCAGGACGAGTCAAGGACCAATGGCGTTTCGTCGTGGCTACCGAGGGGCCCGGCCCGGCAGCCCGCCTTTCGGAGCTTTTCGCCGAGTTCAAGATCCCGGCACACAGGGTGGATGACCTGTCCGCGGAACCCACCGCTGGACTGATCGAGATCACCCAGGCCACCGCCGGCCGCGGGTTTGTCTTCGAGGAACTGAAGCTGGGCCTGCTCACCGAAGCAGATTTGCTGGGCCGGTCCAGCGCGTACCCGAACCGCAAGGGCCGCAAGCTGACGGTCAAGCGCAAGCGCAATGCCGTTGATCCGCTGAGCCTGCAGGCCGGGGACTACATCGTCCACGAACAGCACGGCATAGGCAAGTTCGTCGAGCTGATGGCCCGCAAGGTCAATGGCTCGGGCAAGGATGCCAAGCGCGAGTACCTGGTGGCGGAGTACGCCTCTTCCAAGCGCGGAGCCCCGGGGGACCGTCTGTTCGTCCCGATGGACCAGCTGCATATGGTCACCCGGTATGTCGGCGGCGAAGCTCCGACCTTGTCCAAAATGGGCGGTTCGGACTGGGCCAGCACCAAGTCCAAGGCGCGCAAGGCCGTCAAGGAAATTGCTGGCGACCTGATTAAGCTCTACTCGGCTCGCATGGCCAGCCGTGGCCACGCCTTCGCATCAGACACCCCGTGGCAGAACGAGCTGGAGGAAGCCTTCGCGTTCATCGAGACTCCGGATCAGCTCACCGCCATCAACGAGGTGAAATCCGATATGGAGAAGGAAATCCCGATGGACCGGTTGATTTCCGGTGACGTGGGCTTTGGCAAAACCGAAATCGCGGTTCGCGCCGCCTTCAAGGCCGTCCAGGACTCCAAGCAGGTTGCCGTGCTGGTTCCTACCACCCTGCTGGCTTCCCAGCACCACCAGACCTTCACCGAACGCTATTCGGGCTTCCCGGTCCGCGTGAAGACCCTCTCGCGTTTCCAGAGCGCCAAGGAATCCAAGGAAATCCTGGCCGGCCTCAAGGACGGCAGCGTGGATATTGTCATCGGCACCCACCGCCTGCTCTCCAAGAACGTGGAGTTCAAGAACCTGGGCCTGGTCATCATTGACGAGGAACAGCGCTTCGGAGTGGAGCACAAGGAAGAGCTCAAGAAGATGCGCACCAACGTGGATGTGCTGGCGATGAGCGCCACCCCGATCCCGCGTACCTTGGAGATGTCGCTGACAGGCATCCGCGAAACCTCCACCTTGGCGACCCCGCCCGAAGAACGCCATCCGGTGCTGACCTACGTGGGTCCACGCAGCGACAAGCAGATTTCCGCGGCCATCAAGCGTGAGCTGATGCGTGATGGCCAGGTGTTCTTCGTGCACAACCGGGTCAGCTCCATTGAGCGGGTGGCGGCCGAATTGCGCGAGCTGGCCCCCGAAGCGCGCGTGGAGGTAGCCCATGGCAAGATGAGCGAATCCCGGCTGGAGCGGATCATCCAGGACTTCTGGGAGAAGAAATTCGACGTGCTGGTCTCCACCACCATCATCGAAACCGGCCTGGATATTTCCAATGCGAACACGCTGATTGTGGACCGCGCGAACAACTACGGCCTGTCCCAGCTGCACCAGCTGCGCGGGCGCGTTGGGCGCGGCCGTGAGCGTGCCTACGCCTACTTCCTGTGGGATGTAGAGAAACCGCTGGGGGAGGTCGCCCTGGAGCGCCTGAAAGCCGTTGCCGCGCACAACGAGCTTGGCTCCGGCTACCAGCTGGCCATGAAGGACCTGGAACTGCGTGGAGCCGGTAATCTGCTGGGTGGCGAGCAGTCCGGGCATATCGCCGGTGTGGGCTTCGACTTGTACCTGCGCCTGGTAGGCGAGGCCGTGGCCGATTACAAGGGCGAAGGCGAGGAAGAAGCCGCCGAGATGAAGATTGACCTGCCGGTCAATGCCCACCTGCCACACGACTATGTACCTGGTGAACGACTGCGTTTGGAAGCCTATCGCAACATTGCCCAGGCCGAGACCGACGAGGCGCTGGGTGAAGTCCGCGATGAGCTGGTGGATCGCTATGGCAAGCTTCCAACTCCGGTGGAGAACCTCATGCGCGTCGCGGCCCTGCGTATTCGCGCGCGTGCTGCGGGGCTGCATGATATCCAGCAGGTCGGCAACCACATCAAGCTGGCTCCGGCCAGAATTGAAGACCTGCCAGCTTCGCGCCAGGTGCGCTTGGAACGCCTGTACCCGGGGGCTGCGAACAAGCCGGCGCTGAATTCGATCTTCATCCCGAAGCCCAAGACCTCGCCCATTGGCGGACGGGACTTGGCCGACGGGGAGATCCTGGAGTGGGCGGAGAAGCTGCTCTACGCTATTTTCGAGCCAACACCCGCACCGGCAGCAAAGGACTGATTCGGTTGAACTCGCGGGCCAGTAGGATGCCTTTTCCTGCAGGCTGCTGGCCGGCGTTTGCTACCGCTGGCCCGAGGCAGCAGGCGAGGCCAGTTCTCCGGCGTAGCCCTTGATCGCCCGGGCGTAGAGCGAGGCATGGCGCGCTAATGCGCTGACCGCCAGCTGGACCGCTTCGGTGGATTGCCCGGCATCGTGCAGGGCCAGAACCAGGAAGGCCTGGGCGTCGGTAAAGATCGGTGAATCGGCAGTGATCTGCTGCAACAGTTCGATGGACTGGGTGTACTGCCCGAGATTGCGCAGCGTGCTGGCTAGCTGGAGCAGCGCTTCATCGTGCCTTGGCGCTTCCAGCCCAGCTTCCAGTGCCGCCCGGTAGGGGCCGACCGCTTGTTCTTCTTCCCCTAGGTAGTCGTGCAGGGACGCGACCTCGAAGAGCACCCGCGGATCCTGCGGATCCTTGCCCTGCACCAGGAGTGCCAGTTCGGTGCGCAACTGTTCAGGGCGTTTGCCATTGGCTGAGTTCCAGAACTCTTCGATGCGCTGATCCCATGATTCCATGGGGCCAGTCTAAGCGAGGCAAGGCAGCTTAAACGCAAGAGAGGGAAACCCGGACACGGGTTTCCCTCTCTTGAAAAGTTCTAATTAATTCTGGTGGGCGTTAGCTGCCGCAACCAGATCCTCAGCCTTTTCCGCGCGACCCATCAGGTGCATCGGGATAGCGAAAGCCAAGAACATCAGAGCGAAGCTGACCAGGGTCGGCCACCAAGCAACCTCAAGGGTCCAGTAGCCCAAGGTGTAGACGCCAGCCGAGAACATCACGAAGAAGATCACGAGGTTGACGATATTGCCGACAAGGCGGCCTTCACCGGAATGGGCAGTGTTCTTGCCGTTCGAGTACACTTTTTCTCCTTGGGAAAACGGATTGGTGCGATTTCCTAGTAGCTGGAACCGCTTTGCTCTCCCTCTAGGATAGCAACTCCTGAGCTAGAACCTAGCCGGGTCGCACCGGCCGCAATCATGGCCCGCGCGGTTTCAACACTGCGAACGCCGCCCGAGGCCTTGACACCCATTTCCGGGCCGACGGTCTTGCGCATCAGCTCGACGTCTTCGACGGTCGCGCCGCCGGTGGAGAAACCGGTGGAAGTCTTGACGAAATCAGCGCCAGCGGCCTTTGCGGCCTCGCAGGCCAGGACCTTGGCTTCCTCGGTGAGCAAGCAGGTTTCGATGATGACCTTCAAGATGGCTCCACCTTCATGCGCGGCCTGCGCAATGGCGAAGATCTCGTTGACCAAGGCATCCCGATCGCCACGCAGGGCGGCGGCAACGTCGATCACCATGTCGATTTCGTTGGCACCGTCTGCAACTGAGTGCTTGGTTTCGAATACCTTGGTATCGGTGGCCGAGGCACCCAGCGGGAAACCGATGACCGAACAGGTCAGTACGTCCGAGCCTTCCAGCTCGCGCGAAACGGTGGAAACCCACAACGGGTTGACGCAGACCGACTTGAAGCCGTACTTCTTGGCTTCCTCGCAGATCTGCACAATTTGTTCGCGGGAAGCATTCTGAGCCAACAGGGTGTGATCGATGTAGCTTGCGATCTCGCGGGCGCTTAGTTCAGTCATCATTTCCTCTAATAATAAAGATTTCAATCATTTCAAATGAAGGTCTCGAAGGGGTAAGCCTAGTTGGCATTCAGGTAAGCTGCCAATTCATCCTTGATTGCCAAGACCTGCGCGGTAGCGCGTTTGCGGGCTTCAGGGACCTCGGCCAGATCATCGACCGGCTCAATAGTTTCCAAGTAGCACTTGAGTTTCGGTTCCGTTCCCGAGGGCCGAACGATCACGCGGGCACCGGAAAATGTATGCAAGACCATGGCGTTGGTCGCAGGGAGCTTCTCGGTGCCCCTGGACAGGTCGGTCACCTCGGAAACCTCGGAGCCGCCCAGCGAGGCCGGAGCGTTCTTGCGGATCTTTTCCATGAGCACCGGGATCTGCGCCAAGTCGGTGAAGCGCAGGGACAGCTGGTCGGTGACGTGCACGCCATGCTTGGCGGCCAGTTCATCCAGGCGGTCCGGGATGGAGCCGCCCGAGGCCTTCAACTGCGCAGCCAGATCGGCCAGGACGATCCCGGCAGAAATCCCGTCTTTGTCGCGCACCAGTTCCGGGGCTACGCAATAGCCCAGGGCTTCTTCGTAGCCGTAGCCCAGGTCCTCAACGCGTGAGATCCACTTGAATCCGGTCAAGGTTTCTTCGTGCTCGCGTCCGGCGTCCTTGGCGATGGCTGCCAGCATGCGCGAAGACACGATGGAATTGGCCAATTTCTTGCCCTCTGGCAAGGTCTTGGAGACCTGGTCCCCGAGCAGCCAACCTACCTCATCGCCGCGCAGCATCCGCCAGCTGCCGCCGTCGAGGATGGCTGCCGCGCAACGGTCGGCATCGGGGTCATTGGCAATGACCAGATCAGCACCGACCGTGCGGGCCAGTTCCAGCGACAGGTCGATGGCCCCTGGCTCCTCGGGGTTAGGGAACTTCACGGTAGGGAAGAGCGGATCGGGGTGTTCCTGCTCAACGACCATGTGCACGTCGTCGAATCCAGCGCTCAGCAGGGCTTGGCGCATGGTGTGGCCACCCACGCCGTGCATTGCCGAAACCACAATTCGCAGATTCTTGCGCACCAGGCCCTGCGGCTGGTTCGCTTCGATGATCGGGTGGATGGAAGCGAGATAGGCTGCCTCGATATCGCCTACTTCGCCTGGGGCCGGGAGCACTTCCCAACCGGACTGTGCCAGCGGGATCTGCGCCACTGGCTGGTCATGGTCAATCAAGGAAGCGATCTGCGCATCGATCGGGGAGACGATCTGAGCCCCGCGGCCCGGCGCATCTGTGATCCTGCCGCCCACGTATACCTTGTAGCCGTTGTCCCGCGGAGGGTTGTGGCTGGCCGTGACCATGACGCCGGCTTCCGCGCTGAATTCACGAACGGCCCAAGCCAGCACCGGGGTCGGCAAGGCCGAGGGCATCAGCAGCACCTCAAAACCGGCAGCGGCGAAGACGGCTGCTGAATCCTTGGCGAAGGCATCCGAGTTGAAACGGGCATCGAATCCGATGACGACCTTCGGGACATATCCGCCGTTGGCCTTTTCGCCCAGGAAACGGGCGATGCCCGCAGCGGTGCGCAGGACTACCACACGGTTCATGCGCATCGGGCCGGCGCCCAATTCGGCACGCAGGCCTGCGGTGCCGAATTCCAGGACGCCGCTGAAGCGGTCGGCGATGTCCTCGAAGGCCAGCGCGTCGCCGTCGGTGACGCGCTGGATCAGTAATTGCAGTTCTTCCTGCGTTTGCGGATCGGGATCCTGGGCTGCCCATTGGCCCGCCGCATCAAGCAACTGGATTTTCTGCGTGTGATTCACTGATTTCCCTTCGAAGGACACTGACTGCTTCTTTGCGCCGATAATGCGAGGCTTAGAGCTTCGCGATGATCTGTGCCAGCAATTTGGAGATGCGCGGACCGGCGGCCTGGCCGGCCTCGATGACTTCCTCGTGGCTCAGCGGCACCGGGCTGATGCCGGCGGCCAGGTTGGTCACCAGGGAAATGCCGAAGATCTCCATGCCTGCATGGCGGGCGGCTATTGCTTCCAATGCGGTGGACATGCCGACCAGATCAGCACCGATCACCTTGGCGTACTGGACTTCGGCCGGGGTTTCGTAGTGCGGTCCGGTGAACTGCGCGTACACTCCCTGATCCAGGGTCGGATCAACTGCGAGGGCAATCTCGCGCAGGCGCGAGGAGTACAGGTCGGTCAGGTCAACGAAGGTCGCGCCCTCCAAAGGGGAGGCGGCAGTGAAGTTGATGTGGTCCGAGATCATTACCGGGGTGCCTGGGGTCCAGTCCGGATTCAGGCCGCCGCAACCGTTGGTGAGCACCAGCTGCTCGCAGCCGGCAGCTGCCGCGGTGCGGATGGGGTGGACTACCGCGCGCACGCCGCGCCCTTCGTAGTAATGGGTGCGGGCACCCAGAACCAGGACCCGCTTTCCAGTGGACGTCAGGATCGAGGAGATGCTGCCCTTGTGCCCGGGTACGGCCGGGGCGTGGAAGCCTGGAATGGAGGCGGCATCCAGGGTGTGGGTGGTTTCGCCGATGAGTTCGGCGGCCTGGCCCCAACCGGAGCCCAGGACCACCGCGATGTCGTGTTTTTCGACGCCGGTCTGTTCGGCGATTGCCTGGGCAGCTTGTGCCGCCAGGACCTGTGGGTCATTTTGCATATCAGTCACGGGAAATACGCTACCGGTAGCGGGGCGCTTTGTCAGGTGAAACTAGTGCTTCAGATTCAAAATCACGTTCCGGGATCGTGCTTCGATGTGCGCAATCACCGTGCATGGTGAACAATAGTGAATGTGAGCGCAGATCGTAGGAATGAAGCAACCCGTTTAGTTATTCTCGGCGGAGGACCTGGCGGCTACGAAGCTGCCATGGGTGCAGCCCAGCTGGGCGCCAATGTCACCGTCGTGGAGCGTGCAGGCATGGGCGGTTCAGCGGTGCTGACCGACGTCGTGCCCTCCAAGACCCTGATCGCTACGGCGGACGCAGTGCGCCGGGTGAAGCACGCAGAGACCTTTGGAGTCCACGTTGACGGCCTCGACTCGGCCGTCACCGACTTCTCGGTGGTGAACCACCGCCTGCTGGATCTTGCCAAGGAGCAGTCCTCGGATATCCGCACCACCCTCGAACGCGCTGGCGTGCGCATCGTGATCGGCGAGGGCCGCTTGCTGGACGACCACACGGTTGCCGTATCGCACCCGGATGGTTCCGAGCAGGAAATCGAAGCGGACGCCATGCTGATTGCCGTGGGAGCCCACCCGCGCGAACTGCCTACCGCCAAGCCTGATGGCGAGCGAATCTTCAACTGGACCCAGATCTACAACATGAACGAGGTGCCTGAACACCTGATCGTTGTAGGCTCCGGCGTTACCGGTGCAGAATTCGCTTCGGCGTACAACTTGCTCGGTGCCAAGGTCACGCTGGTTTCCTCGCGCGACCGCGTGCTGCCCGGCGAGGATGCAGACGCAGCGGGCGTGCTGGAAGATGCTTTCAAGGACAACGGCGTCAACGTTGTTTCCCAGGCTCGCGCCGAGGGCGTGGAGCGCCAGGGCGACAGGGTGCTGGTCACCTTGGCGGATGGTCGCGTGCTCGAAGGCAGCCACTGCCTGGTTGCAGTGGGCGGCATCCCCAATACCGCCAACATGGGTCTGGAAGAAGCCGGTGTGCAGCTGACCGACTCGGGCCACATCAAGGTCGATGGCGTTTCGCGCACTACCGCAACCAACATCTACGCTACCGGCGACTGCACGGGCGTCTTCGCCCTGGCTTCGGTAGCAGCCATGCAGGGCCGCATCGCCGTGGCCCACCTGCTCGGCGACTCGGTAAAGCCATTGAACCTGGATCTAGTGGCATCCAACGTCTTCACCTCCCCGGAAATCGCTACCGTGGGTGTGACCCAGCGTGCGGTTGCCGAGGGCAAGTACCAGGCCAACATCATCAAGGTTGACCTGAACACCAACGCTCGCGCCAAGATGATGAACGTGGACCAGGGCTTCGTGAAGATCGTTTCCCGCAAGGGCTCGGGCACTGTTATCGGCGGTGTTGTGGTTGCTCCGCGTGCCAGTGAATTGATCTTCTCGCTGGCACTGGCGGTCCAGAACAGCCTTCATGTTGATGACGTGGCTGAGACCTTCACCGTTTACCCGTCGTTGTCCGGTTCGCTGGCCGAAGCGGCACGTCGCCTGCACCGTCATCGGTAGGTTCTGAAGAACTTTTCCAGGGCGGCATTTCCCTTGCATTCAGGGAGATGCCGTCCTTTTGCCATTAATGCCGTAATACAAGCTCTTGTGACGCCATTCACTTTGGCGACCGACTCTGATATAAGTGTAAAAACCGTTTTCTCAGGTCACGTCTCAATATGTGGAAGCGCACATTCCTGCTAGTAGGCCCGTGAATTGCCGTTTGCTGTTCAGTTTCATTTCATCTGGTGTCCAAATGCTGGACATCAATATCCGAATACTGGTCACCGAGGTTTACGATTATGGCAACGTAAATGAACATCTGACTCGTACTTTCACTCTAAGGAGCAGCCTCCATGTCGCAGGCTAACCAAGCAGTGGCGCCGAAGGAAAACACCCGCGGTCGCGTGCTGTTTGCCAGCATGATTGGCACCACTGTCGAATTCTTCGACTTCTACGCCTACGCCACCGCGTCGGTTCTCGTTTTCCCGGCGTTGTTCTTCCCTAACGCCTCCACCATCAACGCGATCCTTTCATCGTTCGCGATCTTCGGCGTGGCTTTCGTGGCTCGTCCACTGGGTTCGATCATCTTCGGCCACTACGGCGACAAGCTCGGCCGCAAGGGCACCCTGGTGGCGTCACTGCTGCTGATGGGCATTGCCACCTTCCTGATCGGCTTCCTGCCGCCGGCCGCGGGCAACTGGACCGTTTTGGCTCCGACCGCACTGGTGCTGCTGCGCTTCGCACAGGGCCTGGCGCTGGGCGGCGAATGGTCCGGCGCTGCGCTGCTGGCCACCGAGAATGCGCCGAAGAACAAGCGCGCCATCTACGGCACGTTCCCCCAGCTGGGCGCACCCATCGGCTTCATCATCGCGAACCTGATGTTCGTGGCCCTGCAGACCTTCTGCACTGCAGAGCAGTTCATGGCATGGGGCTGGCGAGTTCCGTTCTACTTCTCGGCAGTCATGGTGATCATCGGCCTGTGGGTACGCCTGAAGCTGGTTGAATCCGCATCCTTCAAGAAGGTCCTGGACCAGAAGAAGGTAGTGAAGTCGCCGTTCGCGGTGACCATGAAGAAGCACTGGCGCCCAACCCTGGCCGGTACCTTCATCATGCTGGCAACCTATGTGCTGTTCTACCTGATGACCTCCTTCACCCTGACCTACGGCACCCAGCCAGCTACCATCGAGCAGGCGACTGCTGCCGCTGAAGCCAAGGGCAAGACCTTTGACGCCGCAGGCTTCGTTCCGGGCTTGGGCATTGAACGCCCGACCTTCTTGACCATGCTGATCATCGGTGTCGTCTTCTTCGGTATCTTCACCGTGGTTTCGGGCCCGTTGGCTGAGAAGTTCGGCCGCCGCAAGTTCCTGATCTGGGTTACCGCGGGCATCTTCGTCTTCGGACTGTCGTGGACCCTGTTCTTCGGTCCAGGCCAGGGCGCTGCCATGGCCGGGCTGATCATCGGGTTCACCCTGATGGGTCTGACTTTCGGCCCAATGGCTGCGTATCTGCCTGAGCTGTTCCCGTCCAATGTCCGCTACACCGGCTCGGCTGTTGCCTACAACATGTCCTCGGTGATCGGCGCGGCTCCTGCTTCCTTCGTGGCTGTAGCCCTGTGGAAGGCCGGTGCGGGCAACACCACCGGCGTTGGCCTGTACTTGGCACTTGGCGCGGTACTGACCTTGGTCGCGCTGTTCATGACGCGCGATACCTCTGACATGGACATGGAAGAGTGGGTCGAGTAGTTCGACAGTCTTGCCGAGGGAACGGCTCGGCGAATCATCAAGCCATGATGATTCGCCGGGCCGTTTCCCGTTTCCGTGCTGCCTGGATGAATACGAGCTGAAAAGGGCCATCAACCCCTGACAACTTGATGCGCGGCATGGAAGCATGGGACGCGGGATATCCAATACCGAAGGGGAATGCTCATGCGTATTGCAGTTGCGGGAGGCACCGGCGCTATCGGCACGCTGGTGGTCGAAAAACTCAAGAGTGCTGGCCACGAACCAGTGGTGCTCGCACGGTCCGTGGGATGCGACCTGGTGAACCGCAACGCGGTAAAGCAGTGGCTGGTTGACTGCCAATCGGTCATCGATGTTTCCGGAGTTTCCACCACCAGCTCTGCTGCATCCATGCGGTATTTCACCCACTCGACGGCCAACCTCGTCAGTGTGGGGCGCGAGTCCGGGGTGCAGAACCACGTGGCGCTCTCGATCATCGGAGCGGCCGAAGTGGATTCCAGCTATTACGCGGGCAAAGCCGTGCAAGAGCGGATGCTGCACATGCTTCCCGGTGGCTATACGCTGCTGCGCTCGACCCAGTTCCACGAATTCATTGGCCAGAATATCAAGCGTCTGGGCGCGGGTCCGGTGCAGATGGCGCCGAAAATGCGGATGCAGCCCATCGCGGGCATCGAAGTGGCTGCAGCACTAGTGGATCTTGCCGAGGGGCCGGCGCAGGGCGTGGTGCAAGACCTTGCTGGGCCGCAAGAAGAATACGCTCCCGACCTGTTTGCCAAGTACCTGCAGGCCCAAGGCAGGTCTCCAAAGATGGTTGAAGTGCCTGTTCCTGGCCCCATGGGCAAGGCCATGCGTGATGGGGGACTGCTGCCAGGCGGTTCCGCCCGGTTGGGCCACGAAACCTTCGATGCCTGGCTAGCGCGGCAGTAGCCCGAGCCAGCCTCCTTATTCAGTATCCACTGGCTGGCGAGCTGGAACTTCCAGCATCCGAATAGCCGTGACAAAACAAGTGGATTCTGGAAGCATCACGTCATGGACGAAAAAGAACCGCATGTTCCCTACAATCCCACGCCTCGGGACTTTCCAGGCTTTGCGATGCCAGCTTCAGTGCCGCAAGGCATGCGTCTGGAGCTGAGCCGTTCAAGGATCAAGGATGGGCAGGATGAGAACTTTGGCGCCTGGATGGACATGCTCAATGCGCGCTACGAGGAATGCGAAGCATCCTTATCGGCACAACGGGCAGCGCTAGAAGCAACATTCAGGCATGTGGAAGCCGATGGTTCAACATGGATCTACCACCTGAGCCTGGTAGGCGAGAACGGCGGCGGGCTCGATACGCAGCAGGAGATCGATGCGGCGCACGAAGCAGCTAGCCGCCAAGCGAAAATGCCTGGCTGGGAAGAGCTTGAACCGAAGTTCCTGCTCATGCCCGATCATCTGAAGGCATCCATGGCGCACTGGGCAGAACATGGACAGGTGCCAGAGTAGAAGATTCCAGTTGCAGAACGACGCAGGGCCTGGACATATCTGTCCAGGCCCTGCGTCGATACCAACGAGTGCTACTTGGCTTCTTCGATCGAAGCGATGACGGCGCCCGATGACAGGGTCTCGCCCGGGGCAACTTCCAAGCCGCTGACCACGCCATCACGGTGCGCAGTAATCGGCTGCTCCATCTTCATCGCTTCCAGCACGACAATCAGATCGCCCTGGGCCACGGCCTCGCCATTCTCAACGGCAACCTTCACGATGGTGCCCTGCATCGGCGAACGCAGTTCTGCGCTGTTCGCGCCAGCGGAGCTGGCTGCCTTGCGGCCCGGCTTGCGCTTCTTCTTGCCTGCGGCCTTCTCGGCACCGTTGGAGGATACCGAGCCCAGCGACGAAGGAAGAGTGACTTCCAGGCGCTTGCCGCCCACCTCAACGGTCACGCTGGTGCGCTCGTCCTCGGCTGCGTCCTCGCCGTCCATTGGCATCGGGTGGGGCTCGATGGCGGTATCGAATTCGGTTTCGATCCAGCGGGTGTGGACCTTGAACGGCCCCTGGGCCGGAACGAACGATGGGTCGCTCATCACTGCACGGTGGAATGGCAGCACGGTAGCCATGCCCTCGATCTGGAATTCTTCCAGCGCACGGCGGGCACGAGCCGCAGCCACTTCACGGGTGCTGCCGGTGACGATCAGCTTGGAAATCATCGAGTCGAAGTTCCCCGAAACGCTTTCGCCCTGCTCGATGCCCGAGTCAACGCGAACGCCGGGCCCCGATGGCAGGTTCATCTTGGAGATGGTGCCTGGGGTCGGCATGAAGTTGCGGCCGGCATCTTCGCCGTTGATGCGGAACTCGAAGGAGTGGCCGCGGATCTCCGGGTCGGTGTAGCCCAGTTCTTCGCCGCGGGCGATGCGGAACTGCTCGCGAACCAAGTCCAGGCCGGTGACTTCCTCGGAGACCGGGTGCTCAACCTGCAGACGGGTATTGACCTCGAGGAAGGAAATGACGCCATCCTGGCCTACCAGGAATTCGCAGGTGCCTGCGCCGTTGTACTTCGCTTCGCGCAAGATGGCCTTGGAAGCTTCGTACAGCCGGGTGGTCTGCTCTTCGCTCAAGAACGGGGCCGGCGCTTCTTCAACCAGCTTCTGGTTGCGGCGCTGCAGCGAGCAGTCGCGGGTGGAGACGACAACCACGTTGCCGTGGATATCGGCCAAGCACTGGGTCTCCACGTGGCGCGGTGCATCCAGGAAGCGTTCGATGAAGCATTCGCCGCGGCCGAAAGCCGCGACAGCTTCACGCACTGCCGAGTCGTACATTTCGCCGATTTCTTCGCGGTTGCGGACCACCTTGATGCCGCGTCCGCCGCCACCGTAGGCAGCCTTGATGGCCAGCGGAAGTCCGTGCTCGTCGGCGAAGGCGTATACCTCGTCGGCCGAGGCCACCGGATCCTTGGTGCCGGGAACCAGTGGGGCGCCCACCTTTTCAGCAATGTGACGGGCCTTGACCTTGTCGCCGAGCTGGTCGATGGACTCTGGCGAAGGGCCAATCCAGGTCAAGCCCGCGTCAATAACAGCCTGGGCGAATTCGGCGTTCTCCGAGAGGAAGCCGTAGCCCGGGTGGATCGCGTCGGCGCCGGAGCGTTCAGCTGCGTCCAGGATCTTCTCAATGCGAAGGTACGATTCAGCGGCGGTGGTACCGCCCAGCGCGTAGGCTTCATCAGCCAGACGCACATGCAGGGCATCGCGATCCGAGTCGGCATAGACCGCAACGGACTCGATTCCTTCATCGCGTGCGGCACGGATAATACGCACTGCAATCTCGCCGCGGTTGGCGATAAGCACCTTCGTCAATGGATTCATCATGAACCTTGTCTTTTAAAAATAGGGTTTCTCAGCTATGAGCCTATCGTTTTTGTGGGAACTATATGTAGTTATCGCCTAGAACGAGGGTGTTAGGGTGAATTTTTTGGAGGAATCCTACAAAGGACCTTGGTGCTGGCTCAACGTGGAACCTGCCCAGGGAGGCTTGCGGACCCTGTTCCCGGCGAGGCCTGGAAGGGGCGCTGCTCTTCGCTGGTGCGCTGGCAGCGCTGGCCTCTGCCCTAGTCTTCGCGCACCCGGCGAACTAGGCTATCGACAAGATGGAAAACAAGGAGGCTGCCGTGGGAATTCGAGGCAAAGCGCTCTGTGCGCTGCTGGCTGCTGGAATGCTCGCCTTGGCCGGTTGTTCCAGCGCAACCGGCATCCCGGCTCTTGACCGCGAACCGGCTGGAACCGACCAGTGGCCGGGGGATAGGAGCCAGTTGGAGAACCTTGGCATGCAATCCGTGCGTTTTCTGGTCATGCACGGCAACGCCGACTACTTCGCCACCGCATCGGCAGATGAGCAAACGGCTTGCCTGTTCAAATTCGCCCAGGGAGAGGCTTCCGCAGCTGGCGGATGCGGCGGGGCCGGGGACGCGGATGCCATCGTCGAAGTGAGCGCCCCTGGAACGAGGATGATGCTGGTCCGGGCCGGAGCCGACTTCTCGGACTTGGAAGAGGCGGGCTGGACCAGGATCCACGAGAACATTCTGGTGTTCTAGCTGGCCGGCAGCCCGGATCGCGCTGTGGAATGGTGTCCTGCCAAAGATTGGCGCCCACCGGCCAATCAGTGCCGCGCCAAACCCCCGTCCATCGCTGGATCCATCAACCCCAAGCGCGGCCAAGCCAACTCAGCCTCCCGTCATGCGCCGCCACGCCATGGCTCCGGTCTGGAAGGAATCAGCCCCGGCGGCTACGCCTGCCGTTCGCGGTGCCGCCTGACGGCCGCGCGATTGGCGCAACGCACCGAGCAGAAACGCTGGCGCCCATTGCGCGTCACGTCCACGACCACATGTCCGCACGGTGCGGCCTCGCAGCGCCGCAGCCGGTGCATGCCCCTGGTGGTCAGGTGCAATGCCGTGCCCACGCAGAAGACCGAGCGCAGCACCTGGGGCATGCTCTGGCCGTCATCGCGATAGTGCAGGTGCCAACCCTCCCCATCGTGGTCCACCAGGCGCGGATAGGCCGAAGCGCGAGCCGCCTGCAAATTCAGCAGCAGCGCCCGCTCGGGATCGGACGGCGCGTCAACGATGTCCAGCCAGTCATCCACTACCGCGCGCGTTTGGGCATAGTCCGAGGCGAGCCGCGGAAAAGGCATGGTCATGCCGCTCTGCCGGGTGCGTTGTTCGATGCCGTCGCGGTCCGATGGCCAGTCATTGGCCAGCGACGCAGCGAGGAGCACCGCATATTCTCCGTAAGGGTTGAGTTGCATAAGAACATTACATCATGCTGGAGCCATGACTATTGCACAGCACAGCCAAGCCGTTGATTCCCGGCAGGAAACCGATGTCCATGAGCACTGCTGGGAGATCGGATCCAGCCATCGGACTTCCGCCGGGATTGTTGAATACTTCCATTGCCGCCGCTGCCGGCGCCACATCATGCTCCAGCGCGGGTTCGGGCACGAACAGATGCTGCTGAGCAGGGAACTGCAGGCATGAAAAAGGTGCCTTCCGCTGTGGGGCGGAAGACACCATTTGCCGGCCGGAACCGGATTATTTCCAGAGATCCACGATGCTGATCCCGGCTTGGGCCAGCAGGCCGCGCAGCACGAAGACATCCAATCCGACGACGTTCTGGAAGTTGCCTTCGATGGACTCGATGAAGGCTGCAGCCAGCCCGTCAATGGTGAATGCCCCGGCGCAGGGCAGCGGTTCCCCGCTGGCGACGTAGGCCTCGATCTCGGCATCATCCACGGTGGAGAAATGCACCACGGTGGAAGATACCTGGCAGCGAGCCTGTTCCGGATTGGCGGGATCAATCAGCCAATGGCCCGAGTGCAGGATTCCGGTAGAACCGCTCAGCTGCAGCCATCGTTCGCGGGCTACCTCTTTGGTGTGCGGCTTGCCGTAGGCCACGCCATCAAGTTCGAAGACCGAATCGCAGCCCAGCACCACGGTGCCTGCCGGATGATCTGCCTGGGCCACGTTCTCGGCCTTGGCACGAGCCAGCAGCAATGCGGTCTGCGCTGGACTCTGCTCGCCGTTGCGGGCCACGGCAGCTTCCAGCACCGCATCTTCATCCACCTCGGAAACCTGGGTGGTGAATTTGATGCCCGCATCGGCCAGGACCTTCTTGCGTCCCCACGAAGCCGAAGCCAGCAGCAACCGGGGTCCTGTCTTCACCTGTTCGCTCATACGGCGGCGTTCTCCTTGGCCTGGTCCTGGCTGGAATTATCAGCGGAAGTGCTTTCCCCGGAATCCAGCATATCGTTGAGTTTCGATCCTTCGACATCAACATCCGGCAGGATCTTGTCCAGCCATTTAGGCAGGTACCAGGCCTTGTCGCCCAGCAGGTGCATCACTGCCGGAATGAAGGTCATGCGGATGATGAACGCATCGAAGAGCACACCGAAAGCCAGCGCGAAACCGAGCGGGCGGATCATGGCCAAGTGCGAGAACACGAAGCCGGCGAAGACCGAGATCATGATCAGCGCAGCGGCGGTGACGACCGGTGCTGCCATCGAGAAACCGGAGCGGACCGCGTCCTTGGCCGGCTCGCCGTGAGCGTAGCGTTCGCGCATCGCCGAGACCAGGAAGACCTGGTAGTCCATGGCCAGCCCGAACAGGATGCCGGTGAGCAGGATCGGCAGGAAGCTGAGCAGCGGACCGGGAACGTTCACATCGAAGAGGCCGGAGAACCAGCCGAACTGGTAAACCATGACGCTGGCGCCGAAGGCCGCGGCCAGCGAGAGCAGGAAGCCGCCGGTGGCGAGCAATGGAACCACGACCGAACGGAAGACCAGCAGCAGCAGGATCAGCGACAGGCCAACCACGATGCTCAGGTACGGGACCAGGGCGGCGGTGACCTTTTCGGAGACGTCAATCTGCGCGGCAACCTGGCCGGTTACGGCAATGTCGGCACCCGTGGCCTCGGAGAACTCCGAGTAGTCGGCACGCAGCTGGTGCACCAGCGCTTCGGTGGCTTCCGAGGAAGGGCCATCGGTAGGGATCACCTGGATGGCTGCCAAGGTGCGGTCTTCGGTCATGGTGACTGGAATTGCGGCCACCACACCGTTGTATTCGCGCAGTTTCTCGGCCACATCGAGGCTAGTTTCCTCAGCTTCGCGCTCGCTGAGCCCTGCAGGCAGATCAGCTAAGATCAGCAGCGGGCCGTTGTAGCCGGAACCGAACTTGTCGCTGGTTTGCTCGTAGGCCTGGAAGGCCTGCGAATCGGCAGGTTCTGCACTGCCATCAGGCAATGCGGTACGCATCTGCGTGGCCGGCAGGGCGATGGCACCCAGGACGAGTATCACCAGCAGGGTCACCGGAACAGCGATCTTGGTGACCATGCGAACCCAGCGAATGGAGAACGATTCCTTGATGTGGGGAATCGCGGCATCCGCGGCTGCCTTCTTGCGGGCCCGCTTGGAAACCAATTTGGTGCCGGCCAGGGACAGCAGTGCTGGCAGCAAAGTGATGTTCAGCAGCACCGAGCAGAACACGGTGAACGCGGCCGACAGGCCCAAGACGGTCAGGAACGGAAGCCCTGGAACAGCCAGTGCGGCCAGTGCGATGATCACGGTCAGCCCGGCGAAGACTACAGCGTTGCCGCTGGTTCCCACGGCGCGTGCAATCGACTCTCCGACCTCCATGCCGGACAACAGCTGCGAACGGTGGCGGTGGATGATGAACAGCGCATAGTCGATGCCCACCGCAAGGCCCAGCATGAGAGCCAGGGCAGGGGTAATCGAGGCCATGTCAATCAGCGAGGAGAACGCCATCGTAGTGCCCACGCCAGCGCCCACACCGAGGATCGCCAGCAACAGTGGCAGGCCGGCGGCGACCAAGGTGCCGAGCATGGCAATCAGGACAATGGCAGCGATGACCACACCAATGATTTCCGAGGCTCCGAAGACCTGGGACATGTCCTGCATGATCTCCTTGGAGAACAGCACCTCTACGCCGTTGGCCTGTGGACCTGCGGCGATAGCCTTGATCTGCTCGCGGTCATCGGGAGTCAAAGCGTCGGTCTGGACCTTGAAGGTCACCTGCGAAACTGCAGTACTGCCGTCTTCGGAAACGAAACGCATATCGGAGCTTGCGCCCACCTGGCGCGAAGCGAATTCCAGTTCAGCGCGGCCGGATTCCAGATCCTTCAGGCCTTGCTCTATGTCCTTCTCGCCCTGCTCAAGCTCGGCGGTCTTTTCCTTGATAGTTTTTTCGCCGTCTTCAAGCTGGTTCTTGGCTTCTTCCAGCTCGGCCTTGCCTGCAAGGAACTGGGCCTTCTTGGCATCGAATTCACGTTGCCCGGCCTCCAGCTTGGCCCTGCCGGCATCGAGCTCGGCCTGGCCTTCGCTCAGCTTCACCTTGTTGCTGGCGATCTCAGTTTTCGCTGCATCCAGCTGCGCCTTGGCGTCGTCCAGCTGGGTTTTGGCGGCGCTAAGCTGGCTGCGGTTCGCGTCCAGTTCCTGATGGCCGGCCTTGGCCTGGGCCTGTCCAGCGTCGAGTTCCTTGCGGGCAGCGTCAAGCTGCTGCAAGCCGGCTTCGGCCTTGGCGATCTGCTCCAGTGCCTCGGTGGCCTGCTGCTTGCCGGCGGTCGCTTGGGCGATAGCTTTCTCGGCTTCGGGTTTCGCGGTTTTCGCCGCAGCCAAGGCGCCTTCGCTGTCCGCTAGTTGCTTAGTGTACGCATCAATGTCGTCTTGGTTTCCGGCCGCCTCTGCCTCCGCCAAGAGCTGCTTGGTACTCTCGATCTGGGCCGGTAGTTCCTCGATGCCCTTTTCAGCCTCGGCCAGTCCTGCCTGTGCGGCGGCCAGGCCATCTTCAGCTGACTTCAGACCCGTGGTGGCTTCTTCCTTGCCGGCCGACAGGGTTGCGTCGAATTCTTCGCGGGAAGAGTCGCCCAGCAGCTGGTCCATGCCAGCCTGGTACTCCTTCTCGCCCGCGGCGAGCTTGGCGTCAGCGGCATCGAGCTTCTGCTCGCCAGCGTCGAACTTTGCGCGGCCAGCGTTGTATTCGGCCGTTCCGTCCTTGTACTGGGCTAATCCGGCGTTGTACTTCGCTTCGCCAGCTTCCAGCTGGGCACGACCCGAAGTCAGCTCGCGCTGGCCGGCTTCCAGCTGCGCGCGGCTATCGGCGAGCTGCTTTTCAGCGGCGGCAATTTGCGGCTCGGCAGCCTGGATTTCCTTCTGGCCGTCAAAGTACTGTGCCCAGCCATCGGTGAGTTCCTCGCGGCCTTCCTTGAGCTGCACCTTGCCATCGGCAATCTGCACCTTGGCATCGTCAAGCTTTTCCTGGCCGTCAACGAGTTCCTGCTGCGCTTTCTCCAGCTCTGGCTGCGCCTTATCGAGCTGTTCCTGCAGTTCGAAGGGGCTCATGGCTTCGACTACCTGGGACTGCATGGCCAGCTGTTCCAGGGACTCGGCGACGGCCTGCTTCTGGGTTTCGTTCAGCGGCCGGTTCGAGCTTTCACGGAACACAATCGAGCCAGAGCCGCCGGCGAGATCCGGGAGCTCTTCCTTCATTCGGTCGAGGGTGCGCTGGGTTTCAGTTCCGGGCAGGGTGAAGGTATTCGATAGCTGGCCCATGAACAAGCTGGCGCACAGGCCGATGAAGATGAAGGCCGCTAGCCACATTGAAATGACGCGGTAGCGGTGCAGATGTGCCCATCGCGCGAGGCGGTAGAGGAGAGAAGCCATGAGCTTAGATGTCCTTCAAGGTGCTAGTGCTGGTCAGCGGCAAGGCGGTAAAACCCTGGTCAAGGGTTTTCATGGCCTGGGTAATCAAGGAATGGAAGACGGAGATGAGCTCGGGGGAAATATCCAGACCGTGGGTTTCGGTAGCTGGCAGACGCTCGATCCACTCATCAAATGCTGCTTGGCCGGCGCCGAGCAGAGCATGCGTAAAGACTCTGATGGAAAAACTGTCGGCCTGCGGATAACGGCGGGCGACTTTCTCGATGACTTCCGTGGTGGCTGTCCGCCATTCGTTCATCGTGGCGGGGAAGCCGCAGTTGGCTTCTTGCCTTCGCAAGAATGCACCAAACTGGGCCACTTGCCCGAGCATCTGCGATACGTCATCAGACTTGAGCGATTCGATGATCGCTTCGACCAGGGGCATGGAGTCGGTCAAGTCGCTAATGGAATCCACCATGGTTCCCAGAACCTGGTGCAGGGGATAGGAGAAGACCGCATCTACTGACGGAAAGTAGTTGAAGAGTGTACGGCGCGAAACACCGGCCGCTTCAGCGATCTGCGTAGCGGTAAGCGCCGTGGCAGAGCCTTTGCGAAGCAGGTCCGCGACGGCGTCAACGATGGCCTGTTTCGTTGCTCGTTTGTTTAGTTCGCGGCGGGTGCCGGTACTCGGGGAAGTCACATAACTTACACTACGTGCAAAGTTGCACCCTGTGCAAAGTAAATCCGTGTGACCTTTAACCGGAAATCGGCGCACGAGCAATAGTGCTCGTGCGCCGAATTCCTTCAGCAATGCCTACTTGGCTGCAGCTGCCTCAGCATCTGCCGCTGAGATGCTTTCATCAGCGAAGGGGTTGCCATTGCGTGGTGCGTTGTACATGTCAATGTCCAAGATGCCCTCGCGCTTGGCGACAATGGTTGGAATCAGTGCCTGGCCGGCGACATTTACCGCGGTGCGGCCCATATCGATGATCGGGTCAACGGCCATCAGCAGGCCAACGCCTGCCAGCGGCAGGCCCAGGGTGGAGAGGGTCAGTGTCAACATGACGATGGCGCCGGTAGTGCCTGCGGTTGCTGCCGAGCCCAATACGGAAACCAGCGCAATCAAGAAGTAATCGGTGAGGGACAGTTCAATACCGAAGAACTGGGCAACGAAGATTGCTGCGATCGCCGGATAGATGGCAGCGCAGCCGTCCATCTTGGTAGTGGCGCCCAGCGGCACTGCGAAGGAAGCGTAGCCCGAAGGCACGCCGAGGTTGCGTTCGGTCACGCGCTGGGTCAATGGCAGGGTGCCAATCGAAGAGCGTGAAACGAAGGCCAGCTGCACTGCAGGCCACACGCCCGAGAAGTACTGCTTGATTGACAGGCCATGTGCGCGGACCAGTACCGGGTAGAGCGCAAATAGCACCAGTGCCAAGCCAACATAGATCGCAACGGTGAATTTGCCCAGGGCGCCAATGGTGTCCCAGCCGTAGGTGGCGACAGCGTTGCCGATCAGGCCAACCGTGCCGATCGGTGCGATGCGGATGATCCACCAGAGGACCTTCTGGATGATCGCCAGGATAGAGGCCGAGAACGCGAGGAATGGTTCGGCCGCCTTGCCAACCTTGAGGGCAGCGACACCCACGGCGATGGCAATGACCAGTATCTGCAGGACGTTAAAGCTGATCGAGGTGGAAGCGGTTGCTTCATCGACCAGCTTGGTGCTCACACCCAGACCCAGGAAGTTGGCTGGGACCAGGCCAGTGAGGAAGCCGAGCCAGTCGCCGGTCTTGCCATCGTATTCATCTGGCATGCCCTGGCCTGTATTCGCTCCGGGGCGGAAAACGGTGCCAAGAACCATGCCGATGATTACCGAGATCAAGGCAGTGATGGCAAACCAGAGCAGGGTCTGCCACGCAAGGCGTGCCGCATTGGTGACCTTGGCCAAATTGGCAATTGAGGCGACAACCGCAAAGAAGATCAGTGGGATCACAGCAGTGCGCAGCAACGCAACGTAGCTGGAACCAATGATCGACAGGGCTTCACCCAGCCCGTTGGGTTCCTCGGCGGTGCTGCCGGTGTACTTGGCTAGGAGACCCAGGAGAAGACCAACAATCAGCGCCGCAATGATCTGCGGGCCGAAATTGGTCATCCAGCGTGGAAGCTTAGATGAAGGTGCGGTGTTAGACATGCGTTCAAGATTAGGGCGCTTTTCTTCGCCGGCGGCAGTTTATGTTACACAACATGACGGTATTTCGCCGTTTGTGCTTTATTGCACTGAAAAGGGTCACTGGACCGGCGAAATGACGCACGAGTCGTGCGGAGACTTCGGTGCGGGACACAGATCTTCACATGGGAATTTTTAGCTCCGTACCATTGTTGCTGGACTAATCGCCGTGACTGTGATTGGTGAAGCCTCGCTCACTTCACGCAGTTAGCTTTCGTATCCTGGACACGAGCATGCCGCGCAGTGCGACCAGCAAGCAAGTGGCAGCTCCTCCCAGCGCCGCCCCGCCGGCAACGGCAAAGGCGACTCCGGGACCGCCAGCGCCGATAAACGCCAAGAGGTGAATTCCCAGTCCCAGGACCAGCAGGGTTGCTGCAGCGGCGGCGCAAATGGCGATGCTGAACCAGTGCAGTGAGCTGACCTGGTAGATGGTTCGGCGCCGAAGCTTCGATGCGAGGATCCAAAAACAAATGAGGGCCATCTGCAGGCCAATGAGCCCGGCCGTCACTGCGCACCGGTACGGGATCGCCAGATGGGCCACTTCGGGATGAATGTAGATGGCCTCCTCGATGAACATCGGCAAAATCAGCACTTGGACAAGGAGTGCCCCGAGGAAAATTGCGATAATTGCGGTTCGGGCGGATATAACTGCGAGACTCGTCATCTAATGATTGTCAGCTATTATCTATCGTTAATCAATAGGTTGTTGTCGTTTTTCCTTGGAAGGTGAAGCTTGGCTCTTCAGTGTTGCTTCCATGATCTTGACCTGTCGGAACGATGTGGAAAGGTAGAAACCATCAAGGCGTGGGGAATCCGTGGTTGCTGCATGTGCCGAAACTGAAAGAAGGAAAAAGATGCGGGTCTACATCACTAGTGTTTTCGTGGACGATCAGGTGAAAGCCAAGGCGTTCTATACCGAAGTGCTGGGCTTCAAGGTCAAGCACGATATCCCTGTGGGGGAATACAGCTGGCTGACCCTTGTCGCAGCCGATCAGGAGCAAGGTCCTGAAGTGCTTCTGGAGCCTTCAGCTCACCCTGCCGTTGGGCCGTACCGATCAGCGCTGAAAGCAGATGGCATCCCGGCAACCTCCTTTGCCGTGGATGATGTCCAGGCGGAATTCGAACGTCTTAGTTCACTGGGCGTGAACTTCACGCAAGAACCGATGGATGCCGGGCCTGTCGTGGTTGCGACCTTTGATGACACCTGCGGCAATCTGATCCAGATTTCCAGCGAAAAAGGGTGAATCGAATGGCGGCCCTGCCAATAAGCAGGACCGCCAAGCCGATTTCCTGGAGACTACTTCACCAGGGCGCGCTTCAAGGTATCCAGGCCCACTGAACCGAGCTTCAAGGCCGCGGTGTGGAAGTCCTTGAGCGAGAAGTCCTCGCCCTCGGCGGCCGCGAGATCATCGCGGATCTGCTCCCAGAGGCGTTGGCCGATCTTGTATGACGGAGCCTGGCCTGGCCATCCGAGATAGCGGTTGTACTCGAAATCCAGCTGCCCCTTGGGCATGTCCAGATTCTTCTCCAGGAACTCATAGCCGTTTTCGGCATTCCAGGTGCCCGTGCCCCATTGCGCAGGAACTTCCAAGCCCAGATGAACTCCAATATCAAAGACCACTCGCGCGGCTCGAATGCGCTGGGCATCGAGCATGCCCATGTAATCGCCCGGGTCATCGAGGTAGCCCAACTGATGCATGAGGCGCTCGGAGTACAACGCCCAGCCTTCGCCCTGGCCGGAAACCCAGCACATCAATCGGCGCCAGCTGTTGAGCGTAGCGGCCTGCATTTGCGCTGTACCGATCTGCAGGTGATGGCCTGGAACGCCCTCATGATAGACGGTGGTGAGCTCGGCCCACGTGGTGAATTCATCTTCTCCAGGCGGAACCGACCACCACATCCGTCCCGGGCGGCTGAAGTCTTCTGACGGGCCCGTGTAGTACACGCCGCCATCCTGGGTCGGAGCGATCATGCATTCGATGCGGTCCATTGGCGCCGGAATGTCAAAGTGCTTGCCTGACAAGTCGGCCATGGCCTGGTCTGCCTTGCCCTGCATCCACTCCCGCAAGGCGTCGGTGCCCGAGAGCTTGCGCGCCGGATCCTCGTTGAGGATCTTCTTGGCTTCCTCGATCGTGGAGCCCGGCTTGATCTGCTGGGCGACGCGCCGCTGCTCGGCGATGATGGCATCGAGTTCGCCGACGCCCCAGGCATAGGTCTCTTCCAAATCCACTGCGGCACCCAGGAAACGGCGGGACATCAGCGAGTAGTACTCTCGGCCCACCGCGTCTTCGGCCGGTGCCTGTGCCAGGAGTTCATCTTGCAAGTACGCGGTGAGTTTGCGGTAGGCCTTCTTCGCGGCTTCGGCTCCGGCTTCCAGCTGTGCTTGCAAAGTGGTATCCACTGCGGTGCCGGAGGTGGCCAACTGGTCGAAGAATCCGCCATCCTTGGCGTAATCGGTGGTTTGCGTGATCACTATGGACACTTGGCGCTGCGCCGCAACCAGATCATTTGAAGCGGAATCACGCAAAGATGCGATGTAGCCGTCAATCGCAGCCGGAATGTTGGACATTCGCTGGGCGATGAAAGCGTAGTCCTCGGCGGACTCCTGCGGCATCAAATCGATGATTGAGCGGATTTCCTGTGCCGCGCTGGCGATATTGTTCAGCTCGGTGCGCCCGGTGAACAGGATTTCCAGTTCGAGGCTCAATCGCTCGGTCATCGCGTCAAGCGAGACTTCGTCAATTGCGTCGACCGCAGTGGCGTTGGCCAATGCGCCCAAAGTCTCCCGCAGTAAGCTGATCTGCTGGGTGGTGCCAGCAGGGGAGTAGTCGCCATAGGTGGTCTCGTAGCCTGGCAAGCCAAGGGAAACTCCCCATTCCGGGGTCAGTTCAAGGGACTTGACGAAGAAGGCTTCGGCGATCTGGTCGATTGCCGAAGGCTCGCGGTGCGGTGCAGAGGATGTCATGTAACTAACAGTAGTTGATATGAAAGATTTGTTGAAGACTTTTGCGCAGGTTCGTTCTGAACTGCTTCCGCGGTCGTCTAGCAGGTGCTTCCAGGCGCGGGTTATGCCGCTGGACCTGCCGAAAAGGAATCAAAGGGCATCTGCGGTCGCATAGGCGGTTCCCGCTGATGAAGATGAAGCACGCGAATTGTATTACGTTGATGAATCGCCCAGTCAGTGCCCATGGGGAGAACTCTCCATGGCGGAGGTTTTGTCAGTTCGTTAGAATTGGAGGGCGTTGAGTCTGGCTATGGGGAATAAGGCCGGATTCTGGCGCACACTCGTACCAGCAAACCAAGGACTGACCTCTAGATGGCCAAAGCCGCTTCGACCGGATGGACCGGACTGCTCAAAAGCACCGGGTTCAAGGTGACTGCGATCCCAGTCGTGGCGGCCCTTGCCGTCACCGGCGCCATTATCTATCCGGGCTTCGAAACAGCTGACGTGGAACTCAACGACGGTGGTGTCTGGGTAGTCAATCAGTCCGAAGGCAAGATCGGGCATGTCAACTACCAGTCGCGCACCATCGACGGTGGCGTTGCCACCCCGCTGGCCAACTATGACCTGGTGCAGCATGAAGAAAGCGTGCTGGTACGCAACCTGGAACAGGCCTCGCTGACCACTATTGACCCCGCGATGGTGCAATTTGCTGGCGATAACAACCTGCCAGCTAACTCATCCTTCTCCTTCGGTGCGTCCGTTGTCGCCGTCACCGACGCGGAACACGGAACTGTCCAGGCCAGCAACCTCGAACAGATTGCCGATTTCAAGGGCGAAGGCGCCGAACCGCTGATCGAGTCCAAGGGCGAAGTCGCCGCCGTGGTTGGCGCCGACGACACCATCTGGGCCGCAGACCTCGGCGCAGGAACCCTTTCCAGCTTCACCCTGGACGACGACGGGAAAGCCGAACTCGCCCAGGAATTCGAAATTCCGGAACTGGCCGAAATGAAGGAGCCGCAGCTTTCGTCCGTCGGCAAGATCGGCGTGGTCTTCGATGAAGCCACCGGCGAACTGGTCACCTCGGAGGGCAACTCCGCAATTCTCGAGAATCCTGCCAACGCCCGGATCCAGTCTCCGGGCCCGGCAGCCGAGAACATTGCTGTGGCCCTGGACCAGTCGCTGGCAACGGTGAGCCTGTCCGGCAAGGACACCAACTATGAGCAGCTGGAAACCGCTGGCACCCCTATCCAGCCGGTGCGCGTGGGAACGTGCACCTACGCGGCCTGGCAGACCAGCGGCGAGTATCTGCGCTTCTGCGATGACCCGGCACATAACCAGAGCACCGCAATTCCGGAAATGCCAGAAGGCGCTGAACTGGCGTTCCGTGTCAACCGGGACGTGGTCGTGCTCAACGACGTGCATTCGGGGCAAGTCTGGTTGGCCAATGAAGGCATGGAAATCGTCAGCAACTGGAGTGATCTGGAACCGCCTGCTGGCAAGGGCGAAGCCAAGGAAGAAGAAACCAAGGAAATCACCGACGCCATCGAGCTGCCCAACCGCACCGAGGAAAACAAGAAGCCGATCGCCGAGGACGACAGCTATTCGGTACGCCCCGGCCGCACCACCTTGCTGCCGGTGCTCTATAACGACGTGGATCCGGACGGCGATTTGCTGACCGCGAACCTGGAAGGCGCTGCGCCCTCGGTAGGTGCCGTGCAGCCGGTCCATGACGGCACCGGATTCCAGATTGTGGTTCCCGAAGATGCCAGGGGCGGCGCAAGTTTTTCCTACACCACCAAAGATGGCCGCGGGGGACAGGACACCGCGACCGTCAAGCTGAACGTGGTGGACGATGAAACCAATAAGGCTCCGGAACAAAAGCGCACCACCGTGCTGCGCGTGCAGCAGGGCGAGTCAGTCAGCCACAACGTGCTCGCTGACTGGACCGACGCGGAAGGCGATGACCTCCGCTTGCTCGGTGGAACTTCCGATGGCGATGATGTGATCCGCGTCCAGCCCGATGGCACCTTGACGTTCCAGGATGACGGAAAGAAGCTGGGGCAAAAGGAATTGGCCATCCAGGTTTCCGACGGGCAGGAGGGCACCAAGGGCCGGGTCCTGATCGAGGTCTTGGCCGACGCCACCGTCAAACCGGTGACCGCAACTGATCATGTGGTGGCCAATATCAATGAATCCGCCAGTTTCTCCCCGCTGGACAATGACACTGATCCCAGCGGAGACGGACTGCGGCTGGCCGGGGTGGATGATGTTCCCGGGTTGGAAATCAAAACCAACGCACAGACCGGAACCGTGACCGCGCGCGCCGAACGCGCCGGAACCTACTACGTTGAATACATGGCCACCAACGGCCCGGCCAGCGCCCCGGGCCTGGCCCGCATCGATATCAAGAAGCCGGAAGAAAATGCCGAGGATCCGATCGCGGTACGCGATGTCGCCTTGCTGCCTGCCGGCCAGGATGTACTGGTCAACGTGCTGGGCAACGACACCGACCCGGCCGGTGGCGTACTGGTGGTAACCGGCGTGCAGACCGCCAGCGACAAGCCGTTCTCCACCTCCGTAGAACGCAATACCTTTGTCCGCATCACCGACGTGCGCGGCCTCACCGACCCGACCACCATTAGCTACACCGTGTCCAATGGCTCTCGTGAAGCGACCGGTTCCATCCGCGTGATTCCGATTCCGGCACCACCACGCATGGATCCGCCGCAGGCCAACCCGGACACCGTCACCGTCCGCGAGAACGACGTGGCCACCGTCAAGGTTCTGGAAAACGACATCCACCCGAACGGCGGAGAGCTGCTCTTGCGTCCCGAGCTGGAAGAAGCTGATGATCTGGGAGAAGGGTCCCTGATCTCGGTTGCCGACGAAACGATTCGATTCCGCGCCGGCGACTTTGGCGGCAAGGCCAAGCAGGTTTCCGCGGTCTACACCGTGGCAGGACCTGATGGCCAGGAAACCAGCGCCAGCGTCACCTTCAACGTCCTGCCCGAGGCAGAAGCCAATGACCTGGAAAAGAACACCCCGCCGAACCCGGAACCAGTCACCGGGCGGGTCTTCGCCGGCTCCAGCACCAACGTGCTGATCCCGATTGACGCTATCGACCCCGATGGCGACTCGGTCTCCCTCGTGCAATTCGGCGATTCCCCGCGCATGGGCACCGCGAAGATCCGCGGGGCCTCCATCGACTACACGGCCAACCCCGATGCCTCGGGCACCGATGAATTCAGCTACGTGGTGGAAGACCGTTTGGGTGCCCGCGCCACCGGCACGATCAAGATCGGCGTGGCACCGCTTGCCGAATCGAATAATTCCCCGGTTGCCGTCAACGACTTCTTGACCGTGCGCCCCAACCGCCCGGTGGCGGTGGACGTGATGGACAACGACACCGACCCGGATGGCGACCCGATCGCCTTGATGAGCGAAGTCTCCACCGAAGCCAGTATGGAGGTGGAAGTCATTGACGGCCGCGTCACCCTGACCTCGCCCCCGGAAGACGGCAACGTTTCGGTGCGCTACATGATTTCCGACGGCCGCGGCGGTACCGCGGCGGGCACGCTGAGCATCAAGTCCGATCCAGAGGCCCAGCTGCTGGCGCCCATTGCCCGCGATGACCGGGTTTCCTTGGAAGAAGTCATCGGCGATGAACAAGTGACCGTAGATATCTTGCGCAATGACGAGGACCCGGATGGCAGCTCCAGCGAATTGGAGATCAGCTTGCCGGATAACCCGTCTACTGCCCAAGTCACCGAAGATGGCCTGGTCGTCACCGCCACCGAGGACGCGCAGATCATTGCCTACACCCTGACCGACCCCGACGAACTGGCTTCTACTGCCTTCGTCCATGTGCCAGGCACCGCTGGAGCACGGCCAATCCTGCGCAGCGGGCTGAATCTGCAGGTCGAGGCGGGACAGGTCCTGCCACTGAACCTGGATGACCTGGTCCTCGTCCGCGAGGGACGCACCCCGCGCTTGACCACCGAAGAGTCGGTGGCCTCGATGCCGCAGAACGACGGCGAGCTGGTCAAGTCCGCCACCGAGCTTTCCTTCCGTGCACCGGTCGATTTCGACGGCTCGGCTACCGTCAGCTTCGAAGTCACCGACGGCACCGGCCCCGACGATGAAATGGGCCTGAAGTCCAAGCTGACCCTGCCAATCAATGTCACCCCGGCTCCACGCCAGGATGATCCCGACGAGCGCCAGAACCAGAACGAAGAAGGCCAGCCGGAGGAGGAAGAGCCAGAGGAAGAGGAAGAAGAGCAGCCGCAGGAGGAGAACTTCGCTCCGACCCTGCAGGCCAATGCCTTGGCCGTGGGCCAGGGCGAGGAGCCAGCCTTCCTGGACCTGCGCATGGCCGCCAACGATGCCAATGAAGACGACGTTCCGAAGTTGAAGTTCGCCATCTCTTCGGTGGATATCCAAGGTGTCCAGGCCGAACTGGTCGAAGAGCATAACCTGAAGGTCAGCGCCGGAGCTTCGACCCCGAAGGGCACCACCGGTACCGTCACCGTCACGGTCAGCGACGGTGTGAACCCGCCGGTTCCGGCCGCCATGAACATCACCGTGACCGGCTCGGTCCGCGAGCTGCCGGTAGCTGTGGCCGATAACGTGGCCGATGCGGCCCAGGGCAAGACCGAAGTGGTCGATGTGCTGGCCAACGACCACAACCCGTACGCGGATGAAGGCCCGCTGCGCCTGATCAACGCCCGCGCCCTGGAAGACACCGGGGAAGTGGAAACGAGCGGCGACAAGGTATCCATCACCCCGAAGGACAACTTCGTGGGCACCATGCGGGTGGAATACACCATTGGCGATGTCACCGAAGACGTGGCACGCAACGTCATCGGTACCGTGACGCTGAACGTCAAGGGCGCCCCGGAAGCCCCGGGCCTGCCACGCGTCCAGTCCACCGGGGATGAGAAGGCTGTGCTGCAGTGGGATCCACCGGCCAACAACGGCTCGCAGATCACCCACTACACCGTGACCGGCGGCGGGCACACCCAGCGGTGCGCCACCACCACCTGCACCATCACCCCGCTGGCCAACGACACCGTATACAACTTCACGGTGACCGCCGCCAACGAGATCGGCCAGTCCCCGGCCTCGGCGCCGTCAGCCGATGCCCGACCGGACGTGGAACCCGAACAGCCTGCCGCCCCGACCGGCACCGACGGCGACCAGCAGGCGGCCTTCAAGTGGACTGCCCCCGCCAGCCGGGGTTCGGCCATCCAGAGCTACACCTTGGAGATCTCCCCGGCACCGGCCAACGGCGTCACCCAGGTCACCGGCATTACCAGCACTTCCTATACCTGGAAGGGCCTGAAGAACGGCACCGATTACCAGGTCCGCGTGCGTGCGGTGAACAAGGCATCCAAGCCATCGGCCTTCAGCGCCTACTCGGCAGCCGTGACCCCGGCTGGCAAGCCGTTCAAGCCGTCCGCCCCCACCGCGGCCCGCAAGGAATCCGCGGTGGATGGCGGCGTGGTCAACGTCGCCTGGAACGCACCGGGCACCAATGGCGCACCGATCACCGGCTATGCCCTGCGCGTCTACAAGTCCGGAACCCCGGAGAAGACCATTGGCTCCATTGCGGCCAACCAGACCAGCCAGTCGGTCACCGGCCTGAGCACCTCGGGTTCCTACACCTTCACCATCGCGGCAACCAACCGCAAGGGCAGCTCGGAACAGAGCTCGAATTCGGTGGCGGTGACCCCGTACGGGCGTCCAAAGGCCGTGTCCAGCGTGAGCGCCAAGGCCACCGGCGCCAATCGCATGGTGCAACTGGGCTTCCAGGCTCCTGCGGCCAACGGCTCGAAGATCACCGGATACCAGTACTCCGCCGATGGCGGAGGGTGGCAGTCCTTCGGCGGCCCCGGCTCGGTGATCGACACCGGTTCCAACGGCACCGCGCATACCTGGCGCGTGCGTGCCTTGAATGCTGCCGGCCCGGGCGACCCCAGCCCGGCCAGCAACCAGACCAGCGCCTACGGTCCGCTGCGCGATAACGCGAAGATTTCCTCGTCGCATGGCGATAACTGGATTTCCTTCAGCTGGAATACAGCCGCCGGCGAATCCAACGGACGCAAGGTCACCCAGACGGTAGCCATTGACGGGTCTAACACGGCTAACGACGGTACGGAGAAGGTCAGCAACCTGGGCTACTCCACCAGCCGCACCCTTAAGATCGTGGCAACGGATACCGAAGGCCAGAGCAAGTCCTGGTCCAAAACGGATCAGACCAATCCTAAGCCGGCCCGTTCGGTGAAGCTGTCCGAAGGACCGTTGTACAACGGCTACGCGAACTCCACCTGCCCGCCGAACTGCTACAAGTACCACGTGGAGCTCTACGACTTCGACCCGGGCACCCACACCTACCTGGCGCAGTGCTACCACTCCAAGGGAATGTTCTCGGATAATTACGTGACCTTCAACGTCGACGGCAATGGCCGGGCCTCCAAGGACTTGCCATGCGTGATCGAATCGGGATATGCCCAGCCGTACTTCGCGAAAATCGACGGCACGGAATCCGACCGGGTTAATTTCAGATAAGCGCGGCATCGGCCGAGCATCAAGACGTACAGAAAGAACAAACACTGCCATGACCATGAGCACCGAGCAGGCCAACTGGTTCTGCGATACCTTCGCCAAATTGGTGTCCAATGTCGGACTGTCCGTCCTGGGCAAGGACCAGGCCATCAAGCTGGTGCTAACTGCCATGCTCACCGAAGGGCACGTGCTGCTCGAAGACGCACCGGGCACCGGCAAGACCATGCTGGCCCGCTCGCTGGCCGCCACGGTGCGGGGCAGCAACTCGCGCATCCAATTCACCCCGGACCTGTTGCCCTCGGACGTCACCGGCATCACCATCTACGACCAGCGCAGCGGGCAGTTCGACTTCCACCATGGACCGATCTTCGCCAACCTCGTGCTGGCCGATGAGATCAACCGCGCGTCTCCAAAGACCCAGTCGGCGTTGCTGGAAGTCATGGAAGAAGGGCGGGTCACCGTCGATGGCACCACCTACCCGCAGGCTCGCCCGTTCATGGTGATTGCCACCCAGAACCCGATCGAGCAGGCCGGTACCTACCGGCTGCCCGAAGCCCAGCTGGACCGTTTCCTGATCAAGACCTCCATCGGGTATCCGGACCGGGAAGCCACCGTGGCGCTGCTTTCGGGCAGCACCCAGCGTGACCGCTCGACCGCGCTGAGCGCCATCGTCACTACCGAAGCAGTGGTGGAAATGGCTGAGCTGGCAACCACCGTGCATGTGGACACCGCAGTGCTGGAGTACGTCGCGGCGCTGTGCGAAGCGACCCGCGAAGTTCCGGAAACCCGTTTGGGAGTTTCGGTCCGCGGAGCCCTGGCGATGGTGCGCGCGGCCAAGGTGTGGGCTGCCAGCCAGGGACGGAACTACGTGCTGCCGGATGACATCAAGGAATTGGCGCCCTATATCTTCACCCATCGTCTGGTGCTGGACCCGGAAGCGGAATTCACCGGCACCACCTCCGCCCAGGTCATCACTTCGGTGCTGCGCAAGGTCCCGGCCCCAACCCGCCGTGGCAATGAAGACTCCGCTCCGGCCGCCGGCAAGGACCAGGACGAGCATTAATGAGCAGACGAGCTAAGCGTTCTGCACGGAGCACCAGGCTGAATCGCAGGGCCGAAATGTCGCTGACCATGGCCAGCGAAGCAATGCAGGTGCTGCGCGAATACCTGCGCCCTGCAACAGCGCGGGTCAAGGAATTCAGCACCCGTTTCCTCGCACCGGTCACCACGGTCATTTCGCCGCTGGGCTTCGTGCTGCTGGGTACAGCGATTCTCCTGTGGATCCTGGGCGCCAGTTTCGGCTGGCAGGAGGCCCTGCTCGGCGCCTTCATGGCCACCTTGCTGCTGCTGGCTTCCGTGGGATTCATCCTGGGCCGCAATGATTTCAGCGTGGACCTGGACCTGCACCGCACCCGTGTCGCTGTGGGGGACCGCGCCGTTGGCGCCCTGCAGGTGGCCAACCAGGCCTCGCGCAGCGCAGCGCCGGTGATGATGGAACTTCCGGTAGGCCATGGTGCCGCCCAGTTCCGGATCCCGCGCCTGGAGCCGCAAGGAACGCACGAAGACCTGTTCACCATCCCGACCCAGCGCCGCCAGGTGCTGGAGGTGGGGCCGGTCCGCTCGGTCCGCCAGGACCCCTTCGCCATTCTGCGCCGGCAGGTGAAATGGACCGACCGCTACGAGCTGTTCATCCATCCGCGCACCACCGCGCTCGATGGCTCCTCTGCTGGTTTCATCCGCGACCTCGAAGGCATGCCCACTTCGGATCTCTCGAACTCCGATGTGTCCTTCCACGCCCTGCGCGAATACCAGGCAGGAGACGACCGCCGCCATATCCACTGGAAGTCAACGGCGCGTACCGGTGAATTGATGGTTCGCCAGTTCGAAGAGACCCGGCGTTCGCACCTGGCACTGAGCCTGAGCACCAATCTGGACGAGTACTGCGAGGCGCACGCAGAGGAAGATTTCGAACTGGCTATTTCGGTCGCTGCCTCCATCGGGCAGCAGGCAGTGGCGGAACAGCGCAAGCTGGCCATCGTGACCCAGCAAGGTCCGGTGCGCACCGACAGCGGCCGCATGATGATGGACTCGCTGACCCGCATCGAAGCAGCCGCTGGCCAGCGCGAGAACCTGGTGCAGGTGGTTCGCCACACCGCCGATATCGTGCCCGGAGCGTCGGTGCTTTTCTTCCTCACCGGCACCAGGACCAGTGCAAAGTCGCTGCGTGAAGCCTGGATGCATGTGCCTGCCGGAGTGCGCGCCATCGCTATCAGGTGCGAGACCGGCATGGAGCCGACGCGCTCGAACATTGGCGAGCTGACGGTACTGAGCCTGGGCAAGCTGGAAGAACTCGGCTTGATGCTGCGAAAGGCCGTGGCATGAAACAGTCTTTGCCCCTCTGGCGCTTCGGCGTTGACGCGATCTGCCTGGGATTGGCCCTGGTCCTTGGTGCCCTGGGTCTCCTGGACGCCTACGGTGCGAGCTTGAACTTCATCCTGGCTGCCGTCGGCGGAATTGTTGCCGGTCTTGCATTGGCCTGGGCCAATGTGCACTTCAAGCTGGGCACGTGGCGGACCATGGCCCTGTTCGCACTGCTGTACCTCGTGCTGGGCACGCCGTTGGCGACTCCACGCGAGGCTGCCTTCGGAATCTTGCCCACCGGGCAATCCCTGCGCACCTTGTTGACCGGCCTGGTCTTCAGCTGGAAAGACATGCTCACCGTGGCGCCACCGGTAGGCTCCTACGGCGGCGTATTGATCGTGGCCTTCCTTTCCGCGCTGCTCACCGCGCTGCTGGCCGGCTTGGCGGCCTGGCATTTGCGCTCGCCGTATTGGACTTTGCTGCCGCTGCTGGCGATGTTCGTGCTGGGTATTGTTTTCGGCACCCGCGACGTGCCGATGCCGATCGCCCGTGGCGTCGCCTTGATTGCGGTATTGGTCGGTTGGCTTGCCTGGCGGCGCTTTATGGACACGCGCATTTCCGGCGGATTCAGCTCGCTGAACCACGAGCAGCTTGACTCCCATGGCGGCCAGCAGATGTTGCTGCGCCGCATCATTGCCGGAGCCCTGGTGCTGGCCGGAGCCGGCGTAGCGACCGCCGCGGCCACTCCGCTGCTGGCCCCCGAAACCCCGCGCCAGGTGTGGCGCGATGCGTTGGAACCGCCTGTGGATCTCTACGATTATCCAAGCCCGCTGACGAGTTTCCGCAAGTATGTGAAGACAATGGCTGACGACACCCTGCTGACCGTCAAGGGTTTGCCAAAGGACGAGCGCATCCGCTTGGCCGCATTGGATTCCTACAACGGCATGGTCATCAACGTGGATCCTTCCGCTGGTGGCAGTTTTGCCCCCGTGGGTGATGCCAGCGATATTCGTTCTGCCCAGACGCTGGAAGGCCGCGAAGCGGCTGAACTTGAAATCTCGATCCAGGACTATGAAGGGGTGTGGGTTCCTTCCGGAGGCAAGCTCATGGGCTTGGATCTGGCCGGCGGTCGTGAAGATGAACTGGCCCGTTCCCTGTTCTACAGCGATACCTCTGAAAGCGCGCTGAGCTCCATTGGCCTGGAGAAGGGCGATGCCTACACGGCTAAGGTGCTCTTCCCCGCCAAGCCGAGCGATGACCAGCTCAATGAACTGGATTTGGCGCAGTTCCGCATGCCAGAGCTGGCCAATGTGCCAGCCACGGCGGGAGCCAAGGCCGCCGAATTCACCGGTACGGCACGCGGCGACCTGCAGCGCGTGCGGAGCATTGAAGCCATGCTTTCCGGAACCGGATTCTTCTCCAACGGCACCGAGGGCCAGGTTCCCTCGCTCTCCGGGCACGGAGCGGGACGTATCACCAGCCTGCTCGATGCCGAGCAGATGATCGGCGATGACGAGCAGTATGCTGTCGCGATGGCGCTGATGGCCCGCGAGCAAGGGATCCCTGCGCGCGTAGTCATGGGTTTCTACCCGGAGGAATACGCGCCGGGGAAGGCCGTTGAAATCAAGGGGTCCGATGTTCATGCCTGGGTGGAGATCGCTTTCGAGGAAATAGGCTGGGTTGCTTTCAACCCGACGCCGAATGAAGACGAGCAGCCCACTCCTCCGGAACAGGAACCCAAGGCTGTGCCGCAGCCGCAGGTGCTGCAACCGCCACCACCGGCGCAGGAAGAAGCGGATTTGCCTCCGCAAACTGCACCGGAGCCGCAGGAAGTCGAAGAGGAACCGAAAACCTTCTGGGAACGCTGGGGCCAGGTCATCATTGTCGCCGGCATTTCGCTGGGTTCGGTGCTGCTTGTGCTCTCGCCGCTGCTGCTGGTTGCCTTGCTGAAGCTGCGCCGCAGGCAGAAGCGTTCTCAAACCGGCAGCGCCGGTGACCGCGTGACCGGTGGCTGGCAGGAATTGCTCAGCCATGCCACTGACCACCGAATCGCGACTGCCAGCGGTGCGACCCGGCGGGAAAGTGCCGGCGTGCTGGCCGACGGTTTCCCGGCGCTGTCCAGCCCGGTGCAGTCGCTGGCGCAGCGTGCGGATGCGGCGAACTTCGCGCATGAAGAACCGACCGAAGAGCAAGTGCGGAAGTACTGGGAGGATGTCATTGCGCAGACCCAGAAGATGCAGGAGCCGCTGGGCTTCTTCGGCAAGATGCGGGTGAAATACTCTCCACGCTCTCTGATACACGAGTTGGCGGCTAAAACGGTTACCACGGCACGAACATTGCAACGGAAAAACAGGAGCAAGCCATGGCGGTAAAAATGGACCTGGTAGATGCCCGAACTGCGCAGCGGCTGCTTTCGTGGCTCGTCGACTTCCTGCCAGTACTGGTCCTCTCGGCTATTTTCCTGCCGATGATCGGATCCAGGATGGTGAACTCGCTGGATGCGCCGCAGATCATGGGCGAGATCGCCGGAACGTACATCCTGTACGGCGTCCTGGCTCTGGCCTACACGGTGTTCTTGTGGTGGTGGGAAGCTGCTGCAGGCAAGAGTCTTGGCAATGTGCTCCTCGGGTTACGCACCGCTACTGTGTCAGGCGAGCGCCCGGGCTGGGGTAAAACCATTATTCGCCGTTTGCTGATAGCCGTCGCGGGTATCGTTCCGATCCTGGGACCGGTGCTGATGGTGATCTCCAACCAATTCGACGCGAACGGCAAGAAGCAGGGATGGCACGATAAGGCGGCCGGGACGCTGGTACTGGATATCAAGGCTGGACGGGATCCGCTGACTACCGGTGGTACCGGGGGACCGGGGTCTTTCGCGCCTGAGCAGCAGTATGCTCCGGGCCGTCGCTTCGTGGGCGAACCAGAAGAAGAGCCCGGCAAGTCCTCGGGAGTCATCGATTCGGTGCCAGGCGCCGTGCGCGCCAATGCGCCTGAGGCGCAGAAAGCAGCTCGTCCCCGTCCTGCCTCGCAGCCTAAGCCGGAGGCGAAGATCGTTGAAGTCCCTTCGTCCAAGTCCGGTGGTGACCCGGATGCAGATCTCGGTCACACGCAGATTCGTTCGCAATCGCCTGATGCCTTGCATCTGCTCTTTGACGATAGCCGGTGCCTTGGCCTTGCTGGCAGCATCTTGATCGGACGCAACCCTTCCTACGCAGACGGCGATGCAGGTGTTCACCTGGTCGCGGTGGATGATCCGGAACGCACCGTCTCCAAAACGCATCTGCTGATCGAGCCGGGAGTAGGCAGTGTCTGGGTTACGGACCGGGATTCGGGCAACGGCTCATCCATTGTCGATGAAGATGGAAACGTGCGCGAACTTGTCCCGGGCAAGCCGGAACAGGCAATGATTGGCCATACGGTGTACTTCGGTGACCGCTACTTCCAGGTGGAACGTCCATGACAGATACTAGCCCGGCAGCCAGCCTCAGATTCAGCCACGGCCAGGCAACTGACCGTGGACTGCGCCGCGCCCTGAACGAGGACAGCTTGCTGGCCTCGGAACGGTTGTTGGCCATTGCCGATGGCATGGGCGGGCATGAGGCAGGTGAAATAGCTAGCGCCCTGTGCCTCAAGATCCTGGGTGCAGGATTCCAAGACGCCGGCACCAATCTCGATCCGGAAACCCTGGACGCGCTGCTGCTTGAAGCTGACCGCAGCATTGTGGAGGCAGGCTCCGGCCGAGCCGGAACCACACTCACCGGGGCCGTGCTGATTGATGCAAGGACCTCCAGCGGGCAGGAAGAACAACCCGAACTGCTGGTCTTCAACGTGGGCGACTCGCGCACCTACCTGTGGGCCCAAGGATTGCTGCAACAGGTCAGCATCGATCACTCCGAAGTGCAGGAGCTGATGGATATCGGCCAGCTGGACGCCGCGCAAGCGGCCACCCATCCGCGCCGGCACGTCATCACCCGCGCATTGGGGATCAACGCCAACAGCCAACCCGATTACTGGCTGGTGCCACTAGCAGGGCACGAACGCATTCTGGTCTGCTCAGATGGGCTGAGCAGCGAAGTCGGCGACGCCGCAATCCAGGAGATCCTCTCGCGTTTCCCGGATCCGCAGCAGGCGTCCGAGGAACTGGTCCAAGCGGCCATCGACGCCGGAGGACGCGATAATATCAGCGTGATCGTCGCCGACGTGCAGTATGGGCACCCCGATGATGTTGGCATTACAATCCCACGCATATCGACCACGAGCCACCAAGAGGAGAAATCATGAACGGCCTGAGTTACATTCCCGGAGACTGGTACGCCCTGGTGAATAACCAGCACATCGTCCTGCTTCCTGCCAGCGCCAGCGCCGAACAGGTCAACGTTTTGTGGTCCAACCTCGTTGGGAAGACGACGGTGGAAGCACTGCTCTCAGAGCTGTTGCCGCTTTACCAGATGAACATTGCCGAGCTGCCGAACTTCGCTTTGGTTTCCCGGGACAGGGCACCGCATCTGGTCTTGCGGGGAGCCCCAGAATTTACCGCACGGACAGCTGCCGGTGACGAGCTGGTCAGCGGTGCCGGCATTGCGACCTGGACCGAACGCAAACTTGGCGAGTCGAAGACCTGGACTTTGAGCACCGGTTCGGCGAATCCTGAAGCTGCGTTCGCGCTGCCAATTAGCGAAGGCATTGTTCGAGTATCAAGCCTTGAGTGGGGCACCGAAGGGGACGCCGCTGCTGGTGCGCCCGCCGGTGCCGCATCCAAATCACCTGCCACCCCTTCGGCTCCGGCCAAAGCAGCTCCAAGCGTGATGGCGCCTGCCGCCGCTGCGGCCAAGCCTGCCGCCGCTGCGGCCAAGGCGCCAGCGCCAACTGCGGCTAAGCCTGCTGCTGCGCCCGCGCAGGCAAAGGCCCCCGCAGCAACGGCGGCTAAGCCTGCGGCGGCCCCCGCTGTTGCCAAGCCGACGGATGCTCCGGCAAAAGCTCCAGCGGCAGCGAAAGAGCCAGCGCCAGCTGCGGCTAAGCCTGCGGCGGCCCCCGCTGTTGCCAAGCCGGCGGCTGCTCCGGCAAAAGCTCCAGCGGCAGCGAAAGAACCAGTGCCAGCTGCGGCTAAGCCTGCGGCGGCGCCCGCGCAGGCAAAGACCCCCGCAGCAACCGCGGCCAAGCCTGCTGCTGCGCCCGCGCCGGCAAAGGCCCCAGCGGCAGCGAAAGAACCAGCGCCAACTGCCGCCAAGCCGGCATCCGACCCGGGCGCCGCCGCGCCGTCCAAAGAAGCAGGAGATCCCAAGGGCCCCGCAGCTGTGTTGGCACGAGCAGCCAAGGCAGCCGACGCGGCCAAGGTATCTGCACAGGGTGCCGGGGATGAGCAGACAGATGGCACGGCAACGAGTTATGCGCTGCCGCCGACCGAAGTCTCGGAAGAAACTCAGGATCCAGCACAATACGAGCAGGAAGCCTACTCGGAGGAACTATCGCTGGGCGGACAGCTGCTGGGCGCCAGAGGTGCAGCAGAGACCGTCTACGATACCGGCCAGGGCGATGATCTGGACACGATTATCAAACCGCGCCCGGGAAGTCCTGCCTCTTCGGCGCGGCCGGTTGAACCAGCCGACGACGAGCACACGATCATCCGCGGCTCCAGTGTTCCGAAATCCAGCGCCGCTTCAGGTTTGGACGCCAAGGACGGCACCGAAAATTCGGTGTCGCTGAATGAATTCATCTTGGCCCGCTCTTGCTCCAAGCGGCATCCCAACCCTCCAACGGCCTCGACCTGCCGGGAATGCGGCGAGCGCCTCACCGGCCAAGCGCAGCAAGTTCGCAAACCGGCCATGGGGCGCATGATTGTCAGCGATCACGGTGGCGCCCGCGAATACGCCCATGAACTGAACCGCTCGGTGATCCTGGGGCGCCAGCCAAGCGCAGCAGCCATCAAATCCGACACCGATCCCCGCCTGCTGAAGGTGGAAAGCCCAAGCGGTGACATCTCCCGCTCGCACCTGCATGTGCGAGTGGAAGGATGGCATGTGCAGCTGGTTGACCTGGGTGCGACCAATGGCACCGTGCTCCTGCGCGAAGGGCAGCGGCCACGGCGCCTGTCCCGGCACCAGGAGATCATGCTGATCAACGGCGATGTTGCTGATCTGGGCGATGGCGTGAGCATACGCTTCGAGGATCTGCCGTGAGCCTGCGGCGCGCGCCAGCTCCGGCACCGCAGATCCCGGGATTCACCTACGTCAAGCCGCTGGGCACGGGCGGATTTTCCGATGTCTACCTGTACGAGCAGCACCGGCCCAACCGCAAGGTGGCGGTGAAGGTGCTGCTGGCGGATGTCAGCGATGAGGAAGCCCGCCAGCGATTCGAGGCGGAAGCCAACTTGATGGCCCAGCTGTCCACTCATCCGTATATTGTCACGATCTACCAAGCGGAGATCACCGAAGACGGACGTTCCTATTTGGCCATGGAGTATTGTTCCCGGCCTTCTTTGGACGTCCGATACCGTCGTGGCGTCCTGAGCATTGATGAAACGCTGTCCCTGGCGATCCAGTTGTGTTCAGCGGTGCATACTGCGCATCTTGCTGGCATTGTGCATCGCGATATCAAGCCGGGAAACGTGCTGACCACCGACTACAACAGGCCGGCGCTGACCGACTTCGGCATCTCGGGAACTATCGGTTCACACACCGCTGGGCTTTCGGTGCCATGGTCCGCACCGGAAGCCTTCGGCGATGGCATGCCTCCGGGTGTGCGCATGGATGTGTACTCGCTCGGTGCCACGATCTATACGATCTTGGCCGGGCATTCGCCATTCGTCCGTCCTGGACAGGATAATTCGCAGGCAGTACTCATTGAGCGGATTTGCAATACGCCGTTGGTGCCGTTGGAACGGCTTGATGTTCCTGAATCATTGAGCCAGGCGCTGGCGGTAGCCATGGCGAAGAACCCGGCGTCGCGATTCGGCTCGGCTGCCGAACTGGCCCGCTCGATGCAACGAATCCAGATCGAGCTGGGCTTCTCGGTCACGCCCTTTGAAGTACTTGAAGAACCTGCAGAAGCGGTTGACGAAGATCACGGCGAGAGCACTCGCGTTCGCAATGTTACTTCGATTAGCGATGCGCAGCGTCCGCTGCCTGCCCCACCGATGATTTCCTCCGTTCCCGGGCAACGGCTGCGGCAGGCAGGACCGTCAGTTCCAATACCGCGGCTGGAAATGCCGAAGGATTCCATTTCGGCTCCGGGCCAGCAGAGCGCAGCTCCAGGCGAATCAGGAACGCCGGTGGACGCGCCGGCAGAACCGAAGACGCGCCAGGGCCTGCCGAAGGTCTTCATCGCAGTGGGCCTTGTGCTATTTCTCCTGGTTGGCGGCGCTGTCATTGCCAACATGTACTTGCCGGACCAAAATGCTGCACAGCGTTCTGGCCCGCCTATTACAGCGACGGACGGGCCCAAGGATGCATTGGTTGGCGGCACTGTGCCGAAGGTGGATAATTTTGCGTACTCCACGGTCGGAGAAACTGTAACTTTCCGTTGGTCCAACCCAGAACCGAATAAGGCAGACCATTACCGGTGGGCTCCAATTACCGCCACGGAAACGGGAGAATACAAGCAGACGATGTCCCCAAGCGCCACTACCGAGATCGGGAAAGGCGGACAAACCTGTATCGAGGTCAAGCTCGTGCGCGATGATGGACGTATCTCGGATGGAGCACGGTTCTGCACCGCCGCAGGTTCAGGAAAGTAGGCAAGAGAGATGAGTGAAGTAACTATCGAGTACTGCGGACAGTACTATCCTGTCCACGACGCCAAGCCCTTCACCATCGGCCGAGAAGGCGACCTGGCCATCGACGACAATCCCTACTTGCACCGGCACTTCTTGACGATTACCAAGCAAAGCGGGCTGTGGTGGCTTAATAATGTCGGTAGCCGGCTGACCGCGACGATTGCTGACCGTACCGGCGGACTGCAGGCCTGGCTCTCGCCGGAATCGAGCCTGCCCCTGGTGCTGAACCGGGTGGGTGTGGTTTTCACCGCCGGTCCCACCACCTACGAGCTATCGATTCATGTTGCGCAGCCCGCATTCCGGCAGGCCTACATGGACTACGACGCTTCGGGCGAGACCACCATTGGCCCGGTGGTGCTGACCAGTGCCCAGCGGGCCTTGGTCGTTGTCCTGGCTGAGCCGATGCTGCGCCGTGAAGGCACTGGCTTGAGTTCAATTCCCACGAGTGCCGCTGCCGCCGCCCGGCTGGGGTGGGGAATTACGAAGTTTAATCGCAAACTCGATAACGTCTGCGACAAATTGGACAAGGCCGGCGTGGCCGGGCTGCGCGGGGGACCTGGAAAATTGGCCACCAACCGCAGGGCGCGACTGGTGGAACATGCTGTGAGTTCGCATCTGGTGACTCGTGCAGACCTAGCCATCTTGGACTTCGAAGTTCCCGACGAAGACTAGGATGCCAGCGGCGCTGCACAGAGCAATGGCCCGGAAAATTCCGCTAGGGAACGTTCCGGGCCATCGCTTTCAGGAGGCCTTAGCGCCGGCCAATAGTCCAGCCCAAACGCGGGGCCAGCGCCCGGCGCCTGCGGATCCGGGCTACACGCTTTTTGGGCTCGGCGGCTTCTGGTGCAGGAGCCGGAGTATTGCCCATGGCAGCGAGCAGCGCGGTAACTACCGCCACTTCCTCGTCACTGGGGTTTCCCTTGGTGACGCGGATCTGCGGGGCAACAGGCAACGCAGCGTTCTGTTCCATGGGAGTGCTCCTTATTGGTTTTAGCTGGTACTAGGCGAGCAGGCACTGCTGCTTACAGCGGGATGTTGCCATGCTTCTTCGGAGGCAGGCTAACGTGCTTCTCGCGCAGCGCGCGCAGGCCGCGAACCAGCTGGAAGCGGGTCTCGCTCGGGGCGATGACCGCATCCACGTAACCCAGCTCCGCCGCCTGGTAGGGGTTGAGCAGTTCGGCCTCGTAGTCGTCGATAATCTGCTTGCGGCGTGCCTCGACGTCTCCGCCTTCGGCTTCCACCGCGGCCAGATCGCGGCGGTAGAGGATGTTCACTGCACCCTGGGCACCCATCACGCCGATTTGCGCGGTAGGCCAAGCCAGGTTCAGGTCCGCGCCCAGCTTCTTCGAACCCATCACGATGTACGCTCCGCCGTAGGCCTTGCGGGTGATCACGGTCAGCTTCGGCACCGTGGCCTCGGCGTAGGCGTAGAGCAGCTTCGCACCGCGGCGGATGATGCCCTGGAATTCCTGGTCCTTGCCCGGCAGGAAGCCTGGCACGTCCACGAAGGTGAGGATCGGGATGTTGAAGGCGTCGCAGTTGCGCACGAAGCGGGCAGCTTTTTCCGAGGCGGCGATATCCAAGGTGCCAGCGAACTGCATTGGCTGGTTGGCGACGATGCCCACGGTGCGCCCTTCGATGCGGGCGTAGCCAATCATCACGTTCGGTGCGTACAGCGACTGCATTTCAAAGAAATGCTCGTCGTCGACAACCGACTCGATGACCGTGCGCATGTCATAAGGCTGGTTGGCGGAGTCCGGGATGAGCGTATCGAGCTCCAGGTCCTCGGCAGTGATATCCAGCTCTTCATCGAATTCGGCAATCAGCGGATCCGAGAGGTTGGACGACGGGAGGAAGTCCAGCAGTTCCTTGCAGAACTCCACGGCGTCTTCTTCATCGGACGCAAGATAGGTGGCGGTACCGGTATTGGCGTTGTGCTGGCGGGCGCCGCCCAGGGTTTCCATGTCGATCTCCTCGCCGGTAACCGTCTTGATGACGTCCGGACCGGTGATGAACATGTGGCTGGTCTTGTCGACCATGATCACGTAGTCGGTCAGTGCAGGGGAGTACGCTGCACCACCGGCCGATGGGCCCATGATCAGCGAGATCTGCGGGACAACGCCCGAGGCATGGACATTGTTGCGGAAGATGTCGGCGAACATGGCCAGGGAAGCGACGCCTTCTTGGATGCGGGCACCTCCGCCATCCAGGATGCCGACAACTGGGCAGCCGTTGCGCAGCGCAAATTCCTGGACCTTGACGATTTTCTCGCCATTGACCTGGGACAGGGAGCCGCCGTAGACGGTGAAGTCCTGGGAGTAGACAGCCACCAGGCGGCCATCGACGGTGCCGTAGCCGGAGACCAGGCCATCGCCTAATGGCTTCTTCTTCTCCATGCCGAAGGCGGTGGAGCGGTGGACTGCGAGGGCGTCGAACTCAACGAAGGAATCCTCGTCCATGAGCATTTCAATGCGTTCGCGGGCAGTGTGCTTGCCGCGGGAGTGCTGCTTTTCAATCGCTGCTTCGCCACTTGGCGCTTTAGAGAGCTTCTGGCGGCGGCGGAACTCAGCAAGCTTTCCGGCGGTGGTGGACAGGTCGATTGACTCGGCTGCCTCGGTTCTGCCCTGCGTCATGCCTTCGACTCCCTCGAGTTGTCTTCAATGTGTAGGAATGGCACAAGAAAAATGCCAACTAAGCCAGTCTAGCTGGGCAAACAGCTCATTTGTTTGTAGGAATCTTACAAAATGGCCCGATATCTGGTGCGTGGCACGCCAGAATAAGTTACTGAACAGTAGCTTAGTGGCGGATCATCGCGTAATCTATATCACATGACTAGTGAATCGCGCACTCTTATCGCACCTGTTCCCGGGAACCTGGAAAACCGCACCATCCTGATGAGCGGCGGTAGCCGCGGCATCGGCCTGGCTATCGCCCTGGCCGCAGCCAGGCAGGGGGCCAACGTGGTCCTGCTGTCCAAGACCGATACGCCGCATCCGGCACTGGAAGGGACCATCCATACCGCCGTTGCGCAGATCGAAGAAGCAGGTGGCAAGGGCCTGGCCGTAGTTGGCGATGTCCGCGTGGACGCCGATGTGCAGCGCGCGGTGGAAGAGGCCGTGGCAAAGTTCGGCGGCATCGACATTGTGGTCAACAACGCCTCGGCCATCAACCTGGCCAAGACCGATCAGCTTGATATGAAGCGCTACGACCTGATGCAGGACATCAACGTTCGCGGCACCTTCCTGCTCTCCAAGTCCGCGCTCCCGTACCTGCGCGCCTCCGAGCATGCCCATATACTCACCCTCTCCCCGCCATTGAACCTGGATCCGAAGTGGGCTGGACGGCATTTGGCCTACACAATGGCCAAATACGGCATGTCGCTGACCACCCTTGGCCTGGCCGAAGAGCTGAAGGACGATGGCGTCGGCGTGAACTCGCTCTGGCCCGAAACCCTGATCGATACCGCAGCCATCCGGAACCTGCCGGGCGGACAGAAAATGGTTCAGGGAGCGCGCGATGCTTCGGTCGTGGCAGATGCCGCCATGGCCATTCTTGCCAGCCCGCCAGCCGGAGTCAGCGGAAACTTCTTCACGGATGGACAGGTGCTGACGCTGGCTGGCGAGACGGACCTGGAGAAGTACACCTTGAACCCCGAAGTCCCGCTGGTTGAAGACATCTTCCTCTAGACAGATGACGAGGCAGTACTAAGCATAATCATCGGCCGGTGCCATAGGGTTGGAGGTATGGAAAACCCGCATGGCACCGACCGCGCAGTTCTCGATTCCCGGCTCTTCACCGAGCTCACCGCCCAGCTGGAATTGGGGCTGGTTAATATCAAGCCAACCTCCGGTTCAACCAATACCGAGTTGGCGCAACTGGCTGGCAATGGGGATGCCGGCCACCTCAGCGTGTACTTCACGGAGCACCAGCAGGCAGGCAAAGGGCGTTTGGGCCGTGAATGGGTAACTCCGGCAGGATCCTCCCTGACCGTCAGTGTCTTGGCGGTGCCGGGTCCCAGCTTCCCTGCCGAATCCCTGTCTTGGTACACCATGCTTGCGGCCTTGGCCTGGAGCCGAGCCGCCGAGAATATCGGCGGCGTTCCCTTGGGCATCAAATGGCCCAACGATTTGTTGGCCGGAGAGCAGAAAGTCTGCGGCATACTGGCGCAAATGGTTCCAACTGGCAACGGCTACGGGGTAGTGGTTGGCACCGGAATCAACGTGAACCAGAACCGGGACGAGCTTCCGGTGCCCACCGCGACGTCCCTGCGTTTGGCTGGCGCCCAGAACTTAGACCGCACCGAACTGCTGGCTGAGTACCTGAAGCAATTCGCAGCACTGGATCAGGGTTTCCGCCGGGTCGGCGGCTTTGCGCAGATGCCGTTGCCGGGAAATAATGGAAAATCTTTGCGCCAGCTCGTCAGCGACAAGCTGGCCACACTGGGACATGAAGTGCGTGTGGAATTCCCCGATGGATCCACGCTGGTTGGCAACGCGGTCGAGTTGGGCGCAGACGGCTCGTTGGTTCTGGAATATGGAACCGGGCAGCGGAAGCACGTGATGGCAGGGGACGTGCACCACGTACGGCGCGCCGACGGAAAGTATGCCTAACCAGACTTGGGTCTTGGCCCGGGACTATTATTGGAGATGATGACCGAAACACGGAGTCGAGAACAGGAGGGGCGAGGAACAACACGATGAAGTTGCCGCTGCATGAAAGGGAACGAGTGATTATCAAAACTCGTGAACATTCGCGAGTGCTGCGCCAGCCCGTGGGAGCCTTCCTCGTATTGACTGCCGTGTGCACCTTCTCGTTGGGCTATCTCTCCCGGGACGATCTCTCGGACTGGCTAGCTGGCAACGCGAATGTGTGGATGGTCGTTTCGGTGGTTCTCTGGGCCGCACTGGTGCTGATCTGGAGCGTGATTCCCTGGGCCCGGTGGCTACGCAGCCAAATCGTCTTGACCACCGAGCGGATCATGTTCCGGCCCACATACAACGATGGCAAGCTGCAATCTGTAGGATTATTTACAGTTCGCGACCTCGTCGCGCACAGCAAGGCGAAGAACACCATGACGCGTGCGGGAACCTTGGATATCGTGCTGAACCAGGGATACGTGAGACTCTCACATGTCCCCTCGGTACCGTATTTCCGTTCCCTGGCAATGGAGGCGATGGCGAACCTGCGCAGCAACCAGAATGCGGCGCACACCGAAACGACGAACAGTGAGGGCATGGGGGCATGAGCACCGAGCACACCAACACACCCCGAGCAGACTCTCCGCAGTCCGCCGCCGAGGCTGTCCGCGGCGCCCGCCAGCACCCCCCTGTGGCCACACCGGCCGAGTCGGATCCAATTTTCGAACTTGCGCAGGCCATGGAAGGCCCCTTGCGCATTCCGGCCCACACCCCCGACGCTGTCCGCGATACCGTCGCTTCGCTGGAAAGGCGGCTCATCGGCGGCCAACGCGAATTCCGTCGCCGCGAGGTCGCTTCCGAGGCCGGTGTTTCCCTGCACTCCGCGCGCAAGCTCTGGCGCGCCATCGGCTTCCCTGAACTCAGCGATGATGAAGTGTTCTTCACCCAGGCCGACAAGGAAGCCCTGGGCACCATGGTGGGGATGGTCCGCGAAGGCAAGCTGACCGAAGAAACCGCCATTTCCCTGATGCGTTCGGTTGGCCAGATGACTGACCGCATGGTGGTGTGGCAGATCGAAGCACTGGTTGAGGACATGATCGCCAACCAGAACATGTCGGATCGCCAGGCGCGCCGCCAGCTTTTCGGCCTGCTGCCCGAAATCATTCCAGCGATTGAAGACCTGCTGCTCTACTCATGGCGCCGCCAGCTGAACTCTGCCGTGCACCGCATGGCATTGCGGGTGGAAACCGGAGTGGCTGCCTACAACCAAGACCGTGGCGACGAAGATGGCGGCACCCCGCTGCCACTGGCCCGTGCGGTGGGCTTTGCCGACCTGGTCTCCTACACTTCGCTGTCGCGCCGCATGAACGAGCGCACCCTGGCCCAGCTGGTGCAGCGCTTCGAAGCCAAATGCGCCGAGGTCATTTCCGTGGGCGGTGGCCGCCTGGTCAAGACCATTGGCGATGAAGTGCTCTACGTGGCCGAAACCCCGCAGGCCGGCGCCGAGATTGCGCTGTCCTTGTCGCGCGAGCTGGCCAAGGACGAGCTCTTCCCGCAAACCCGCGGCGCGGTGGTCTGGGGCCGGCTGCTCTCACGCCTGGGCGATATCTATGGTCCTACGGTGAACATGGCGGCTCGGCTGACCTCGCTGGCGGAACCGGGCACCGTGCTGACCGACGCGATTACCGCAAACACCCTGCGCAATGACGCACGCTTTGTGCTCACCGCCCAGGAAATCACCGCGGTGCGCGGCTTTGGAGACATTCAACCCTATGAGCTCTCCGCAGGCGAGGGAGCAGGACTGGTGATTGACTAGTGGCTAAAGAACCAGCACCGGTACCGTTCATCCTCGCCGCGGCAGGGCTGACGGACGTGGGCCGGAAACGAACGCAAAACCAGGACCGCATCCTGATGCACGACATCGTGTATGCGGTAGCCGACGGCATGGGCGGTCACGAAGCTGGCGAGGTGGCCAGCCAGCTTGCGGTGGAAACGATGCAGGAAATCTGCACCTTCGCCAATAAGACGTCGGTTCGGAAACTGCCATCCGTGCCGGATGTCCAGCGCCAGGTGCAACTGGCTGATGACCGCATTCGCGAAGCGCTTGAATCACGTGGCGGCACTACCTTGTGCGCATTGGTGCAGATCAAGACCCCGGGCAAAGGCCGGGACAATGTGACCGCTCCACTGGCCGCGGTGCCGCCCTGGACCTCAAGTTTCGCGATGACGCAGAACACTGATGTCATCTCCAAGATCACTCCGCAAATGCTGGAGAACCACCGCGCCAGTTTGGCTCCAGCTACCGAGCCGATCGCGGTGGTCGCCGATGAAATCCCGAGCCTGTTGCTGGTCAACGTGGGGGACTCGCGCGGATACCGGCTGCGTGATGGCGCCCTGCAGCAGCTGACCCGTGACCACTCGGCCGTGCAGGAAATGGTGGATGCCGGGCAGATCACCGAGTTGGAAGCCCGCAATCATCCGCACCGGAATCTGATTACCCGTGCGCTTGGCGCCGGCGCCGAAAGCCAGCCGGATCTCACCGTCTTGCAGCCGCGCATCGGCGACCGCTACATGCTGTGCAGCGACGGGCTCTCGGGCGAACTGACCGAAGACATCTTGCAGACCTTGCTGGTGAACTACAAGGACCGCACCGAAGCGGCCCGGATTCTCACCGGGGCCGCACTGGAAGCTGGCGGCCGGGACAACATCGCGGTGATTGTCCTTGATGTGCTGGCAGCCGAGTCCGCACAAATTGACGCACCTGGGAACTAGGGCTCCAAGCCAGCTAAACTGTCCGCCGGTGGGGCACAATTGAATACGTGAGTGAAAAAGACGTAACACCAGTTGAGCCCTCCAACGTTCCGCCAGAAGCTGACAAGTCCCGCTATGAACAGCTGGTCGAGCAGATCCGTGCCCACCGCGAGGCGTACTACCAAAACGATGCTCCTCTGGTCTCCGACGCGCAATACGATGCGTTGTTCCATGAGCTCCAGCTGCTCGAGGCAACCTATCCCATCCTGGCTGGACAGGATTCGCCCACGCAGGAAGTCGGCGGCGAAGTTTCCGCCGCCTTCGCATCGGTCACCCACGCAAGCCGCATGTACTCGCTGGAAGACGTTTTCTCACTTGATGAACTCGAAGCGTGGCTCGAACGTGCCCAGGTCAATGCCGAACGCCTGCACCCGCAAACCCCGGTCAAGTGGCTGTGCGAAGTCAAAATCGATGGCCTGGCACTGAACCTGACCTACCGCCAGGGCAAGCTGGTGCGTGCAGCTACCCGCGGCGACGGCACCACCGGTGAAGACGTTACCCACAATGCGCTGACCATCGGCGACATCCCGCAGGAGTTGTCCGGCACCGGCTGGCCCGAAGAATTCGAAGTCCGCGGCGAAGTTTTCATTGCCACCGATGACTTCAACAAGTTCAACGAAGCGTTGATTGCCCAGGGCAAGGCGCCCCTGGCCAACCCGCGCAACGCGGCCGCCGGGTCCTTGCGCCAGAAGGACCCGGAACAGACTGCCAAGCGTCCGCTGCGCATGTTCGTGCACGGACTGGGCCGCAGCCGCGATTTCAACCTTGCTGAACAGTCCCAGGCTTACGAGCTGATGCGCAACTGGGGTCTTCCGGTTTCGCCCTACGGCCGCGTTGTCGGCAGCCGCCAGGAAGCCAAGGACTACATTGCCGAGCACGGCGAGAAGCGCCACGACTTGATCCATGACATCGATGGCATCGTCATCAAGGTCGATGACCTGGCCACCCAGGAACAGCTGGGCTACACCTCGCGTGTTCCACGCTGGGCTGTCGCCTACAAGTACCCGCCAGAAGAAGTGCACACCAAGCTGCTGGACATCCAGGTCCAGGTGGGGCGCACCGGCCGCGTGACGCCTTTCGGCGTGATGGAACCGGTCCTCGTCGCTGGCTCCACCGTTGCCCGCGCGACCCTGCACAACCAGGAAGTCGTCAAGGCGAAGAACGTCAAGATTGGCGACACCATTATCCTGCGCAAGGCGGGAGACGTCATTCCTGAAATTGTTGGCCCGGTGCTGCCACTGCGTGAGGGCAACGATGACCTGCGTGATTTCGTCATGCCTGTCGAATGCCCATCCTGCGGGCAGCCACTGGCGCCGGCCAAGGAAGGCGATGTGGACATTCGTTGCCTCAACGCTGAATCCTGCCCGGCCCAGCTCACCGAACGCGTGGCCTACCTCGGCGGACGCAGCGCCCTTGATATCGAGGCACTGGGCTACGAAGCAGCAGCGGCCCTGACCAGCGGTCCGGGCGAGGACCCTGCCACCCAGGGCGGCATCATTCTGCCTGCTGGCCCCGGCCCGCTGAAAAACGAAGCCGAACTGTTCAACCTCAAGGACATGCTCGACGAGCTTGGCGAGGTGAAGGTATGGCGGGAAAAGCGTTCCAAGGGGGAAGGCACCGGCATTTTCGAGCTCGTCCCGTACTTCTACTCCAAGGCCACCGCCAAGAAGCCGTCTGAGCCAACCAAGAGCACCATGAAGCTGCTCGATGAGCTGGAAAAGGCCAAGGGCAACCCGCTGTGGCGCGTGCTGGTGGCACTGTCCATCCGCCACGTTGGCCCGAACGCTTCGCGGGCCATTGCCACCCGCTACGGTTCCATGGATGCCCTGCTCGAGGTCCTTGACTCGGGCAACGCCGAGGCTGAACTGAGCGAAATCGATTCCGTCGGATCAATCATTGCCGAAGCGCTGGTGGACTGGTTCAAAGTGGATTGGCACCGTGAAATTGTCTCCTCCTGGCAGGCCGCTGGGGTGAAGATGGAAGACGAGCAAGATGCGAACATCACCAAGAACCTCGAAGGCTTGGCCATTGTAGTGACCGGTACCTTGGAAGACTATTCCCGCGATACCGCCAAGGAAGCGATCATTGTCCGTGGCGGCAAGGCCACCGGCAGCGTTTCGAAGAAGACGGACTTCCTGGTGGCCGGCGAAGCCGCAGGGTCAAAGCTGGACAAAGCCCAGTCCCTGGGTGTTCCGGTACTGGACGAAACCGGATTCGGCGTCCTGCTTGAACAGGGCCCAGACGCAGCGCGCGAGGTAGCCCTCGCCGCACCAACGGAAGGCTAGAAATGGACCGCGCAGTGACTCATGATCCGCTGGTAATGGTTGCCCGCCGGGCCGCCGCCGCCGGCGCCGAAGTACTCAGCCGCCGCGATGAATCGCAGTTTAACCTCACCGACAAGTCGGCGGCCGGGGACTGGGTGACCGACTTCGACCGTGCCGCCGAGGAAGCAATTCGCGCGGCCATCCTGACCTCCCGGCCCAACGACGAATTGACCGGCGAGGAATATCCAAGTGCCAAGCCTGCGAACCCGAGCGGCTTGCGCTGGAGCATTGATCCGCTGGACGGCACCACGAACTTCGTGCGCAACATCGCCTATTACTGCTCCTCGGTGGGCGTCTGCCAACGCAATGAGGATGGCAGCGAGACCTGGGTAGCCGCGGCCATCGTCGCCCCTGCATTGCAGGTGGAATACTTCGCCGGAAAGGGATTGGGTGCATGGAAGCTTGATCTGCGATCCGGGAAGCTCACACAGCTCACCGGGCCGGCCGAATCCGAGACCAGGATCCTGGCAACTGGCTTCGGCTATGATTCCCAGCGCCGCCAGTTCCAAGCCCAAGTGCTCGGGCAGATGCTCCAGGACTACGTCAATGTGCGCCGACTCGGCTCGGCCGCGCTGGACCTGTGCCTGGTGGCCGAGGGGTCTTTGGACGCCTACGCCGAATATGGCACCCAGGAGTATGACTGGGCTGCCGGCGCGCTGATTGCAGAGGAAGCCGGATGCCAGGTAGGCAGGCCCAGCAGCAACCCGGGCTGGCAGTACGCCGGATTGGTGGATCCAGCCAAGCTCGCGGAGCCTAGCGCCTAGGGAAGCAAAGCTGCTATCCACTGATGCGCGTAATGGATGGCGATGCCCACAGCTACACCGCCGCACACCTGTGTGGCGGTGTGCTGGTAGCTGCGGATCCGGGCCCAGGAAAGCACCGCAAGGAAGAACACCACTAGCGGCATCAGCTCGGCCTGCTGTCCCGCCACCTGCAAAACAACGTAGGTGCCCACAGCCAGGTGCACCGAGACCTTCCACCACAAATTGATCACGGCAACAAGCGCCAATCCAAGCAGGATGCTGAGCACTTCGAGGAAGATCCCGGAACCGGCATCCATGACCCGCAGCACGAGCAGGCCGCACAGGATCAATCCTGCGGTATAGGCATAGATCCCATGCCGCTGACGCCGTACGGTCACGTGCATATCGGTGACCTTGCCGCGCAGTTTCGCCCCGGCCAGGATCAGCCACGGAATAATCGTGGTGAACAGGGCTGCAACAATCGACTCGGTCCAGCGCACTGAGGAATCCCGCCATGGCGTTGCCAGCAGCAACACGGTAGCCAGGATAATGGGGGAGAGCACGTGCGAAACCACTAAAGCGATTTTTCGCACCGAAAGAGGTGAGCTGGCTGTCGAGGTCTGCTGCATCGGGGTCATTGGCCTTGATAGGGGTAGCGGTTTACTGCCGTCGTGGCGACTAATCCACTGTACACGTGGAGCCGTCAATAATTCCCCTCGCAGGCCGACGGCGATGAGCCCTCGGATCCAACTTCCAATCCGCACTGCAACCGTGTACTCCGTCATCTTGGAGCGGGGCGAAGCCATATCGGATCAAGGCCCGGATCTGAAGATCCCGGTTAACACCGACGGTTCGTTCAGCCATGTGCTTCCGGTGGTTCCCAATGAATTGCCCAGCCCGATGGCCGTCATCGTCCAGGCGCAGCCGCAGACCGGAGAATGCGGGGAATCCGACTCCTGCGCGGTGCGCCAGTGGGCTGTGGTCATCGAGCCACAGGACCGCTAGCGAGCAGGATTAGCCTTGCGCGTTGACCAGGTAGTCGTTGCGGATCCGGATGAGCTTGGGCAGGTACCAGCCAAGCACGAGCCGCTCGGCTAGCCAGCCCAAGGGACCCAATGGAGCGCTGAAGCGGATCTTGTCCACCATCAACGTCCCCTGGTCCGACTCGTAGAATTCATGGACGTGGTGGAAGGACTTGAAAGGCCCTCGCTCCTGCTGGTCGGTGAACGTGTGCGGGGCATCCAGGTCGGAAATCCTCGAGGTCATCCGGAAGGGGATGCCGAAATGCTTGGCACGCCAGGTGACCTGCTCGCCTAATCCGATAGCGCCGCTGGTAACCCCCGCCACGGCCTTTTCCTGCGAATCGGCCATTGAACCGGCGTGCGCGTCGATGCTGAGCGATTTCTCGAAGAGGTCGGCACGTGAAGCACCGCAAAGCGTAACGCATTCAAAGTAGACGGCCATGGCTTCAGTATGCCATTGGCTGGGCGGTTTAGCTGACCACGAGGTCTACGACGGTCAGTTCCTCAGCCGCGTCATCGTAGTATTCACGCAGTTTCAGCCCCTTGGCTGCCGCTTCATCAACTACTACCACTGCATCCTGGTGCAGCTGCAGGACGGATGCCGGGCAGGAAGCTGACAGCGGCCCTTCTACGGCAGCGGCAATGGCTTGGGCCTTGCCCGCGCCTACAGCCACCAGGACCAAGCGGCCGGCGTCAAGAATAGTACCTAGTCCCTGGGTGACGCAGTGGGTGGGAACGTGCTCGATGCCGTCGAAGAACCGGGCGTTGTCTTCACGGGTATTGGCCGCGAGGCGCTTGATGCGGGTGCGGCTTCGCAGCGCGCTGCCTGGTTCGTTGAAGCCCAGATGCCCATTGGATCCGATACCCAGAATCTGTACGTGGATGCCACCGGCCTGGGCGATGGAGGCATCGTAAGCCCGGGCCGCCGTCTCGATGGCTTCCACGGATGCGGCCATGCCCTGCGGTACATGCAGGCAGCGGGCAGGCAAGCCGATGACATTGCAGACCTCGTTGATCAGCGTCTGGCGGTAGGACTGTTCGTGGGTGTCCGGGATCCCGATGTACTCATCCAAGGCGAAACCCTGGGTATCGGTGAAGTCGGCACGGCCTTCCTGGACCGCACGGGAAAGTTCACGGTACAGGCCCAACGGAGACGAACCTGTGGCAAGCCCCAAATTCGAGGGGGCTCCAGCGCTGTGGTGGGCCAGGCCGGCCAACACGTTGTCGGCAGCGATGCGTGCAACTTCTTCAGGGGATGAACCAATGAGCACTCGCATGGTGGGCACTCTCCGATCTTGGCAGTGATGATTAGTGGAATACAGGTATGGAGAAACCGGGCGGCCCCGCTAGGTGATCCCCAGTTCATGGAATAGCACGTTGACCGCGCAACCTCGGAGCACCAGATGCTCTGGATCTTCGCTCAGCGAAAGCCGGAAGTTCTCGGCGCGTGCCGTATGCGAGCGCAGGGCCAGTGCTTCGCGTAGCGCTTGCGCGAGAGGCTGATCCACGACTTCCGGGGTCCCGGTGAAAATGACATCGCGAATGTCGAGTACCGAAAGAAGCGGGGCAATTGCGCCAGCAAGATACGCGGCGATCCGCTGATCCAGCTGTTCCTTTGGTTCCCCCTCGGCCAGGGACTTCCAGATTGCAGGAACGGAAGCATAGGCTTCCAGGCAGCCGATTTGCCCGCAGCTGCATAAGGCAGTGTCCTGCGCACGCTGGCGGACATGGCCCAGCTCGCCGGCGGCGAAATCCGAGCCGCGCACCAGGATGTTGTGGGTGATGACGCCACAGCCCACACCGCGCCCCAGACGCAGCAAGATCATGTGGTCGCTGCCTTGGCCGAACGTGTGCTCGGAAAGGATGGCGCAGTCGGCGTCATTGAGGACATGAGCGGCCAGGCCGGTAGCCTGCTCGACCGCAGATCGCAGGTCGTAGTCGCGCCAACCGAACTTTTCGGCTGCGACGACAATTCCCCGATCGGTCACTACACCGGGCGAGCCAATGCCCACGCCCAGAACCGGTGCGTCGCATTCGGCTAGGGCGGTGTCGAGCAGCTCCAGGAGCTGGACCGTCGCGGCCTCACCGGTTGCTTCACGTGCCTGGGCAGAAAAACTCTTGAGGATGGCGCCATCCAGATCCATGATGGCCGCCCGGAACGGGACAACGCCGGATAAGTCCACGCCGATGATCCTGAGCCCCGGGCGATTCAAATCGACGAGGGTGGAGGGCTTGCCGGGGCGTTTTTGCTCTTGCTGCCCGGTCTCAATGACGTGCGAGCGGTTGATCAATTCCGCGACCAGTTCCGAGACGGTGACACGTGTCAGGCCGGTAGCGCGTGCCAGATCGGCACGGCTCGAAGCGCCTTGGTCCGAAAGTGTTTGCAGAACCAGAGAGAGGTTGTGCTCCCTCCCATGGGAGGGCAAAATAGCGCTGCCGTGCGACAGCACATTCCAGTCCTTGCGTGGGGAAGTCACAGGGTTAGTTAACTCCATTAACAAACTTGCGGGCAAGTTTTTCTCCCAGTTATTCGCAAGGCACTAATTCCCACCGCGAATCACTGCAGATCAGAGAAGAATTGCTCCGCAAAAATTTCAGCCAGAGCATCATTTGCCTTGGGTTCGGTGACGTGCAGAAAACCATCTGAGCTCGTGGCACACTTGGAGCATCATGACTGACGCGCAAACTTTTTCAACCAGCATTGGCGACTTGTCGATTGAACTGGCTGCTCCCTAGCACTACCAGCGTGTGGGGGAGCTGACCGCAGAGTCCTATTTTGCCGCTGGGCATTTCGACAGCCCGGATAACGAGTACCTGGACTTCGTGCGCAAGGTGGCCGAGCGTGCGGCCCAGACCGAAATCTACGTGGTGCGCCGGGAAGAAGAGATCATCGGTTCCATGACCTTGATCCGGGCGGGCAGCGACTATGCGGACATTGCCAGAGCGGACGAGCTGGAAATCCGCATGCTCAGCGTTGATCCGGCCGCGCAGCGCAGGGGTGTTGGCCGGAGCATGGTGCAGGCCGCCATCGAGCGCGCCCGGCTCATTCCAGGAATCAATGCCGTCTCCCTGACTACCGGCAGCAGCTGGGATTCTGCCCGGGGACTGTATGAATCCCTCGGATTCGTCCACTATCCCGAACGCGACTGGTTTGTGCCGAACACCGATATCGAATTGGTTGTCTACGCCTATAGCCTGCAGCCAAGATGGATTCAGCCTGGATCCAGGTGAACCGCCCATGACTTCGGCGGACACACGTTGTGGTCTGTCCGAGCGCGTGAATAGAATGGCGCCATGAGTGCTATTCGCCGAAGTGTTGCCGCCCTGTCCGTTGCGTCCCTGGCCATGGGCGCACTAAGTGCCTGCAGCGCTGGCGCGCCAGACCCGGCGCCTTCGGCCGATGCACTGGTATCCGCCATGAATAGCGGCGATTTCGGCTCAGTGCAATTCGCTGGGACCAGCCCAGAAGATGCAGCGAAAGCCCAGGAAACCGCCTTAGGCACCATGGGCGAAATCAAGCACACGAGCACCGTTCGTTCGGTGGCCGAAGACGAAGAAGAGCAAGATGGGGTCAAGACAGCTACCGCGAGCATCACCACGGTATGGGATATCGACAAGTCGGACAAGGATCTGAGCTACGACACCCAGGCTGTGTGGGAATTCGACAAGGAATCCGATTCCTGGAAACTGCGCTTTGACCCGTCAATTCTTGCCCCTGAGTTCGAAACCGGCGACTACCTCAAAGCGGCCTTCGACCCTGCAGCACGAGGCAGCATCACCGATGCTGAAGGCGAAAGCATTGTCTCCAATCGGCCGGTGATTCGTGTTGGCATGGATAAGACCCACACCGGAAAAGAAAACTGGGAAAGCTCGGCGAAGAAACTGGCCAAGCTCGTGGACATCGATGAACAGGCCTATGCGCAACGAGTGATGGCCGCTGGCGACAAAGCCTGGGTGGAAGCTATTGTCTTGCGCGATGACGCAACGCGGGAAGTCACCGACGAGGAAATCAAGGGCATTCCGGGTGCCGGCTTCCACAACGACGAGCTGCCCTTGGCACCCACTCGCTCCTTCGCCCGCCCGCTGCTAGGCAGCGTTGGCAAGGCCACCGCCGAGAATATCGAGAAGTCTGAAGGCAAGGTCAAGGCCGGTGACCAGGTAGGCCAATCAGGATTGCAAGCCGCCTACAATGACACCCTCGCGGGAACTGCAGGAGTCTCGGTATCGCAGTACAACGCTGAAGATGAAGCGGTAGCGGAACTGATCACCACAGCCCCGGTAGCAGGCAAGGACCTGAAGACCACTTTGGACACCGGACTGCAGGAAACCGCGGATGAACTGCTGGCCGAAGCCGAATCGAACTCTGCCATCGTGGTCATTCGGCCCTCTGACGGCAGCGTCCTCGCGGCCTCCTCGGGCCCGGTTTCTTCCGGGCTGAACACCTCCTTGCAAGCTTCCTATGCACCGGGTTCTTCCTTCAAGGTCGTGAGCGCCTTGGCGATGCTGCGTGACGGAGCGACACCGGGTACCGAGGTCAAGTGCCCGGCAACCACGGTGGTGGATGGCAAGAGCTTCAAGAACTATGACGGCTATCCTGCTGCCGCCGTAGGCACCATCCCGCTATCCGAAGCAATCGCGCAGTCCTGCAACACGGTCTTTGTGAATCAGGGAACGGAAATTGGCGGCAAGAACCTGGCTGAAGCCGCGGCTGCTCTCGGCTTGCTGGCAGAGGACGGAACCGGTGCCGGTGCAGTGTTCGGTTCGGTGCCCGAAGATTCTGAAGGCACCACCCAGGCCGCGAACATGATTGGCCAGGGCGTGGTGGAAGCATCGCCACTGGGCATGGCCACCGTGATGGCATCGATCCAGGCGAAGTCCACGGTGCAGCCCAAGCTGATCCTGGCGCCAGAACCCCAGGCACCTGCCAAGCCGGCTTCCACGCTGAGCGAAGAGGAAGCAGGGCAGCTGTCCACCATGATGGCCGAGGTCGTGGACCACGGAACCCTGAAGGACCTGAAAGCGGTAGGCAGCGGAAAGATCATCGGCAAGAGCGGCACCGCCGAATACGACGGCGAAAAGAACGCGCATGCCTGGGCCATCGCCGCCCAAGGCGATCTGGCGGTTGCCGCGTTCGTCGAGGATGGAGACGGCGGAGCCCAGACGGCGGGACCGCTGGTGAAGTCCATGCTGGAGGAAGCAGCCAAATAGTACCGCGGGGTGCTGCTCAGCCCCGCTGGGCGAAGTATTCGCCGGCGAGCAGGCTCAGCTGCACCTGGTCGTGGAATACGCCATTGTGGAAGTACACCTCGCGTTGGCGCCCCTCCTGGGTATACCCGGCTTTCTCATAAGCCCGGATGGCCCGCTGGTTGAAGGCGGCAACGCACAGGCTAATCCGGTGCAGTCCCAACTCGCGGAAACCATAGCCGGACATCAACGCGGTGGCACGGGTGCCGAAACCCTGGCCGACGAAGTCCGGGCCGATCATCACCGCCATTTCAGCGGCGCGATGGGGCAACTGGCCGCCATGCAGCGTGATGTGCCCGATGAAGGTTCCGCTGCCGCGCTCGAAGATGCTGAAGCCGGCATCGCCGGAAGAGGGCTTGTTCTCGCTCCACTGTGCGAACATTTCCACGAGCGGAGCCCCGGGACGCGGTTTGATGGTTCGTTGCTGGAGCACCGCCCAGGCCGGATCGTTCCACCACCCGGCCATGACCGAGAAGTCCTCGTGCTCAGACTCGCGCAGTTCAATGGCGGCATCCCGCAGCAGGTTCTGCCCGTACTGCTGCGCCTGCTGAACTTCATCCCACGGCTCATGTGTGTGCATGAAACCATCGTAGGAGCTATCAGCTGGCCAAAGAACCATTGCGCCAACACTTGTGCCTAATACCAGCAATTGACAGACTAAGCTCATGGGAATCGTCTACAACACCACCATGTCTCCAACCAAGACCGAGTTGGTGGCAGCCTGGCTGGCCAAGCAGGAGTTCTACACCGGCCAGGGCGCGCCGAAACTTGAAAGTGTTGGCGGATTCCGCCTGGAAGACCCGCAGGGTGAAGTCGGTATCGAGCTGAGCTTCTACGCAGACCACAGCGATACCTCTGACGTGATTTACCACGTCCCGCTGACCTATCGGGATGCCCCGGTGGACGGCGCGGAACGCTACCTGCTGGGAACGAGCGAGCACGCGATTCTGGGCACCCGCTTTGTCTATGACGCCGCCGGCGACCCCATTTTCATCGCCCAGGCACGTGAACTGCTGGCCGGCAAAGCCACGCCGCAGCACCGGTCGGAGTCCTTTACCGCGGATCCGCGGATCCTGGTCCGCGGCGAGAGTCGGGGCAAAGACGCGGTGATCATCCGCAAACCGGTAGCCGGCGATCCCGCCGAAGCCGGTGTTATCGGGATCTGGGAGAACGCCCTCGGCCAGGACCTGAGCGGTTTGGTATTGCGCACAGCATAACTAATGCCCCGCATATAGGCATTGGGGCAGGCGCGTAAGGGATAGACTTGTCTATGAAACCCAACCGCCATTCTAGGGAGATACATGTCTGCCATCAGCCGTGAGGACGTTGTGCATCTGGCACACCTTGCCCACATCGAGATGAGCGACGCAGAGCTGGACAAAATGACCGGTGAACTCGACGCTATCGTCGGTGCCATCGCGTCCGTCAGCGAAGTCGCCGCCTCCGACGTCCCAGCCACCAGCCACCCGATCCCGCTGACCAACGTGTTGCGCGAAGATACGGTGGGGCAGACGCTGAGCATTGAAGAAGTTCTGCTCAACGCGCCTGATTCGGACTCGGACCGCTTCAAGGTCCCGGCTATTCTGGATGGTGAATAATCCAAGTGAATGAACTGATTAAGCTTTCCGCCACCGAGCTGGCCGCCAAGCTGCGCGCCGGCGAAGCCACCTCCGTTCAAGCAGTCCAGGCCCACCTGGACCGCATCGCCGAGGTTGACGGCGCACTGAATGCCTTCCTGCACGTGAACGCCGAAGAAGCGCTCGCCGTCGCAGCCGAAGTTGACGCCATCCGTGCCGCCGGCGGCGCGCAGGCCGAAGCCCTGCACCCGCTGGCCGGCGTGCCCATCGCGATCAAGGACCTGATCGTCACCAAGGGCCAGCCGACCACCGCGGCATCGAAAATGCTCGAAGGCTGGATGAGCCCCTACGATGCGACCGTGATCGAGAAGATCCGCGCTGCCAAGCTGCCGATGCTGGGCAAGACCAACCTGGATGAATTCGCCATGGGTTCCTCCACCGAGCACTCCGCCTACGGCGTGACGCGCAACCCGTGGAACCTGAACCGCATTCCGGGCGGGTCCGGCGGCGGCTCGGCCGCAGCCGTGGCCTCCTTCGAAGCTCCGCTGGCACTGGGCACCGACACCGGCGGCTCCATCCGCCAGCCAGGCGCCGTCACCGGTACCGTCGGCGTGAAGCCGACCTTCGGTGCCGTCTCGCGCTACGGCGCGATCGCCATGGCCTCCTCGCTGGACCAGATCGGCCCGGTCTCCCGTACCGTGCTGGACTCGGCCTACCTGCAGGAACTGATCGGCGGGCACGATCCCAAGGATTCCACCTCGCTGCCCAACCCGCTCGAAGGCCTGGTTGCCGCCGCTGAATCCGGCGCCACCGGGGATATCAAGGGCCTGCGCATTGGTGTCATCAAGGAACTGACCGGCGAAGGCTACCAGGAAGGTGTCCAGGCACGCTTCAACGAGTCGCTGGAACTGCTCAAGGCCGCCGGTGCAGAAATCGTCGAGGTTTCCTGCCCGAACTTCAAGTACGCGCTGGGCGCCTACTACCTGATCATGCCGTCGGAAGTTTCCTCCAACCTGGCCAAGTTCGATGGTGTGCGCTACGGCCACCGCGTGCTTCCGGAAGAGGGCCCGATGACCATCGAGCGCGTCATGGGCTCCACCCGTGCCGCCGGCTTCGGCGACGAGGTCAAGCGCCGCATCATCCTGGGCACCTACGCCCTGTCCGCCGGCTACTACGACGCCTACTACGGCTCGGCGCAGAAGGTCCGCACGCTGATCCAGCGCGACTTCGAGGCCGCTTTCGAGCAGGCCGACGTGCTGGTTTCCCCCACCGCGCCGACCGTCGCTTTCGAGCTGGGCGCGAACGACAACGACCCGCTGGCCATGTACCTCAACGACGTGGCCACCATCCCGGCCAACCTCGCTGGCGTTCCGGGCATCACCGTCCCGGGCGGCCTGTCCGAGAACCTGCCGGTAGGCATCCAGTTCCTGGCCCCGGCCTACGAGGATGCCCGCTTGTACCGTGCCGGCGCAGCACTGGAAACCCTGCTCGAGAAGCAGTGGGGCCACTCGCTGATCTCGCAGGCACCAGCCATTGACACCGCTTCGATCGCGCAGGAGGCCTAGGCACCATGAGCAACTACACCGATGAACTGGTCGACTTCGACGAGGCACTGGATCGCTACGACCCGGTCCTGGGCTTCGAGGTCCACGTTGAGCTGAACACCAAGACCAAGATGTTCTCCGACGCGCCGAACGCTTTTGGCGATGCCCCGAACACCAACGTCACCCCGGTAGACCTGGGCCTGCCCGGCGTGCTGCCGGTGGTCAACAAGACCGCCGTGGAGTACTCCATCCTGATCGGCCTGGCACTGAACTGCCAGATCGCGCAGAAGTGCGGCTTCGCCCGCAAGAACTACTTCTACCCGGATACCCCGAAGAACTTCCAGACCTCCCAGTACGATGATCCAATTGCCTTCGACGGCTACCTGGACATCGAGCTGGAAGACGGCGAAGTCTTCCGCGTCGAGATCGAACGCGCCCACATGGAAGAAGATGCCGGCAAGCTGACCCACATGGGTGGCGCTGCCGGACGCATCCAGGGTGCGGACTACTCGCTGGTTGACTACAACCGTGCTGGCGTTCCGCTGGTGGAGATCGTGACCAAGCCAATCGTAGGCGCCGGCAAGCGCGCTCCCGAGCTGGCCAAGGCCTACGTGGCCGCCGTGCGCGAAATCGTGAAGAACCTGGGCGTTTCGGATGCCAAGATGGAACGCGGCAACGTGCGTTGCGATGCCAACGTCTCGCTGATGCCCAAGGGCGCGGAGAAGTTCGGCACCCGTACCGAAACCAAGAACGTGAACTCCCTGCGCGCGGTGGAGCATGCCGTGCACTTCGAGATCGAGCGCCACGCAGCGGTGCTGGATTCCGGGGCGAAGATCGTCCAGGAAACCCGCCACTGGCATGAGGACACCCGTTCGACCACCTCGGGCCGCCCGAAGTCGGATGCCGATGACTACCGCTACTTCCCGGAGCCGGATCTGGTGCCTATCGTCACCACCGCCGAATGGGTAGAAGAGCTGCGCGGCCGCCTGCCGGAACCGCCAGCCGAGCGCCGCAAGCGCCTGAAGGCCGAGTGGGGCTACGCGGACAAGGAATTCCGCGACGTGGTCAACGCCGGTGTGCTCGACGAGATCGAGCAGACCATTGCCGCTGGCGCCAGCGCCGCTGTCGCACGCAAGTGGTGGATGGGAGAGATCGCCCGACTGGCCAAGGCCGCGGACAAGGACATCGCCGATCTGGGCGTGAGCGCTGCGACCATCGTTGAGCTGAACTCGCTGATCGAGGCGAAGAAGATCAACGACAAGATCGCCCGCCAGGTGCTGGAATTCGCCATCGCCGGCGAAGGCACCCCAAGCGAAATCGTCGAGAAGCGCAGCTTGGCTGTGGTGAATGACGATGATGCATTGGGCAAGGCCGTGGATGATGCCATGGCTGCCATGCCTGATGTGGTCGAGAAGATCAAGGGCGGCAAGATGCAGGCCATCGGCGCGCTGATGGGCCCTGTCATGAAGGCCACCCGCGGACAGGCTGACGCCGGCCGCGTGCGCGAAATCGTGATGGAGAAGCTGGGACTCTAGTCCACGGACTCCAGTACTTGAACATCGAACCCCAATTCTTTGCAATTGAATTCGGGGTTCGATGTTCTTTCCGCAAACAACTCAGCACGGATAACCGCTCACGGGCATGAACAGGGTCCTGTAGTAATACCAGGAGCAGCCAGCCCATCGTCGCATCTGCGGGGGTAGCTGCGTTCAATTGCGTGCCGGAAGCCCCGCCACATAGCGGGCGTCACGGCGCAAACCGAGAAATACCAACGCGAGATAGAGGAACCGAATCCCCATTTGGTTATTTGCTCACGCCTTCATCTGGTGGTACTGATTCATCTTGGCCTTTCCGCCCACGCCAAACGCAACATGCGATTTAAGAAGCCCTCCTGTGGATGTCAAGAATCCAAATCAAGTAAGAACTGGCTGCTTTCTAATTAGATCTACCATCTTCGCAACATGTTGTTTTCGCTGTCATCGCTATCGCTGATTTGCGTGATATGAACCCCCTGGTGGTGCGGCGAAGGACTATATTCAGTGGAATCATTCAATTGGTGAATTTGAAGCTCAAAGTCCTAGTGTGCGGGGCCAGGACATGGAGACGAACAGCCCAAGGGTCAGCGCCAACCGGCGGCCAGCATATCCCTGGTTATCTCGAGGTGTCCTAGATGCTGGCAGAGTTCCTCCAGCACATGTAGCAGAACCCCTTGACATGTTTGTGCGAAGAATTCGTCCTCACGGCCAACTGGCAGGGAAGCTGGACTGGCTTGCATCTGGGTTTGCGCAAGGTCGGCGGTGAACTCTGCACGTACTACGGACGCATGGGCTAGAGCTTGCACAGTTGGGAGATTTGCGGTGAATTCCGCTGCTCGATCGCGGGGGATCGCTACCCCTAGATTCACTGTTGAAGACCATCGACGCATCATCCCGCAGCAGTGCATCAAGAGCTGGGTGGGTGAGTTGCCGCCGGGAATCCCCGGGCGGACGTTAGACAGTTCTTCAGGTAGCGTGGCGATAATTTCGATGATCTGATCGAACTTCTCCAGGAGCAACTGGACGAGGACCTGTTCGCTTGGCGAGTGGCTGCGCATGGAATGATTCTAGCCTGCCCCAGGCCATCAATTTGATGCGCTAGCGCCGGTAGCTACTGACTGAGATGCATTGAGCATAGACTCCCTCGAACAAGACATTCAACATCACCGGGCGTGTTCTAGGCAGTAGATGAATCATGAGTGCTTGGCTGCGGCTGGCCGCACTGGCGATGATTCTCTTGGCGACAGTATTGTTGCTCGTTTGGCAGTGGTTCCCGCATTGCTTCTGGTTCCTTTGGCTGGCGGGATCGTAGCCTGGAAAGCCTAGAACGACCGTGCAGTCAGCAACCGGAGCAAAAGCGGTTGCCCAAAGCAAAGCAACGCTGCGCCGAGCTTTCTATTGGCCACGTGCGTCAGATTCTGCCCAGACGCCTCAATCATGGATCGTCGACTGAGCCTGAAATCTAGGCCTTCGAACCTTTCCTGAAAGCCGTCTCAGACCGGAAATAGCAAGATAGCGTAAAGTACGATGGCGCCTAGTGTTATCCCACCACGCATCGGCAATGAAGAAAATGTGCAGATGGACTTGCAGTACGAAATCGCTGGCAACCCTCCCAAAGCCAGTCCTGGATGATCCCCGGTATCAGAACCCGAACAGTCATTTTGGCTGAATTGTTTTAACATGGAGCAATGAGCTTCCAACAAGGGCCAAATTCGGCGATGCCTGCTGCTGAAGTGTTTATCGACTGGGGGTTGGTGCATGAATTGATCTCCACGCAGACAAGACAGTGGGCTGGTAAATCCCTGACTTATCTTGCCACTGGTTGGGACAATGAAGTTTATCGCTTGGGCGAGGATCTGCTGGTGCGATTGCCCCGACGTGCGCTGGCCGAGAAGATCGGACGTAAGGAACGCAAATGGTTGCCGCGCCTGTCATCCGACAGCGGGCTGGACACGGGGGCACCGGTATTCATCGGCGAGCCGACAGCGGACTACCCATTTACGTTTTCGATTTGCCGTTACGTGCCTGGCATCAGTGCGGCGACGCTGGGACGGATGCAACGTGATGCGTACGCGCCGGCCTTTGTTGATTACCTATTAGCGGTGCACGGGCCGGCTCCAGACGATGCGCCACGCAGTGAATTCAGAGGCTGCGAATTGCAAGTGGTGAATCAACGTACCAGAGAGCAGATATCTCAGCTTCCTGTGACGTACCGGCGCGTTGCGCAACGGATCTGGGAAAAGGCCCTGGAAGCCGATTCCTATGGAGGGCCTCCACGTTGGCTCCACGGCGACCCACATCCACACAATACGATTGTGACCAGTGATGCGGGCAAAGCGAAACTATCTGCCTTGGTGGATTTCGGGGACCTCTGTGCCGGGGATCCTGCTTCGGATTTGGGGATGCTGTGGATGCACTTTACCGAGAAACAGCGGGAGCAAGCCTTCCAAAGGTATCCCGTAGGTCTCGGGACACCATGCTGGATGCGTGCTCGGGGTTGGGCGCTGCGCTATGCCATGCTCACCGCACCACTGGGCGCGGTAGATCCCTTAGGCCAAATCGGTCGAGATACTTTGAAGTTGCTGCTAGAAGAATGAACCTTCCAAGTCGGCAGATCCGCAAGACTGCGGTACAAATGAAAGAATGATGAAACCATTCCTGGACAAAAGGAATATTCCGGAAGAAAGGTGTCCTTGCCATGAGCCGCAGGACTGATCCGGCCCGTGCTCGGAATTTCGCGTCGGTACTGCGCGAAACCTTCGCTTCTCCCGGCCGTTCACGCAAGGAAATTGCCGACGCAATCGGCATTAGCGCCGCCTCGGTCACGAGCATTGCTGCCAGTTTGCTGGATCACCAGTTGATAGCAGAGGCCGAAGCCGTTGCCGCGGGGCAGGGGCGGCCCCGCGTTCCGCTACGTGTAGACAACGAATCGAACCTGGTCATGGGCATCCACCTAGGCCCGCGGGTTACCGGCGTGGTGTTGACTGGATTGGACGGAATCTCCAAGGCATCGGTCCTAGTTCCGCACTCGGGACTAGATGCTGAAGCCTCATTCGCGCGGATCATCGAACAAGCGAATCTGCTCATCGCCGAACATGCCAAGGGACGTCAAATCCTCGGGACGGGAGTTGCAACCGGTGGAATTGTCGACCGGATCAACGGCCGGATCGTCGAGAACCAGGGCGCTGGATGGAGTGAGGTTCCGGCGGTCAGCATGTTGGCAGATCTGCCTCAGCCACTGATCTTGGATAACAACGCCAGAGCTGCAGCGCAATCCGAGCTCTTCTATGGACATGGAGCAAAGGAACCAGATTTCCTGCTCATGGTGATTACCTCTGATCTCGGGGCAGTGCTAGTCAGCAGTGGACAGATCCGTGCTGGATGGTCGCAGCATGCCGGGAACATTGCTCATCTGCAAGTCAGTGACGCGGGATACCCCTGCGAATGTGGACGCCGGGGGTGCCTGCAGGTGATGGCCACGGATGAAGCGACGGTGCGTCGCGCCCACGCGGCGGGGAGGATGGACGTCAAGGACTACGGGGATATCGACCGACTTTATGATGCCGGGGATGAGCAGATTCGCTCTCTGGTCGCCGAACGAAACGGTTTTGTGGCGCACGCCGCCGCTACGGTATTCGACCTGCTCGACCCCGGGCTGCTGGTGATTGCGGGCACGCCAGCTGAGCGTCCCGAAACCCTGCCTGAGGTGCAGTCGGTCGTGGCCAGCCGGTCATTGCAAGGCCCACTGGCCGCCCGGAGGGTAGTCTATTCCAGCGATCATGAGCTATCCCTGTCCATTTTTGCCGCCAGCATCATGGTTAATGAAGTGCTGAGCAATCCATTGAGTTTCATCGAACGGATGCAAACCGAGGCAATCCGTAAGTAATTTCACGAGCAACTGTTGACATGACGCTTCTACCGTGTTTACTTTATTTCATAAAATAAATAAAAGTGACGGTTACCACTACCTTGGCGCTCGTGCCTGGAAGGCCGTAAATCAGGGAGGAAAAGGATGAAGCAGTCCAAGAAAATCGCTTTCGTTGCGGGGGTGGCCTCTTTGGCGCTCTTCGCGACGGGATGCTCATCGTCGAACACTGCGGCCACCGGTGCCGAAGGACCCGATGCGACTTTGACATTCATGTCGACGGAACCAAAAAGCATCACTCCTCAGAAGGAACCCGGTAGCCAGATAGGCATGGCGCTCTGTGCGAACCTAATGGAGGTCAACTCCCAGAGTCAGAAACTGCAGCCACTGGCAGCGAAGTCCGTCGCTAGCCAGGATGCAAAGGTCTGGGACATAGAGTTGCAGGACGGATGGACCTTCCACGATGGCACGCCAGTCACGGCGAATTCCTTTGCCGAGGCTTGGAACGCGACAGCCACCGGCTCCAACGCCTGGCAAGGCAACGGTACCTTCGTATCTTTCGAGGGATACGAAGAACTGAATCCGACCGATGGCAGCAAGGCTGCGACCGATAAGCTCTCGGGGGTGAAGGTTGTCGACGAAACTCACCTGACGGTCACCCTGAAGGCGCCGAACGCCGACTTCCCGAAGCTGCTGAGCACGAATCCGACCTGCCCCATGCCGGAATCCGCCTTCGAAGATCTGGAAGCCTATGAGCAGTCTCCGGTCTCCAATGGCCCCTACAAGTTCATTTCCTGGGACCATAACCAGCAGGTCGTCCTGGAGAAGTGGGACGGCTTCAAAGGCGCCGAAGGATTCTCCGGCGGCGCGGATAAGCTGGTCGGCAAGATCTACACCGCGGTGGATGCCGCCTATACCGATATGACCGCCGGAAACCTGGATATGATCCGCAATGTTCCGGCGACCATGGTCGACAAAGCAAAGAGCCAGTTGGGCGAACAGGCCCTCTACGAGGTGAAAACCGCGTCCAAGCAGCAGACGCTGCAGATCCCCGAATACGTGGATGAACTGAAATCTCCGGCTCTGCGCCGGGCCATCTCGCTGTCCATCGATCGCGAAGCCATTGCCGCCTCGCTGCTCAATGGCCACGCGGATCCCTCGGATTCTCTGGTGCCTCCGTCGCTGGGCTCCTATGTGTCCGGCTCCTGCGCCGACTGCGTCTTCGACCCGGAGCGGGCCAAGAAGATCCTGGCCGAGGACGGCGGGTTTGACGGCACGCTGATCATCGAGAGCAACTCCGCCTCGGACCAGCAGCTGGTCCAAGCGCTGGCCAAGCAGATCCAGGACAACCTTGGCATCAAGGTGCAGCTCAAGCCCACCCTGGGCACAGAGCTTTCCGAACGCCGCAACAGCCAGAAGCTCGATGGCGCAGTATTCGGTCTGTGGGGCTGGTCCTACATGTCCCCGGACCAGTACCTGAGCCAGTACGAGACCGGGGGAGACGGCAATGCCGTCACCGGCTACTCGAACGAAAAGGTCGATACGCTGCTGCGTGCGGCTCGTGCGGAAATGGACGAAGCCAAGGCCGCCAAACTCTACACCGAAGCCGAGACGATCATCGTCGAGGATCTGCCAGCGATCCCGCTGTTCATTCCTACCGACTACGGACTCCAGTCGCAGTGCGCGCAGCTGAACGACGTCCAGGGAGATTTGCAGTACTACCGCGCCGGCTACGGCTGCTAGCAACGGTTCCGTCTGGCTGGCGCGGCCGCACAAAGATCTTGCGGTCACGCCAGCCACCTATTGTGATGAGGGAGTACCCATGCTGAGCTATACCGTTCGGCGTATCGGACAGATGATCCCGGTGCTGCTCGGCGCCACATTCATCATCTACGCGTTGACCTTCCTGATGCCCGGTGACCCGATTTCGGCATTGACAGGGGAGCGTCCCTTGCCGGAAGCCACCGTGGCGCAGATCCGCCAGGCGTACCATCTGGATGATCCATTTTTCGTCCAGTATGGAAACTATATCCTCGGCGTCTTCCGCGGCGATTTCGGCATCGACTTCTTCGGCCGTCCGGTGCTGGGACTGATTCTGGAACGTCTGCCAACAACCCTGGCCCTCGCCCTGACCGCATGGGTGCTCAAGATTTTCATCGGTCTTCTCATCGGAGTCTACGGCGGGTTACGTGCAGGGAAAACCGGGGACCACTTCGCACTGGTCTTCACGGTCCTGTTCATGGGGGTGCCGGGGTTCGTCATCGCGCTGGGTGCCCAAACCTACTTCGGCGTGCACCTGGGCTGGGTCGATCCGGCCGGCATCCGCGCCGGATGGCCGATGGCCTTCATCTTGCCCGCCCTGGTGATGGCGCTGGAGGCCGCTGCGGGCCTGGCCAGGCTGACCCGCACCTCGCTGGTGGACGTCCTGCGCGCCGAGTACCTGAGAACCGCAAAGGCCAAGGGCCTCACCCCGCGGCGCATCATCTGGGGCCACGCGCTGCGCAACGCCATGATCCCGGTGGTCACCTACCTCGGGCTGAGCCTGGCCGGGATGCTCGGCGGTGCCGTTATCATCGAGGCTATTTTCAATCTGCCGGGTATCGGCGGGCTGATGGTCACCTCCATCAACAACAAGGAAGGCACCGTAGTGGTAGGCATCGCCACCCTGCTGGTGCTGATCTATCTGGTCTTCAACCTCCTGGTTGACCTGACCTACGGTCTAATCGATCCACGGGTGAGAATATGAGCGCGACAAGTACAACAATCGGTATCGGCGACGGTGCCCAAGCGGTGGACCGTGCCCCGGCTCCGAGCAGTGGTGCCCACCGGCGCTGGTGGCTGCGCCCCCGTCTGGCCATCTCCGGTACGATCGTGCTTCTGATGATCATTATGGCGGCCTTTCCGCAGCTTTTCACTGGATTCGGTTCCGGCCCGACCGAGAACTGCGACATCATGCTCTCCAACCAGGCCCCGAGCGCAGCGCATCTCTTTGGCATCGACATCCAAGGCTGCGACTACTACACGAACGTGATCCACGGGGCCAGGGCCTTCATCCTGGTGGGCATCGTGGTCTCGGCCATCGCCTTCGCCATCGCCGCTCTGGTGGGCGCGATCGCCGGCTACTTCGGGGGCTGGGTGGACGCGGTCATTTCCCGCATCTGCGATATGGCTTTCGGATTGCCGTTCATCCTGGCGGCGATCGTGGTGCTGCAGCTGTTCGGCCAGCGCAACATCTGGACCGTGATCTTCGCGCTAGCGCTATTCAGCTGGCCCGGCGGGGTGCGCTTCATGCGCTCCTCGGTGCTAGAGATCCGGCACCGCGAATATGTGCAGGCCGCCCGGCTGCTTGGCGCCGGCAACCGGCGCATTATCACTAAGCACATCGTGCCCAACGCTGTGACCCCGCTGCTGGTACTGCAGACCCTCGGTGTCGGCGGCATGATCTCCGCAGAAGCCGGGTTGACCTTCATCGGCATCGGGCTGACTCCGCCGGCGGTCTCCTGGGGATTGCAGCTGGCGGCCGCCCGCGACTACATCGACGCCGCACCGCACCTGCTGCTCTTCCCTGCGATCTTCCTGACCATAACGGTGCTCGGCTTCGTGCTATTCGGCGAAGCGCTGCGCGACGAATTCGACCCGAAAGGCAAGTAATGACGCAACCGCCCAACGCCCCTCGGCCGCTGCTGGAAATCCGCGACCTGCGCGTCCAGTTCGCCACGCCCCAGGGCACCGCGACCGCCATCAATGGTGTCGACCTGCAGCTTGCCGCCGGCCAGTGCCTGGGCATCCTGGGTGAGTCGGGATCCGGCAAGTCGGTGACCGCCCGGACCATCATGGGGTTACTCGACACCCCGCCGGCCAGGGTCGCCGGCGGCGAAATCCTGCTCAACGGCGAAGACCTGCTGTCCATCAGTGCCAAACGCCGCCGGCAGCTGACCGGCCCTTGCATATCCATGGTGTTCCAGGATGCACTCAGCGCCCTGAACCCGGTGCATCCGGTGGGCCGGCAGATCGGAGAGCTGTTCCGGGTGCACCGCGGCTACAGCCGCAAAGCCGCGAAGGCCGCGGCCATCGAGATGATGGACCGGGTGCGCATTCCGGCCGCGGCCAGCCGGGTGAGCGACTACCCGCACCAATTTTCCGGCGGCATGCGCCAGCGCATTGTCATTGCCATGGCGCTGGCCTTGGGACCCGAGCTGCTGATCGCTGACGAACCGACCACTGCCTTGGACGTGACCGTGCAGGCCCAGATTCTGGAGCTGCTCAAGGAGCAGCAGGCAGAGAACAATATGGGCCTGATACTGATCACCCACGACATTTCGGTGGTGCGCGAGGTCACTGATCAGGTAGCCGTCATGTATGCCGGACGGGTCATCGAGCAGGGTCCGACAGCCCAAGTGCTTTCCGCGCCGCGACACCCCTATACCCGGGGGCTCGCAGAATCCGTGGCCAGCGAAGCGCTCAAGGGACACCGGCTCCCGGCCATTCCTGGCACCCCGCCGGATCTGCTGAACATTCCCGTGGGTTGCTCATTCGCCAACCGGTGTTTCCTGAGCGACGAAGCCTGCACCGCCGCCGTGCCCGCACTGGAGGCCATCTCGGCCGGACGCCAATCGGCCTGTTTCCATTCCCAGGAGGTACCGAGCCATGTCGCATACAGCCACTGAGCCGCAGACTCTAGAGTCCGCGTCCGGACCGATTATGGAACTGCGCGATATCAAGATGCACTACCCAGTAGCCCGCCCGCTGCCCTTCGGAGCGAAGAAAGTCGTCAAGGCGCTGGACGGGGTGGACCTACAGGTGGCCGCCGGGCAAACTCTAGGGATTATCGGCGAGAGCGGATGTGGAAAGTCCACGCTTGCCCGCATCCTCTCCGGGCTCGAAAAGCCCAGCGAAGGCCGGGTGCTCTTCGACGGGGTGGACATCAACGAGCTGCAGCGTGCCGAGCGTGCCATGATGCGCCGGAACATCCAGCTCATCTTCCAAGATCCCTATGCATCGCTCGATCCGCGGATGACCATCGAGCAGATCCTGCTCGAACCCTTCGAAATCCATCCCGATCTGGTGCCACGCTCCCGGCGGCGGGCTAAAATCGCGGAGCTGATGGAATTGGTGGGGCTGAACCCGGACCATTTGAGCCGCTATCCGCATAACTTCTCCGGCGGCCAGCAGCAACGCATCGGCATTGCCCGCGGCATTGCGCTGAATCCCCGGGTGCTCATCTGCGATGAGGCGGTCTCGGCACTGGATGTGTCGGTGCGCGCCCAGGTGGTCAACCTGCTTCAGGATCTGCAGCAGGAGCTCGGGCTGACTTTCGTATTCATCGCCCATGACCTGCAGATCGTCCGGCATATCTCGGATAGTGTCGCGACGATGTATCTAGGCAAGGTGGTCGAATCCGGAAGCTACGACAGGGTCTATGAGCACAGTGCCCACCCCTACACCCAGGCCCTGCTCTCCGCGGCACCCGAACTCCGGCAGGGTTCGAGCACACCGCGCGAATTGATCATGCTGCAGGGGGATCCGCCTTCGCCCATCGACCCGCCGACGGGGTGCCGGTTCCATTCTCGCTGTCCCATCGCGCAACCCGGCTGCGCCGCTTCCGAGCCGGGGCTTGACCAGCTTCGGAGCGATCATGCGGCACGCTGCTTTTTCCCCGGCCCGCTGAACCTCGGTCCACGCTAACCGCGCGGGCATCATCCGGTCATCAAATATTTGCTGTGCGCGCCGCAAGGGCGCCAACCTAAAGGAGAACTATATGGACCTCAAGGTCGGAATCGTCGGCTTCGGACTGCGGGCTTCGCTGCACCGCTACCTGCAAAGGCCAGGGGAAGGCAGCGTGATCCGGATCGTCTGCGATACCAGCGAGCGCGGCCGCGAGGATGCCCGGGCAGCCTTGCCCGAGGCGGAGGTCACCGAGGATCTGCAGGTATTGCTGGATACCGGCCTCGACGCAGTTCTGGTCCTTACTCCGGATTTCACGCATCGCGACGTTGTGCTCCGCACGCTGGAGGCGGGCATCCCCACGTTTGTCGAAAAGCCCCTGGACATCACCCTTCAGCGCGCCGACGAGATTCTTGCCGCCGCCCAGCGCACCGGCACCAGATTATACGTCGGGCACAATATGCGCCATATGCCGGTGATCTGGCAGATGAAGCAGCTAATCGAACAAGGCGCCATCGGCGAGGTGAAGGCTGTGTGGTGCCGGCACTTCGTGGGCAACGGCGGAGATTACTATTTCAAGGACTGGCATGCCGAACGCCAATACAGCAACACCTTGCTATTGCAGAAGGGGGCACACGACATCGATGTCATCCACTGGCTGGCCGACGGCTACAGCACCCAGGTTTCTGGTGTCGGATCGCTGGCGGTCTACGGTCAGGTGGAAGATCGGAGGAATAATGCGGACTTGCGCATGCGGGATTGGTTCTCCTTGGAGAACTGGCCACCGTCCGCGCAACGCGGCCTGAATCCGAAGCTCGACGTGGAGGATCTGTCGATGGTCCAGATGAAGCTGGATAACGGTGTGCTGGCCTCCTATCAACAGTGCCATTTCACCCCCGACTACTGGCGCAACTACACGGTCATCGGCAGCGCCGGAAGATTAGAGAACTTCGGCGATGGCCCCGGGGACTTCATCCATGTGTGGAACACCCGCACCACGCATGGTTATGCCGAACCCGATCTGAAGGTGGAGATCGAGGGCGACGATGCGGGCCACGGCGGCGCCGATCCGAACCTGATCGCCGAATTCCTGCGTTTCGCCCGTGAGGGAGGAGCAACTGAAACTTCGCCTCTGGCTGCCAGGGCAGCCGTCGCGGTCGGTGATCTGGGTGCCCGTTCGTTGCGCTCATCGGGGCAGGCGCTGCAGATTCCAGGTCTGGAGGAACAGCTGATCAGCTACTTCGAAGCCGACCAGCAGGCGCAGCACGTCAAGTAGAACACCATCAGTTGGCCAGATTGCTTCCTATCGGTCGCCAGAACGGCGGCCGGTGGGTTTCGAATGGTGCTTCGTCCGGCTCAGGCGCCCAAGTGTTTGCCACCTGGCTGAAAGGTGAAGCTGGATCTGGTGAAGACTCCCGCAGCTGCGGTACAGCCGCACCTCGTCTCAAATACGCGTGCCTTAGGTGGATGCAATTGGCCAATGTATTCGAATATGCCTCGCTCTGTACTCTGGTTCCTCCGCGCTGCGTAAGGTAACTTGTTTTCCACGAACCACTTTTCGTTGGTGCAAAGGTCTTGAAGGAGAAACACATGCCCAAGAAAACCTCGCCGGAACCGGTTCGCGATCAGCGCGCAGATCACTTGCTCACGCCGGAGAATTGCGTGCTGGCGTTGATCGACTTCCAGCCCGAGCAGTATGGCACGGTCACTTCCACCACTCGCGAGCGGATCGATCTGAATGTCGTGGCGCTGTGCCGGCTGGCTACTGAGTACGGGATTCCGGTGGTGCTCTCGACCGTGGGCGTGGACATGGGAGTCAACCAAGGCACCGCGCAGGTGATCAAGGACGAGCTGCCCGGGGTCAAGGAAATCGACCGCAGCGGAGTCAACGCCTGGGAGGATGCCGAGTTCAGGGAGGCCATCGAAAGCAGCGGCCGGCGCAAGGTGGTCATGGCAGGGTTGTGGACCGAGGTCTGCCTCGCCTTTCCCACCCTGGATATGCTTTCCGAAGGCTACGAGGTCTATCCTGTAGCCGACGCGGTGGGCGGCATATCCCAGGCGGCGCACGACTTCGCTTTCGAGCGGATGATCGCCGCCGGCGCCCAGCCGGTCACGGCCATTTCCTTCGGAGGCGAGCTCATGCGCAACTGGGCCCGCGATGATTCGGACAAATTGCGCAAGATCATGCGCTGGTACTTCCCGCTGAAGCATGAACTGGATTCGGCGGGGAAGTAGGCCCCGCGGATTTGCCGAGGCGTCAATGCGATAATTCCAGCTGGCGGTTGCCTATTCTTGTGAATGTCCTCCGTTGAGTTTTCGAGAAAGCCGCACGATGTCCGCCAGCACGGGTCTTGATTTCTATCAGCACGGCCTGCGCCGCATGCGCGGACGCGATCCGCAGGAGCAGAACCGGACCGCCACCACCCTGGAACTGTTCTTCGACCTGACATTTGTCACCGCCTTCGGAGTTGCCGGCAGCGAGCTGGCCCACGGCATCGAGGTGGGGCGCTATGCGCCGGCCCTCATCTCCTTTGCCATCGCGTGCTTGTCGATCATCTGGGCCTGGGCCAATTACGCGTGGCTGGCCTCGGCCTTCGACAACGACGACTGGCTGTTCCGCAGCCTGACCTTGGTGCAGATGGCGGGCGTCATCGTGCTGGCGGTCGGCATCCCGATGATGTTCGCCTCCATCGATCAGGGTGCGGTGCTTGATGCCAATGTGATGGTCGCCGGCTACATCGTCATGCGCGTGGCGCTGATCGGGCAGTGGCTGCGGGTGGCCCGGCACGATCCGCAGCACCGGATGGCAGCGCGCGGCAATGCTATCGGGGTGGGCATTGCCCAGCTGGGCTGGACCTCATTCCTCTTCCTTCCGCTCTCGCTGGTTCCGGCGTTGTGCTGCCTGGCGGTCTTCTGGATCATCGATTTCAGCGCACCGCTGATTGCGGAGCGGGTGGCCCGTTCCCATGGCGAATCGGGTATTCCCTGGCACGCCCACCATCTGGCGGAACGCTATTCGCTCATGTCGATCATTGCCCTGGGCGAATGCATCGTGGGAACCTTGGCAGCTGCCCGGACGATCTCCCAAGGGGCGAACTGGAATTTCGAGAGCATCGTGGTGGTCGCCGCGGGCGTGCTGATTTCTTTCTCGCTGTGGTGGGCGTACTTCCAGCTGCCCTCCGGACCGGTGCTCCATTTGCGGCGGGACAAGGCCGCGGCGTGGATCTTCGGGCATATTGCGCTTTTCACGTCCATTGCCGCGATCGGCGCCGGGCTGCATACCATCGGCTACGCCTATGATCCCGAAGCCGCTACTGACCCCGTGGTGGTCATCGTGGCTCTGGCGATTCCGGTTTTCGCCTTCATGGTCATCATTACCCTGCTGCTGACCTGGTTGCTCGGTGCCCCGATGTTCACCTGGGCGCATTTGCCCACATTCCTGATGCCGCTGGCCGCGGCCGGGCTCAGCCAACTAGGCGTTCCGGTGTGGGCCTGCTTGCTGGTGCTGCTGTGCTCCCCGCTGACCGTGATCATCGTCTACGAGCTGGGGTATTGGCGCAAGCTGGCAGTATCCCTGGACAGGGTCCTGGTCCGGCCGGCGGGGTAGCGGTACTCGATCAGCCCAGCCGTCAATTATGCTCCGGAAGCCATGCCGGGCAGTGCGTCCATGCTGCTGAACACATGGGTTGCTCCGGCCGCGCGCAGCAGCTCGGGCGAAGTGCTCGTGGGGCCGCCGTTGGAATAGCCGTACACCGTCGCGCCGGCCGCGATCCCGGCAGCCACCCCGGTGGCAGTGTCCTCGATAACCAGTGCGCCAGCTGGGTCAATGCCCAGTGACGCGGCTGCGGCCAGGTAGACATCCGGTGCCGGTTTGCTGCGTGGGCATTCCATGCCGCTGAAGACCCGGTCTCCGAAGTACTCGGTGAACCCGGCCAGGGCCAGCTGCATTTCGACCTTGGCCCGGTCTGCGCCGGTGGCGCAGGCAATGTTCTGGCCGTAGACCGAGGAAATCTGCTTGACTGCTTCCAGCGCTCCGGGGATCGGCTGCAGCTCCGAGCGCAGCGCTTCGTCGCGGCGTGCGCGGAACTGGCTAATCCACTGGTCGTCGATGCGGAATCCGGTCTGGTCGAGAATGGGTTGCCACTGGTCTTTCAACGCCTTGCCGATGAAGATCTCGATGCATTGCTCGGGGCTGATCTCCCAGCCCAGCTCTATGAGCATCTGGCGGAGCACGGAATTGGTGATGGACTCGGAATCCACCAGGACGCCATCGCAATCGAAAAGCACGGCGGAAAATTTCGGATGCAGCAAGGACGGTCCCTTCCAAGGATTCAGCAATTGGCTACGCGGCAGAGAACTCGTGGAGAATGCGGGCCAGCGGCGCCAGCTCAGGCTGCTCTTTTGCCTGCTTCAACACGCGTTCCAGCGTGGCATCGTGAATGGGCTTGGCCTTCTGGTACAGCTCGTGGCCAGTGGCAGTGAGCTCGGTGTAAATGCCGCGGCGGTCATCGGCGCACAGCACCCGCGAGAGCAGATTGCGGTCTTCGAGCCTGGTAACCAGTCGCGTCGTTGCGCTGGGGCTCAGGGCCGTGGCGCGGGCCAGCTGCGCCATGCGCATATGCCAGCCATCCTGACGATTCAGGGCATCCAGAAGTGTGTACTCGACCACAGAGAGCCCCACTTGCGCCGTCAGGTCCTTTTCAAGTGCAGTATCGATTAATCCGTGCAACGACGCCAAAGTGCGCCACCCTCTTGCCCGAATTTCGACAGCATTATCTGCGATTCCCATCGGTTCCTCCAAAAGTACTTGCTTGCGCTGGTTAGTTGCGTGTGCAACGATAGTGTTCATCGCGCAATAACAAGCGTGTGCAACTAATTTATCTAGTCTATCAGGAGTAACGCTATGCTGCTCGGTCTTATTGCGTTGGCCATCGGTGCCTTCGGCATCGGGCTTACCGAATTTGTCATCATGGGCTTGTTGCCGGATGTGGCGGCCGACTTCGGCGTCAGCGAGGCCGCAGCTGGCTGGCTCATTTCCGGATACGCATTGAGCGTGGTGGTCGGCGCCCTCGGCCTGACCGCAGCCACCGTCCGCTGGCCGCGCAAGCCGGTGCTCGTCGGTTTGCTGGTGCTTTTCATCATCGGCAACTCGCTTACCGCGATGGCAGCAACGTACGAAGTGGCCATGATCGGCCGCGTCATTGCTGCCCTGTGCCACGGTGCCTTCTTCGGCATCGGCGCGGTCGTGGCAGCCGACCTGGTCCCGGCCAACAAGAAGGCTGGCGCCATTGCCATCATGTTCACCGGGCTGACCGCGGCCAACGTACTGGGTGTTCCCTTCGGTACCCTGCTGGGGCAGCATTCCGGCTGGCGCTCGACTTTCTGGGCCATCTCCGGCATTGGCGTTATCGCCCTGATCGGCATCCTCGTGCTGGTGCCAGTCATCAAGCACGCAGCCGAAGGCATCTCCCTGCGCAAAGAACTCGGGGCCTTCACCTCGCTGCAGGTCTGGCTGTCCCTAGGTGTCACGGTCCTTGGCTACGGTGGCATGTTCGGCGCCTTCACCTACATCGCCTACACCCTGACCGAGGTCACCGGATTCAACGAGACCAGCGTTCCGTGGTTGCTGATGCTCTTCGGCGCCGGCCTGTTCGCAGGCAACTGGATCGGTGGCCGCATGGCTGATAAGAGCATCGACCGCACTCTGCTCATCTTCATCTCGGCACTGCTGGTGGTCCTTGTCCTCTTCGGATTCTTCGCGAGCAACCAGATCGCCACCGTTATCGCTTTGCTGCTGATGGGCGGCTTCGGCTTCGGAACCGTTCCCGGTCTGCAAAGCCGCATCATGCAGTACGCCGGCAATGCACCGACCCTGGCATCTGGTGCCAATATCGGTGCGTTCAATGTCGGCAACGCGCTGGGCGCATGGGTCGGCGGTCTGGGCATTGCGGCAGGTTTGGGCTACACCTCGCCGATCTGGATCGGCGCACTGATCACCCTCGTCGCACTGATCGTCATTCTTCTGTCCATGGGCTTGGCCAAGAAGTCTTCGGCAGCATCACCCCAGCTGGTTACAGCTGGCTAATCCACAGTTTTGTTCAGTCCCCAACCAATTTCTAGGAGTTAGATATGACTATCCCCATTCCAACCATCACGCTGAACAATGGCGTTGAAATGCCCCAGGTAGGTTTTGGAGTCTTCCAGGTTCCCAATGAAGAGACCACTGCTGCAGTGGGTTCAGCGCTCAAGGCCGGCTACCGCAGTATCGATACCGCCGCGATCTACGGCAATGAGGAAGGCGTGGGCGCAGCACTGGCCCAGTCCGGCCTTGCCCGCGAAGACCTGTTCATCACCTCCAAGATCTGGATTGCGGACATGGGTTACGAGCAGACGCTGGAAGCCTTTGATGCCAGTCTTGAGCGCTTGGGCCTGGACTACCTGGACCTGTACTTGATTCACTGGCCAGCCCCGGAAAAGAATCTCTACATTGAGACGTGGAAGGCGCTGGAGAGGCTGTATGCAGAGAAGAAGATCCGCGCCATCGGGGTTTCCAACTTTCAGCCTGAGCACCTGGAGCAGCTGGTCGCCGAAGGAACCATCGTTCCGGCCGTGAACCAGGTGGAACTCCACCCTGCCTTGCAGAACCACGAAGTCGTTGCAGCTAACGCGCAGCACGGCATCGTCACCGAAGCATGGAGCCCGCTGGCTCAGGGCGCAATGCTCACCGATGAAACCATCGTGGGCATCGCTCAGGCGCATGAGGTGTCCGCGGCTCAGGTCATCCTGCGCTGGCATCTGCAGCAGGGCCGGGTGATCATCCCGAAGTCTGTCACTGAATCACGCATCATCGCCAACTTGGACCTGTTCGGCTTCGAATTGACCAGCGACGAACTGGCAAGCATTGATGGCCTTGATCGCGATGGACGCACCGGCCCAAACCCGGACACCTTCAACGGCTGATTTGATGACAACAACCTAGATGCTGCCCGTGCCCTCAACCGGCCACGGGCAGCAACTCTGGCTCGGATGGTCCGGGGCGTTGCGAACGCCGCGTTCTAGGCATCATCCCCATGTGGATCGGAATGACCGTCTAGTCGGCATCGGCATGATCGGCCGGGTATGCCAGAACCTGGTTCGCCAAGTCGCCCCAGCCGATGGCCACCATCGAACGCATTAGCGGCGACTACCTCATTGGCGAGGGCGATCACCAAATAAGGAGACCATCGACAGGGCCTGAGTAACAAAGTTGTTGCCTAGACCAATTTGCCCGGACTAGGCAACAACTGTAGCGGTCCTCCTATGGGACTCTGAACGTGTCATGTCCTACATGTCAGTCAGCCGCTGCGTGACTACTGCCTGAAGTAGGGGTCATTGGCAGAAGACGATCCTGCCTCTGTTGGTATCCAGCCGTGGAGTCGAGTCATGCCGATCCTGCCTTCATAGGTGTATTCGACCCAGATCACGGCGTAGCGGCCGTGGCGATTCGCTTCTGTCCACGCGAGGACGTCAACAATGCTTTCTGCGTCTTCAATTCGGTTCTCGTAGCAGACACGGTCCTCGTCCCAGAAGTCCACCCGATACACGGGATTCGGGTTTTCCTGACTGACGTATCGAGGATCAACGAGAGTTGCCCTGATCTTTTCTGCACTCATGCTCACAATCTATCGCGCTCGAGCGTAATCAAGCGGGCGTTCTAGAGCCGTCCCAAAAAGGGAATCTCCTGCGGGACACTCGCCACAATGTATATGGGCTGTCCTGCATTGGTCAGTCTCAATATCGCCGGAGCGTCCACCCCGATGGCAGCATGCCAGTGATCTTTCCCCGTTCAGAATCAACCTCGGCTGACCAGCCTTGCGCTGCCTGTTCCTCATCGAAAGCGCCCCGTGCAATGCGCAGACCAACGTCTGGGTGGCTCATCCCAGGCGCACCACCGCGGCGCGTCGAAGCCCGCACGCTCCACGACTTATCAGCAAAACCGCCCCCGCGGAAGACTCGGTAATCGTCGTAGCGGGCCGGATCGAGTAGATCCCAGCACCATTCCCATACGTTTCCAAGGGTGTCGTGGAGTCCGAAGGCATTGGGTAGTTTTTGACCAACTTCCTTCGGGTTCTCTAGCTTGTCATCCGCTGTCCACCCAATGGCATCGAGGGAGCCATAATGTGGCCCCACGGTGCCAGCGCGGCACGCGTATTCCCATTCGGCTTCGGTAGGCAGGCGGTACCCGGAGGCGTCGGTCTGCCAACTTACCTCGCCTGCCTCGAAGATGTATGCAGGGGCAAGCCCCTCATTCATTGACGCTGCATTGCAAAACTTGATGGCTTCCAACCAATTGATATCTACCAGAGGTGCTTGGGAACCTGTTTCGCTAGTACCCATCAGTTGCCCGTACTGCGCCGTGGTGACGGAGATAGCCCCAATTTCGAAAGGTTCTAGATCGACGGTCCAGCGGCGTTTCCGTCGAGCGTCGTGCAATTCTACTTGTCCGGCCGTTAACGGACGGAGGTCAAAGGTAGGCATTCCATAATGTTCCCATACTGTCCCATAAGCCGAATCTTCACCGGGACAGGAACCGTGGGAAGGCCGAGACATCCCTTTGCAACGGGGTGGAGGGACACGGCTTTGGGTCATGAGACTGCGGGGTTGGCGTTCTCCCATGTCCGCAGGCTCGGCCATGCGATGAGAGCGCAGAGGGCGAACACGAGTGCCCCCGCCAGGAACGGGGTTGCAAGACCACTGGCCGTCGCAAACAGGCCCCCAAGCGCAGCTCCGATGGTGAGGCCGGCGAGGCCGAACAATTTGGAGACGGCATTGACCCGTCCACGCAGCTCGTCCGGGACCAGTCGCTGGCGCAGGGAACTGAGACAAATGCTGAAAAGCACGGCATGCAAGATATATGCGGCCAAGAACAATGCCACCACCCAGGGAACATCGGTCACGTAGATAGCAAACAAGCTGAGCGATCCAAGGACCAAGCTGCCCGCGGTGGTCGCGGCGTAGCCAATCTTGCGCCGCAGCGGCGCGGCCACGGCTGACCCGATGAGTCCGCCGAGGGCCGAGACCGAAAGCAAAATCCCATAGCCGGGCGCCCCCAAGCCCAAGACGTCCTCGGCAAAAATGACGAGGATCGAAAACGGCATCATGTACGCGACACTGGCCAGCCCGCTGATGATCGCCAGTGAGCGCAACAGCCGGTGACGTACCAACCAGGCGGCACCCTCGACCACCTCGCGGCGCAAAGAAGGAGGTTTGGCGTTGAGCCGCTTGGGACGGAAATTGCCGACCATCCCCAGGAAGAACAGGGCTGCTGCCGCGTAGGCCCCGCCCGTGATGGCGATAGGCAAGGAGATGACGGCGGCAAACAGCAGTCCGCCGAGCGGTGGACCGATGAATTCATCCGCGACAAGTTGGGTCGCTGTGATCTGGCTGTTGGCCTTGTCCAGGTTCTTGGTGTGCACGAGGGACGGCAGGATGGATAGTGCCGAGTTGTCTGCCGCCGTTTCCAGGAGCCCTATCAAAGTAAAGACCACATAGAGGGCGACGATTGACCCGGTGCCGGTGGCGACCAACACTGCCAGTGCGATCAACAGGATGCTTCTGCTCAGATTGGCGACCCACAGAATGGTTTTGCGGTCCAGCCGGTCAACGAAAGCTCCGATCGGCAGAACGACCAGGAACTTGGCGGCGGAATAGACCATCGACAGGCCCGCGATCAGCAAGGGGTTGGATGTTAGGGCCGTAGCCAGAAGTGGAATGGCTACGAAACTCATGCCGTCGCCGAAGTTGGAGGCCGCGTTCCCGGCCCACAGCTTCCTATACTCTCGTCCCAGCGACATGCTTTCAGAGCCTACCGGCAATTCCACGGCCTGTTGCAATCTGACAAGTGCCGTTCGGATTAAGTGCCTCGTCGGGAAGGCCGAGGACTCCGATCTTTGGGTTGTTCGTCTCGCAAGGGGTCTGCTTTGAACAGCGTTCCGTTAGGGGGTCCTCTACAGGAGCGCCCGTAAGCCGAACGTTCTACGGGACAGCAACACGGCACCAGACTGAACAGGCGGGAAATGAGGCGGGCTGTTGACTAGATCGATTCTAGGGCCACGGGACAACCAAGCTATTCTGGCCCAGAAGGTCCGGGGAATGGCTGCGTTCGCCAATGTCGGGAATGAGCGAGTCCCTTCAAGAGTTCATCACCCCAAGATCAGACATGGTCTAGGCAATCATAAATTGGATCCCGTCTCGGGTAACAACTCGCACCGACTGGACATGTATAGGTATGAGCACTTCAGAAATAAAGCAGAATCGGGAGGCGCGGTTCTCCAGATTGTATGAATTGGCCTACACCGATGTCCTGCGATTCATCCAACGACGGGCAGGTCCAGACCACGCGGAGGACATCGTCCACGAGGCCTTTCTTGCCGCCTGGCGGCGTTTGGACGAACTCCCTATTGAGCACGACGATGCCAGAGCCTGGCTGTTCGCAACCGCGCGGAACTGCCTGCTTAACAATCAACGTGGGCAGGCACGCCAAGGAGCGCTGGCGGTCCGGATCGCAGCCCGGACACCTACCTACACTGACGCCGAAGCCGAGCTGACCCATCAACGCATTGACCTGACCTCCGCCTGGCAACGGCTGCGCCCTGAATACCAAGAAGTCCTGGCCACGACGATTTGGGAAGATCTTTCTTCGTCACAGGCGGGCCAAGTACTAGGGATTTCATCGGCGGCCTACCGCATCCGGCTTCATCGTGCGCGCAAATCGTTGCGACACGAACTCGATGCCTCCCCCTTCCCGGCACCCCTCGCCGGATCCCTCATGACGGAGTGACTGACATGGATAAGAACAAATACCTGGAACTAGACGCATTTCGACCCCTCGATTCCGCTCCCCAAGTAGATCTGGACGAGGCCGGACAGATCAGGGCGAACGCGAGGCTGCAACAAATTCTCGCCAGCGATCCGGACAACGGAAATACCATGAGTGGTGCTATCGGTAAACGTCGACTCAGACCTGTACGCCGGATAGGGGCTCCCATTGCTCTGGCCGCGGTGGCTGCCATCACCGCAACGGTGGTGCTCCTACCGGGGACGGGAAGCAATGGTACGGCGTATGCGTCATGGAATGCTGTGCCAACTTCCATCAGCAGCACCGATAAGGCTGTAGCCGATGCGGCCTGCCGCGGCCACCTGGACCTATCCTCCCCGCAATTGGATCTGGCCGAACGACGGGGTGAATGGGTGGTCTTGCTTTACACCGCTTCCGAACACATGGCAGGTATGTGTCTAGCCCACTTGCCTGCCGGAGCACAAAAGGCTGACAACATTGATTTCAGCAGGGGAGGAGGCGATCAAGGGTTCCTCCCGGTTGCGGGGGAATTCACTCAGGGAAACATTGCCGAATTTCGTGGTGGCAATATATTCGGGTTCGGTGATCGCCCCGAAATTGCCCTCACCCACGGAAACGTAGGTGAGGATGTAACAGCTGTAACGATCACGACCCCGGACGGCCAATTGGTCGAAGCCACCGTTCAGGACGGCAGATACGCCGCGTGGTGGCCGGGAAAGGCCCTCGGCGACGAATTGGAGGGCAACGGTGGACCCGCTCCGGCGATTTCCTACACACTCACTCTTAAGGACCAGACGGTGGTCAAGGACGCAACCCCAAGGATGCCGTCCTAGAGTCACTGGTGACAGTGTGGGCGCGACGAGCAACCAGGCGCCATAATGGAAGCCTCGTCGCGCCCGTTACCTCTAGCAGTGCTTTGCTTTGGGCATCAGAAAGAGCGTCTCACCGCCGCGGGGACAGTCATTTTGTCCCGTTAGGAGTTTGTCCGGAATGGCATTTGAGAACGTCCTGTAAGGGGAACCTTCACCGGGACGCACGGCAGAGAGCTTTGCTCAGCGGCACACGATGAATCGTCAATGCGCTCACTAGCGTGGTAGCTAAGTGTTCAAACGAATGAATCACTCGCCGACAGGTCCGATCAACCCGGCACTGATGCCTTCTTGATGGACAGATAAATGCGCTGCTAGCCTTTGAAGCATGGTCGCATCTACCTGGCACGTCCCTGCCCCAACGAGGGGAGACGCGACCTGGACCCGGTTAGCCGAACTTGTCGCAACGAACGACATCGTTCTGCACGGTTCACGAACATCTGGCCTGTCGTGGATTGAGCCTCGTGCTCCCCTTGATTACAGCCTTGATGAATTCTCAAAAACGACTGCCGTCTATGCTACCGAGGATCCCACGTGGGCCATTGCCTATGCCATCCGCTCTTCGGCATGTAGGCGTTTTTTGAACGCCTGCTTCTATCCGGGAACAACAGCCGGGACATGGTCTGAGCGGCGCATCTTCCTTTCGTTTGCTTCTACCGAGGACGGCCAGATGCCTACCGATGCCGGCGTGGTCTACGTTCTTCCGCGCAGTGGCTTTACCAGAATGCCCAGCTACACCGACCCTGTCCTGGGGTTGATTACCGAGTGCCAGTTGGTCAGCACGGAAATGGTTCCTGTCTTGGCTGAGATTGCAGTGGAGCCCGAAAATTTGCCGATCACCCCACAGCTTCACAACTTCGAAGCCGTTTCCATGCGTGCCACCGAAAATCCTGAGGGATTCCCCTGGCTCGACTGACGAATTCCCCCGTTCTAAGATTCCGTATGCGGAACGTCAACTGGGACGGTGCAAGGTAGATGCAGAGCGCCGCTCAATTGCTGATGCGACTCGGTCTCGGGCTTTAGTCGAGTTTCCCAAAGCGGCCGGCAGCGTCGAGCTGAATCCGCTCTGGCTTCCTGGACATGATCAAGAACGCTATGCCAAAGAGAAATATAGCTATGGCAAGCCCAAGTAAAGCTGTGTCGCTTGATGTCGCAGGGCAGCCCGCAGAACTGTCATCAATCTCAGGACAGCTCCGCCATGGCTGCAAGAACATCACGAAACTACCTGCTGCTCCTGCGAGAGTCAGCAGGAGTCCTATTGTCAGGCAAACGGCCTTACTCGAAGCTTTCATACTTCATTCAAACACAGCAACGTTTACCTTCGTCATCGCACCCTATGGGGAACCTTCTTCGGGGCAGGAAGTCGAGTACCTGTTTGAAAAGAGCCTGATAATCGTCACTGGCCAGATCCAAACTGCTTGCCTCATCCAAAGTGAACCACCCGAAATCGTCATGTTCATCGGGTGCAGCGTTGATAATCTCGCCATCCCATTCAGAGACCCGCCAAATTTCTAGGAAGAGATTTTCTTCCTGACGAGTGGCAAGTAGATCTTCCGTGTTTGGCTCGACTATTTCTACGTTTAACTCTTCGCGAAGCTCACGCACAATTGCTTGTCGGCTGTTCTCGAACTCTTCAATGTGGCCTCCTGGAAGATCCCAGACATTGGGATATTTGGCCTTAGAAGGGGAGCGATGCACAAGAAAAACTCTCCCCGAGCGTACGAGCAATCCGCAGGACACATAGTGTTTCATAGGCTCTTCCATGAGATGAGTTTACTAATGTCGCTACGAATTGAATTACGAGGATGCGGCCGCTCTGTCAGGGATGAGCGAAATAAATTTGAGAGCTGGCCATGGTTGTCCCGTAAGCCGGTCATCATACGGGACATACGTTTTCTTGACTCGGCTAATTTTTGAAACTCCGAGTTTTCAAACATTTCAGATTCCCATATACCCCGCCTGAGAAAATGCCCGGTGAAGGGACCTTATGCGGGACATGGAAAATGAGCGAAAGGCGCCACAGCGTTTCTGGGGAAGAAAACATCTGTTGTTGCTCGATCGTGCGCTGGTGCTCGAGCGCTATTCGTGGGAAATGTTGATTCTTGTGGAACCCTCTTTAACGGAGACTAGCCCTCTGTTCGTTTGGCCTGAAGCTCCCGACCCGATGAAAACGCGAGGCAGGCTGTTGCCTGTTTCCACTCTTTGGAAGTTGCATTGCTGACGGTCGACTAACCGATACATGTCAACAGTCTGGGCTGTGAACGAAATAGATTGAAGAGGGTTCCGCTTGTTCGGCAATTCACTTCCAGAGGAGCCAGTCACTTGTCTTCGCAGGGCTCAGAATGTGAAGCGACGCAGCGAACTATCCGGCTTGCAGAACCCATCCTCTACGGTTGGCCGTCGGCACGGAGCCGGCGACCGGAAATTGATGCAAGGCATGCTGAGCGAGGACTTGGCTGTTCAGGGTGCAGCAGCTTGAGAGAGCGCGTCTTGTGAGATCAAGAGAGCTTGGTAGCCGCGAATTCGGAATGGTTGAAACCGTGTTGCCCGAGTTGCAGAATCAGTTGATGACCAGCCGTTTCACGGTGCTCCTGATCGCCTCGATGACATCATTGATGGTAATTCGATGCAAATGTTCGGCTCTCAATAAGAGGTCGATTTGTCTCCCTGAATTCAATCCCTTGATTGGTCGTAAAGTCACCGTTTCATCCAGAGTCTTTCGTGCTGTGAAACGTGGGAGGATTCCCAGGCAACCACTGGCTTCAACCAAGGCGCCGGCGGTGGCGTAGTCGTTGACCCGGTGCTCGATCCGCGGGGCTTTACCGGCCAGCGCGGCGATGGTTTCCAGGACGTCGGCCGGTGAGTACCCTGAGCGGGAAACGACCCAGGGCTCGTCGATCACCTGCTCGGGGGAGAGCTCCTCGAATTTGGCCAGGGGATGATCTCGGTGGATCGCCACGTCCAGCGGTTCGAAAGCCAGAGGTATAACGCTGATCCGGTCTTCGGGCCAAGGGGCCGTGTGCGGCATCCGGTGTGCCAACACCAAATCGTACGTCGAGGTCAGCGCCGGAAAATCCTGCTGCGAGACATCTTCGTCGGAAAAGCGTAGCGGGGGCAGTTGGCCTTCCGGGTAGGTTAGCAACGGGGCGAAAATGGTCTGCCCAATGGAATGGAATCCCGCGATGCGAATGGGGGTGTCCCGCTCTTGCTCCTGGGTGCGGATCCTCGCTGACACCTCGGCCAGGGTCGAAGCGACTGACGCTGCGGCGGAGGCCAGCAGTTTTCCCTCGGTTGTTAGGACCAGCCTGCGTCCGTCCTTCTGGGTCAGGGGCGCAGGGAAGTTGCGCTGCAGCTGCGCCAAATGCTGCGAGACCGCTGAGGGTGAGACAAAAAGGGCCCTCGCCACGGCGTTGACGCTGCCCAAATCCGCGAGTTCACGCAGAATCCTCAACTGATGTAATTCCATGAAGTAAATACTAAATCGTTGGATCAGTAAATAAGTGATCTTCTAAGGTGTTGTCCCGTGCTGTCGGGTGCGACACTTGAATCGACCCCATGTATGTGTTGCGCGCACCGAGGTGCCCAATCCAAAGGAACCCGCATGAAAGCACTGTACAAGTCCGGCCCGCACGCAGGGCTGGAACTCGTTGATCGCCCAGAACCAGAGACCGGTGCCCACGAGGTCAAGATCCGTGTCATGACCGCCGGAATCTGCGGCACCGACCTGCACATCGAAGCCTACGACGATGCAGCCAAGGCCATGATCAACACCCCGCTGGTTCCGGGCCACGAGTTCTACGGCGAGGTCGTGGAAATCGGCGACTTCGTGCACGGGGTTAAGGTCGGCGACCGCGTCTCGGGTGAAGGCCACGTAGTGTGCGGCCTGTGCCGCAACTGCCGCGCGGGCCGCAAGCAGATGTGCATCAACGTCGATTCGGTAGGCGTGCAGCGCGACGGCGCATTCGCCGAATACGTGGTGATCCCCGAAAGCAACGTCTACATCCACCGCGATGAGCGCATCACCCCGCTGCTCGGCGCCATCTTCGACCCATTCGGCAATGCCGTGCACACCGCACTGCAGTTCCCGATGGTGGGCGAGGACGTGCTGATCACCGGCGCCGGACCCATCGGCCTGATGGCCGCGGCAGTGGCCCGCCATGTAGGTGCCCGCAACATCGCCATCACCGATGTCTCCGAGCAGCGCCTGGAATTGGCCCAGTCCATGGGCATCGACCTGGCCGTGAATGTCGCGACCACCCGCATCCAGGAAGCGCAGCAGAAGCTGGGCATGGTCGAAGGCTTCGACTACGGCATGGAAATGTCCGGGCACAAGACCGCCCTGCCGGAAATGATCGAGAACATGAACCATGGCGGCAAGATCGCCATGCTCGGCCTGCCCAGCACCTCGATCGACATCAACTGGGGCAAGGTTGTCACCCACATGCTGACCCTGCGCGGCATCTACGGCCGCGAAATGTTCGAGACCTGGTACGCCATGAGCGCCATGCTCACCTCCTCGGAGGTGATGCGCGAGCGCATCGCTTCGGTGGTTACCGACTTCCTGCCGGCCACCGAATGGCAGCAGGGCTTCGAAGCTGCTCGCAGCGGGCACGGCGGCAAGGTCGTGCTCGACTGGACCGTTTTCTCAGGCTAAGAATTTCCCGCATCAACAAGGAGCATTTGCAATGTACACGGATCTCAAAGACCAGCTTGCCGCCGAATTGGACGAGCTGAAGTCCTCCGGCCTGTTCAAGGCAGAACGCCACATCGACTCGGCCCAGTCCGCCTCCATCATGGCCGGCTCGCTGGGCGACGATGCGCGGAAGGTGCTGAATTTCTGCGCCAACAACTACCTGGGCCTGGCCGATAACCAGCAGATCATCGACGCGGCCAAGACCGCCATGGATGAGCGCGGCTTCGGCATGGCCTCGGTCCGCTTCATCTGCGGCACCCAGGACCTGCACCTGGAACTGGAAGCCAAGCTCTCTAAATTCCTGGGCACCGAGGACACCATCTTGTTCTCCAGCTGCTTCGATGCCAACGGCGGCGTGTTCGAATCGCTGTTCGGCAAGGAAGACGCCATCATCTCCGATGCGCTGAACCACGCCTCGATCATCGATGGCATCCGCTTGTCCAAGGCCGCGCGCTTCCGCTACGCCAACCAGGACATGGCCGACCTGGAAACCCAGCTGCAGGCTGCCGCGCAGCTCAACGGCGGGGCGGGCGCCCGCCGCACCATCATCGTCACCGATGGCGTCTTTTCCATGGACGGATACCTGGCTCCCTTGGAGGCCATCTGCGATCTGGCTGACAAGTACAACGCGCTGGTCATGGTCGATGACTCCCACGCCGTGGGCTTCATGGGCGCCACCGGGGCCGGCACCCCGGAGCATGCAGGAGTCTCAGACCGCGTGGACATCTACACCGGCACCTTCGGCAAGGCATTGGGCGGCGCCTCGGGCGGCTACGTGTCCGGCCGCGGCGAGATTGTCGCGATGCTGCGCCAGAAGGCCCGCCCGTACCTGTTCTCCAACTCGCTGGCTCCATCGATTGTCGCTGCCACGTTGAAGGCGCTGGACCTGGTGGTGGACTCCGGGGACCTGCGCGAGAAGCTCTTCGAGAACGCTGCGCACTTCCGCCGCCGCATGACCGAAGAGGGCTTCGAATTACTCGACGGCGAGCACGCCATCATTCCGGTGATGTTCGGAGACGCGGTCAAGGCCGCAGAGGTCGCAGGCAAGATGCTGGAGCAGGGCGTCTTCGTGACGGCCTTCAGCTTCCCGGTAGTGCCCAAGGGGGCCGCGCGCATCCGCGTCCAGCTTTCTGCCGCGCATTCGGCTGAGGATATCGAGGCCTGCGTGCAGGCATTCGTCGCCAGCCGCTGACCCAGGGGGGATTGCCCGCCGCCGTGTTTCAATAGGGATGACGAGTTGGAATAACCAAAGGCGGTGGGCTCATGGCTACCAGGAACGACGTGGCGCGCTTGGCCGGCGTATCTCCTAGTACCGTGTCCTACGTGATCAGCGGCCGGCGCACCATTTCCGAGGCGACCAAGGCCAGGGTCCTGGCGGCCATGCGGGAGTTGAACTACACCCCGGATGCCTTTGCCCAGGGCCTGGCCGGATCGCGCCGGGGCATCCTTGCCCTGCACTTTCCCACCAGCCTGGACGGCTATTCTTCCACCGAGTTCGAGTACGTCACCGCCGCCATGGAGCGTGCCCGCGCGCTGGGCTACCACATGCTGTTGTGGTCCAACCCGATGACCGATGCCATGGGATTGGAAAGCCTGGTCGGACAGAAGCTGGTGGCCGGGGTGCTCTTGATGGAAGTGTCGATCAATGACCCGCGCTTTGATGTCCTGCGGCGCGCGGGCATTGCCTTTGCCTCCATTGGCCGTCCCGATGACAGCGCGGACCTGTCCTATGTCGATAATGACTTTGCCCAGGCCGGGCGCATCGCGGTGGACTATTTGGCGAGCCTCGGCCACCAATCCATCATGTACATCAACGTATCGGTGGAAGACCAGGAAGCCGGCAACGGCCCGGCCATCCGCACGGCCCGGGCCATCTGCGATGCCGTGCGCGATCGGGGCATGGTGATGCAGGAAGTGCCGGTGGAAAACAACGCCCGCGGCGGCCGCGCGGCGCTGAATGCCTACCTGGAACTGCACCCGCGACCCACTGCGGTGCTGGCGCTCAAGGAGTTCGCCACCGCGGGATTTGTCAACGCCGCTGGCATGGCTGCGTTGCGGATCCCCGATGACCTCTCGGTGATCGCACTGGGGGTCGGGGACCGTTCGGCCGAGATGGTTGCCCCGGCGCTGACCACGGTGGCCCCGCCGGGGGAGGCCATTTCCCATGCCGCGGTGGACGCCCTGGTGCAGCAGATCGAGGGGCGCTCCCAAGCGCCGGTGCAGCAACAGGTCGCGCCGCTGATGGTGGTCCGGGACAGCTCGGGCCCGGCACCGCAATGACCTGCCCGCGCCAATTTCTCCACGGTGTTCTCCCATAACTGTTGACGCGCGTCGATGACCTGCGTCACTATTGAGGGGATCACTCGTGCCAGGCCGCCTCATCCGGCAGGGCATTACCCAACGTGGAGGGCATCATGACTAAAGCAAAACGCGGGCTGAAGTTCGCGCCGGTTATCTCGGTGGCAGCAATCGGCCTGCTCCTGGCCGGTTGCTCGGGCGGAGCAGACCCCAATGACCCCAACGCCTCCGGCGGCGGCGAAGCGCAAGTGGGCCAAGCCGACGGAGTCGTCGACATCTACGGCCCGGTCACCGGCATTGAAGCGGAACTGCTGGAAGAATCCTGGGCCAAGTGGTCCGAGGAGAACGGCATCAAGATCCGCTACACCGGCGACAAGAACTTCGAATCCCAAATCGGAATCAAGGTCCAAGGCGGCGACACCCCGGACCTGGCCGTCTTCCCGCAACCGGGCTTGCTGCAGGCCACCGTGGCCCAGGGCAAGGTGCAGCAACTTCCCGAGGCAGTGCAGTCCCAGCTGCAGAGCAACTGGTCCGAAGACTGGCAGAACTACGGCAAGGTCGATGGGGTGCAGTACGGGGTGCCGCTGATGGCCAGCGTGAAAGGCTACATCTGGTACTCGCCCAAGCAGTTCGAGCAGTGGGGCTTGAGCGTCCCGGAAACCTGGGATGAAATGACCACCCTGGGCACCGAAATCTCGAAGCAGACCAATGAACCGGCCTGGTGTGCCGGATTCGCTTCGGGCGAGGCATCGGGATGGCCGGGCACCGACTGGATTGAAGACGCGGTCCTGCGCCAGTCCGGAACCGAAGCCTACGACAAGTGGGTTTCGGGAGATCTGGAATTCACTTCGCCAGAAATCACCAGCGCCTTCGATTCCGTTGGAAAGATCCTGCTGGACCCAGAGCAAGTCAACGCCGGATATGGCGACGTGAAGTCGATCAACGCCACCGCCTTCGGCGATGTTGGCACGGCCGTGGCCAAGGGAACCTGCCCGCTGACCCACCAGGCATCCTTCCTGGAAGGATACGTCCTGGATTCCAAGAACGCCGATGGCGAGAAGGCTACCGTGGCGCCTGACGGGGATGTCTGGGCTTTCGTTGCCCCGCCAGCCAAAGCCGATGACCCCGTATCTGTTGTAGGCGGCGGTGAATTCGTTGCCGCCTTCTCCAATGATGAGGATACCGCCAAGGTCCAGGAATACCTGGCCAGCGCGGATTGGGCCAATAGCCGCGTTGGACTCGGCGGCGTGATCTCGGCGAACTCCGGGCTTGATCCGAAGAACGCCAGCAGCGATCTGCTGCGCTCCGCTGTTGAATTGCTGCAGGATCCGAACACCACCTTCCGCTTCGACGGGTCTGATCTGATGCCCAAGAGCGTCGGCTCCGACTCCTTCTGGAAGGGCCTGGTGGACTGGGTCGATGGCAAGCCGACCAAGGAAGTGCTTGAAAATATCCAGTCCGGCTATGACTCCTAGTCGCCATCTGGTCCATCGCCAACGGCCGGGAGTCCCGGCCGTTGGCGGGATTGTAGGAGCCTGAGCGCATGTCTGAATTCTTCCAGTGGCTGGCTGGCGTTCCGCCGCTAGTCCAAGTGCCGATCGTCCTGGTTGCCTTCGCGGTCTTGATCGCAGCGATCCTCGCCTTTGTCGAGATAGCGACCAAGGGCGGACGGGTTTTCGCCGTCGTGCGCTTTGCCGCCGCGGTCTTGGTCCCGGTGGCGATCCTGCTGGTCCTGGGCCTGTACAACTCCGTGATGTGGGTGGCCGCGCTGGCCGCGGTGCTCGGCGCGGTGCTGTTTATCCTGGACCGGCGCTCGCGATCCGGCGCCGGCGCGCTGCTGCAGCTGTCCGGTTTCCTGGCTCCGGCCATGCTGCTGCTCGCAATCGGCTTGATCTACCCCACGGTCCGCACCGCGCTCAGCGCCTTCATGGCCAACGACGGATCCGGCTTCGTCGGCCTGGGGAATTTCCGCTGGGTCTTCACCAGCCCCGATGGCCTAACCGCCCTGCTCAATACCCTGGTGTGGGTTCTGGTGGCGCCCGTGGTCTCCACTATCATCGGATTGGCCTACGCGGTATTCATCGACAAGAGCCGTGGCGAGAAGTTCTTCAAGCTGCTGGTGTTCATGCCCATGGCGATTTCCTTCGTTGGCGCATCGATCATCTTCAAGTTCTTCTACGACATCCGCCAGGGCGAGCAAATAGGCGTGCTCAACGCGATCATCACGGCATTCGGGGCCACGCCGGTCGACTGGCTCGGGCTCGAACCGTGGAACACGTTGTTCCTGGTGGTCATCCTGATCTGGACACAGGCGGGATTCGCCATGGTCATCCTGTCCGCGGCCATCAAGGGCGTGCCCGCAGAGCAAATCGAAGCAGCCTCCCTGGACGGGGCCAGCCCATGGCAGCGCTTCGCCAATGTCACGCTGCCGGGGATCCGTTCCACAGTCATCGTCGTATTGACCACCATTTCCATCGCCTCGCTCAAGGTCTTCGACATCGTCTCTTCGATGACCGGCGGACGCTCGGATACAACGGTGCTGGCATTCGAAATGGTGCGCCAGTTCCAGCTCGGGGCACGCACCGGCTACAGCTCGGCCCTGGCCGTCATCCTGTTCATCCTGGTACTGCCGATCATCATCTACAACGTCCGCCAGCATAAGAAGCAAAGGGGAATCCGATGAGCACCGTCAGCGAATCCTCTCGACGCCTCTTGGCGGCTACCGAGAAAACCAGTGGGAAACTGCGCAAAGCCACCACCTCCCGCGCAGCCACCATTGCGGCGTTCATCATTGCCGCGGTGTGGAGCATCCCCACCTTCGGCCTGTTTGTCTCCTCCTTCAGGCAGGCTGATGACATCAAGACCTCGGGCTGGTGGACGGCCCTGTCCAACCCTTCATTCACGCTCGATAACTATGCGCAGGCCTTTGCCTCCGGCGACAGCCTTCCGCTCTCCAAGGCGTTCCTGAATTCGCTGGTCATCACCATTCCGGCGGCGATCGTGCCGATCCTTGTCGCCAGCTTGGCTGCCTACGCTTTCGCGTGGATCAACTTCAAGGGGCGCAATACGCTCTTCGTTCTCATTTTCGCCCTGCAGATCGTTCCGATCCAGATGGCGCTGGTTCCGCTGCTCCAGCTGTTCTCGGACGGAGTGAAGATCGGTGGGCTGTATATCCTGCCGGGCTTGGGAGTCAACGGGTTGGATGGCGCCTACGCCAAGGTCTGGATTGCCCACACGATCTTCGCCTTGCCGTTGGCGATCTTCATGCTGCACAACTTCATTTCGGAGATCCCCGATGAGGTCATCGAGGCTGCTCGTGTTGACGGAGCCGGGCACGGGAAGATCTTCTCGAAGATCGTCCTGCCCCTGTCGATGCCGGCTATTGCGTCCTTCGGAATCTTCCAGTTCCTCTGGGTGTGGAATGACCTCTTGGTGGCGACGGTCTTCACCTCGGGTGGAGGCTTGCCGATCACGAAAGCGCTCCAAGACCTCTCGGGTACCTACGGGCAATCCTGGGAGCTGCTCACCGCAGGCGCTTTCATCTCGATGATCATTCCGCTGGCGGTCTTCTTCGCCCTGCAACGGTTCTTCGTGCGGGGATTGCTGGCAGGTGCCACCAAGGGGTAACCCTGGCCTGAAGTGGGAACAAAAGGGTGCCAGTCTGAAATCCCAGACGGGCACCCTGTTGTTCTGCCCCACAGGCAACAAGCCATGGGTAGGCTCTTGGCTAAAGGATTGGAAATACCACGAAGGCGGAGCGCTCATGGCAACCTTGTTGCTTACCAACATTGGACAGCTGACTACGGTTGACGCGAAGGGCCGCGTGCTGGAAGACGCGGCGGTGCTGATCGAGGACGGACTGGTTGCATGGATCGGCAACATGGCGCATGCACCTGCTGCAGGACACGAGATCGATTTGGGCGGCCGTGCGGTGCTGCCCGGTTGGGTTGATTCCCACAGCCACTTGATTTTCGGCGGCGACCGCGCCGAGGAGTTCGTAGCCCGCATGGCAGGCCAGTCCTATGCCGCTGGAGGCATCGCGGTCACCACATCGGCCACCGGGCAGCTCTCGGACAAGGCGCTGGCCGACCTCGTGGCTGATCGCCGCCGTGAAGCTCTTGCGATGGGCACCACCTGGATGGAAACCAAGACCGGCTACGGACTGGCACTGGAAGAAGAGACCCGGCATTCGGTGCTGGGCAAGCCGCTGGTCGATTCCCTGACTTTCCTGGGCGCACACCTGGTCCCGGCAGGATGGGATGCCGATGACTACACCGATTTGGTCACCGGACCGATGCTGGATGCCGTGGCGGCCTACGTCGACTTCGTGGATGTCTTCTGCGAACGCGGCGCATTCACCGAAGAACAGTCGCGCCGGGTCCTGGACGCCGCAAGGAACAAGGGACTGGCAACCAAGGTCCACGGAAACCAGCTGGGTCCAGGGCCGGGCGTGAAGCTGGCCGTAGAGTTCGGCAGCCACTCGGTAGACCACGTGAATTACCTGGACGAACAGGACCTCCAGGCGCTCGCCGGAAGCTGGGCTGGCTGGGACACGGCAACAAGAACAGGGACTGCGGGCACCGTCGCCACCTGCTTGCCCGCCTGCGACCTGTCGACACGGCAACCGTTGGCACCGGGCCGTGCACTGCTCGATGCAGGCGTGCGAATCGCACTGGCAAGCAACTGCAATCCGGGTACCAGCTACACGAGCAACATGAACTTCTGCGTGGCTACTGCTGTGCTCCAAATGGACCTGACCCTGGCTGAAGCCATCGAGGCGGCAACCTACGGCGGGGCGCTCGCGCTGGGGGTTGCCGACCAAGTGGGATCCATTGAGATCGGCAAGCGCGCGGATCTGCATGTTCTTGACGCTCCAGTTGCTGCGCATCTGGCGTACCGTCCCGGGATGAACCTGACCCACAGCGTGTATCGGGCCGGCAAAGCGATCTAGATCTTTGCAGGAGCCCATCCAAAATTTGTCTGGATCGCGCGCCCAGGGAAGGGGGATAGGGGCGGCAGGGATCCGGCCGCAAGGATTCTTCGGCCCCGGGCCGTGCTGCGGATTGAAGCAGTCCAAGCCGTAAGCAAAACTAGGACTCTGCATTCTGTCCGCCCGGTAGATCGAAGCGATGAGAAGCCTTCAATGCCTGCCCCTGCTGGCCACGCAGGTCCGCTACTCCCAATTCCCGACGACTGGTGGCGGCTTCTGGTGAGATCGAGGCACGCCTCCGTGCCTTCCCAGACCGGTAGCTTCCTAGCGCTGGGAAATGAGCGTCTCGTGCCCGGACCATGGGCAATTCTCCCCGCTTGGCTCAGCACAGTTCTGCATGGGGATGCCCACGGTCCCAATGTCACTGAGAATAAAAGAGCTTGCCGGCGGCTCGTGGTAACCGATGAAACCGCAGCTTCTCTTGCGAGGTCAGTTGGCTACGAAACAGCGGTCGCATTTAGGCAGCGATTCCAGGCCTTGAAAAGCTTGCCGCCTGTTGAATACCTGGCGGCGTTTCGCAAATAGCCACGAGGCTAGGAGGGCAGAATGAATATTCCATCTGGGCTCTCGAATCCTGAACGCTGACCGGTGCGCGCGTACACGCTCACCGACCATTGGGAGCCAGAACGGTAGGGAGCTAAATGCCAGTCGGCGAATCGCTGCACGAGCTGCAGCGAGGTCCCTTCGCGAAGTTCGTCCTGGTCTTCCGGTCCGCCGTTGGCATGGCGGGTGGTTCCGACAACGAGTACGCCAGAGACGCTGAGCACCTGATCGGCTAAGTTGAAAACGCCTCGCAGTTCATCGCGAGAAATGAAAGCAGGCACATTACCGGTCAACAATATGGCGTCGTACGTCCTTGGCAGGTCATGCTCGTCCAATGAGCCCACGGCCAGCTGGTTCGCCGATAGCTGCCGGAACCAGCTGCCGTCGAATAGCTCTGCAGCTACATCCAGCACTTGGGGAGTGGGATCTATGCCGTAGCCACGGTGTCCCAAGTGGCGCAAGGCGTTGACGGTGTTGCCTACCCCGCAACCGATATCGAGAATTCGTGAATTGCGGCGGCAGAGCATGTCGGTGAAACGGGCAACTACTTCCAAATCAGTGCCGTCAAGGGTCTGAGCACGCATCTTCGCTGCGTATGAATCGTAGTCGGGGCCCATGTCCACAGTTTTGCATGGGAACGAGAGGTGAGCGACTTGTTTGCGCTAGTAGGCAGAAAATATAGCTCCGGATTAGGCATTCATGATAAACAGGACCTATGGCTAATACTGCTTTCAAGGGAACCCCTGTACAGACTATTGGTGATCTGCCGGCCGTTGGCTCGCAGGCTCCAGCTTTCACTCTCACCGACACCGGCCTTGCAGATGTCACCAGCGAATCGCTGGCTGGCCGTCGCGTTGTCCTGAACATCTTCCCGTCGGTTGATACCGGCGTTTGCGCTGCCAGCGTGCGTCGCTTCAACGAATTGGCTGCCGGCCTGGAGAACACGACCGTGGTGTGCGTTTCTGCTGACTTGCCATTCGCACTGGGACGCTTCTGCGGTGCCGAAGACATCGAGAACGTTACCGCTGCTTCGGTCTTCCGTTCCGACTTCGGTTCGGACTACGGTGTGACCCAGGTTGACGGTCCACTGGGTGGCTTGCTGGCCCGTTCGGTTGTTGTCCTGGATGAAGACGGCAAGGTTGTTTACAGCCAAATCGTCCCGGAGATCACCACCGAGCCGGACTACGATGCAGCCATCTCAGCACTGAACTAGATATTGTTTGCACCGGAAACGGTGCATGAAAGCCCGCTTGAAAATTTTTCAGGCGGGCTTTCTTTATGCCCAAGCCGGTAATCCCATCGGTCGATCAAGCCAAATCTCACGTGGCTTGTGGTGGGAACACATTTCGCCGAGGTTGATCATCAGTGGACCGGCTATCGGACGAGCAGAATCTGCATGCCTGGAACAACGCGGTAATTTCCTCGCTGACTAGTTAATTCCCATCAATAGTCGATTGCTGCCGCACTTTTGGGAGCGGTCTGCCACTGGCGGTAATTGGAGAATTTCTGGGCAGGCATTCTCAAGACGGGTTTCTCACCCTATACTCGAAATAGATTGTTTCTGACTGTTATCATCTAAAAATAATCATAAAACATCAATCCTGATCTGTCGGGCACTGCATGCCAAAAGGAGCAAACGCATGAGCGAGCGAACCGTGCTAGGCGCACATATGGAAGAAGAGCTGGTCTCGCAACCAGAGATGTGGCGTCGTGCAGTAGCGCAGCAACAGCGCGAAAACCTGTTGCCGGCCAAGGGCGCGAAGGTTGCCGTAGTGGGATGCGGGACATCATGGTTCATGGCTGAAGCCTATGCCGCGGCGAGAGAAGCAGCAGGCCACGGTGTGACTGATGCCTTCGCCGCATCTGAAGCGCGTATCGCTACGCGTGACTACGATGCCGTGGTTGCGATTACTCGTTCGGGCACCACCTCTGAAGTGCTCCAACTGCTGGCCGAACTCGATGACAGCATCCACACCGTAGGCATCATCGGGGACGTGGCCTCGCCCATAGTGGACAGGGTCGATGCCGTGATTCAGCTGCCTTATGCCGATGAGCAGTCCGTCGTCCAGACGCGTTTTGCTACCACTGCCCTGGCTTATTTGCTCTCCAGCGTGGGGGAAAAGCTGGATCACGCAATGACCCAAGCCGAAGCGCTGGTGAACTCGCCAACACCACAAGAACTAGTGGACGCAGAACAATTCACCTTCCTTGGACGGGGATTCTCCGTGGGCCTGGCCCATGAAGCCGCCTTGAAAATGAGAGAGGCTGTCCAAGGGTGGACCGAAGCCTACCCTGCAATGGACTACCGTCACGGGCCGATCGCCATTGCCGCGCCCAACCGAGTGACGTGGATGCTCGGCGAACAGCCCGAGGACCTGGATATCCAGGTGCGCAGCACTGGCGCCATCTACATCAATGAAGACCGTCACCCGTTGGCCGAGCTTGCCTACATTCACAGGGTCACCCTGGACCGGGCGCGTGCCCGGGGGATGGACCCGGACCACCCGCGCAACCTCACGCGCTCGGTGATTCTGGAAGGCTGAGTACTCAGCCATGTTAAAACGATATCTGCTCTTCGATGTCGGCGGCACCGACGTTAAAGCCGGGCTGGCCACAGAAGAAGGTGAAATTCTCCGGGTACTGCGAGAACCTACGCGCAAGGCATCCCCGCAGCTTGCCGCCCAGGTACTCGTTGACCAGTTGCTCGGGCTCGCAGCCAAGCTCCGTGAAGCGAATGACCAGCAGCCGGCGGCAGCGGGCCTGGTGGTCTGCGGATTGGTAGACCTGGTTGCCGAAATGGCAGTGTTCTCAGCGAACCTCGGCTGGCGCGATGTTCCGATGAAGCGGCTGGTCTCTGACGCGCTCGGACTGCCTGTGGGCTTCGGGCATGATGTGGCTTCGGCTGCCCGTGCAGAACTGGAGTTAGGAAGCGGCGCACACGACGACGCACTGCGGCGCAACAGCGCCATTTTGATCATAGGAACCGGGATTGCGTCGGCCTTGGTGGTCGACGGCCGTCTCTTGGAAGCTGGCGGGTACGCAGGGGAACTGGGGCATGCGCCGGTCCCCGGAGGCCTGCTCTGTGCTTGCGGTGCCACAGGCTGCCTGGAAACCCTCGCCTCGGCCGGTGCCATCGCACGAAGATACGAACAAGCCACGGGAACATCGGCCGGTGCCAAAGAAATCTTCGCCGCCCGGGCCGCTGGAGACGCCAAAGCGGCAACGATCATCGCGGAGGCCATTGAGGCTCTGAGCTTCACGCTGGCTCAACTATGCTCATCAACCGCGCCAGAAGGAATCATCATTGGCGGAGGTTTGGCTCAAGCCGGGCCATCGTTCTTTGCTGAGATAGAACAATCGCTAGAACGGCGATTATCTTTCCAACGCAGACCACGGATTGTTCCGGCGCGGCTTGGCGCGGAGGCAGGGTTGCAAGGTGCCTTGCTGCTCGCCCGCCAGTCAACACGTCCCGGGGCAGGGCGCCACCCATGATTCTTAGCTTCACGCCGAATCCGGCCATGGACGAAACCTACTTGACCCCGAATTTGAAGCTGGACTCCAGCCACAGGGTCACGCTGCAGCATCGCCAAGCAGGTGGCAAGGGGATCAACGTAGCCAATGTACTGCACTCCCAGGGCATTGACGTCGAAGTCATATGTCCGCTGGGTGGCAGCCTTGGAGAGCAATTCGCTGTCGAATTAGGACAGCAGGGCATTGCGATCAATCCGGTTCGCACTTCTGTCCCCACCCGCCGCTCCATGGCTTTCCATGACGCGGAGTCCGACATGACGAGCATCTTCAACGAAACAGGTACCGCGCTGGCAACTGCCGAATGGTCGCGTATAGAAGACGAGTTCCAGGCCTTGCTATCGACAGCGAGCGCGGTGGCCATCTGCGGATCCTGGCCACCGGGAACTCCCAAGGAAACAATCAGCAGGATCATTGGCCACGCCACCGGCCAAGGACTGTGGACTGTGGTGGATACCAGCGGGCCAAACCTGCTGCTCGCTGCCAAATGCGGGGCAGTTCTCAAGCCCAACGATCATGAGCTGCGCGAGGCCACCGGTTGCGCCAGCATAGGTGGGGGAGCGCGGGAATTGCTGCGTCTTGGCGCCCCGGAAGTCTATGTCAGTGCCGGGGCCCAAGGGCTGTACCACTTCACCAGGGAAACACCGCTGGTCGCCCATGCCAAACTCAACCGAACGCTGTCCGGGAACCCAACTGGGGCAGGGGATTCGGCCGTGGCCGCTATCGCCTCGGGGTTTGTGCAGCTGCTGAACCGGGAAGCGATCTTGCGACGGGCTGTCGCCTGGTCCGCGGCTACGGTACTCATGCCAACTGCAGGGAGCCTGTCACCCCAGCACATCGAGCTGGCTAGAGACACCAACTACCGCATTATCCCTGCGAACGAACAAATCTAAGGAGCACGACCATGCCATTGGTTCCCACCAGCCAAATTATGGATCAGGCAGTAAAGCAACGCCGAGGCCAAGGAGCTTTTAATGTTATTCACCTCGAGACCGCCCAAGCCATAATCGGTGGTGCTGAGCAGGTCGGGTTGCCGGTGATCTTGCAGATTAGCGAGAATTGCGTGAAATACCACGGTGGACTCCACGCGATTGCCGCTGCAACACTGGCATTGGCCAAATCTGCCGAAGTCCCGGTGGCTGTGCATTTGGATCATGCCGAGGATGAATCGCTGGTATACCAGGCAATGGATCTGGGATTTGGATCGGTCATGTTCGACGGCGCCAAACTGCCCTTTGAGCAGAACGTTGCAGCCACCATACGAGTAGTGGAAGCCGCCCATCGCCAAGGGGTCTACGTCGAGGCAGAACTTGGAGAAATTGGCGGAAAGGACGGTGCCCACGCTCCTGGGGTACGCACCGACCCTGTCGAAGCACGGCATTTTCATTCTCTGACAGAGGTTGATGCCCTCGCCGTGGCCGTCGGTTCCTCGCACGCCATGCTTGAGCGATCTGCCAGCCTGGACTTGCCACTGATTGAGCAGCTTTCGTCAACGCTGGCCATACCAGTGGTGCTCCACGGGTCATCCGGGGTCCCCGACACTACGCTGGTCGAGGCGATTAACTCCGGCATGCGCAAGATTAATGTTTCCACGCACCTGAATGGATTCTTTACCCGTGCCGTGCGTGATTGGCTCGAAGCTAATCCTGGTGCCGTTGACTCACGCAAATATGTCGGCGCTGGCCGCGCAGCCTTGGCCTCAGAAGCGGCCCGCCTGCTCCGCCTCTTTGCCTTGCTTGAGCACTAAACTGGCAAAGAAGCATGCATTAATGATTACTTATGAGCTTTTTCGAACAATTTAAATCTCTAAATATCAAAATTCTCTTGACCTGTGATCCGTAACACTTCATACTTTTTAGTGAATCTGACTTTTCTTGATTTATATCGGCAAGAAAAGTCACGAATTATTCACACTTGCATCGATGCAAAAGCATCACAGCGATGAGGAGCAACCATGAAACGTACGACGCGAACCGGGGTTCTCGCCCTTTCAACAGCCGCGGCATTGCTACTGACCAGTTGCGGTTTTTCTGATAATGGTGGCGGATCCGCGGATGCTTCAGGTGGCACTACGACCTTGAACATGCTCGTACCGACTTACTCGGATGGGACCAAGGGCCTCTGGGAAGGCGTAATCGCTGACTTCGAAGCCGAGCACGAGAACATTGACGTCAACCTCGAAGTCCAGTCTTGGGAAAACATCGAGGGTGTGCTGAAAACCAAGTTGCAGGGTGGACAAGCTCCTGACATCTACAACGGCGGAGCCTTCGCGGAGTTCGCTGCCGAGGGCCTGCTTGCACCGGCAAGTGACATTGCCTCGCAGGAAACCATCGATGATTTCCAAACGACTTTTGCGGACGCGGAGAAGTTCGAAGGCACCCAATTCGGTTTGCCATTGATCGCTTCGGCCCGGGCTTTGTTCTACAACAAGGCCCTGATGGAAGAAGCCGGCGTTGATGCCGTTCCTACCACCTGGGAAGAACTCCATGATGCATCGAAGCTGATCAGCGAGAAAACCAAGGCCGATGGTTACGGGATGCCCCTGGGCAGCGAGGAAGCCCAGGGCGAATCGCTGATCTGGTTCGCCGGAAACGGTGGCAGTTTCGGAGACTCGCAGAAGATCTCGGTGAATACGCCGCAAAACCTCGAAGCGGCCGAGTTCATGAAGAAGATGGTAGACGACGGTGTCACCCAGAATGATCCCGGTGCCACACAGCGTACCCCGATGCTCAACACGTTCGTCCAAGGCAAGCTCGGCTTCGCCTACGCGCTGCCGCAGACAATCGGGCAGATTGAGGACGAGAACCCGAAGCTGGACTACGGTGTGGCTGCCGTGCCGACGAAATCCGGTGAGCCTGCAACGCTGGGTGTTGCCGATCGCTTGATGTCCTTCAGGAATGACGGCAGCAAGTCTGCTGCCGTCAAAGAATTCATGGACTACTTCTTCTCCGCTGACGTCTACACCGATTGGGTGAGCACCGAAGGATTCTTGCCAACGACGAAGTCCGGCTCCGAGAAGATGGCTGGAGACGAAACACTCACGCCATTCCTGGACATGTTGCCTAACGCGGTCTTCTACCCGACGACAAACCCGGCATGGAACGCCACCGATGGTGCATTCAAGTCACTGATGGGCGAGTTGGGGACCGGCAAGTCTGCTCAGGAAGTACTCGAGAGCATCCAAGCCAAGGCCGACGCCGCAAGCTAGGAACTGCTACCGGAAGCATTCCACGGCAGGCCCGGCGTAACACCGCCGGGCCTGCCGTGCTGGACAACCGAGAATCTCCGGTCCCAGGGTTACCTGGCCGAACGCAACGAAAGCGAGCCGACTATGAGCTCCGTACTGCCAGCCACGAACCGGGCCCGGCGCACCCGCCGCCGAGGCACGGATTCCCAGACATTCTTGTCTTCTTTGCCATGGATTGGGCCGGCACTCTTGCTGATCCTGGCCATCGTGGTGTTCCCCGCCGGCTACATGATCTACAACTCGACCAGGAAGATCTCTTCGGTGGGAACCGATCTTGAATCGGCAGGCCTGGAGAACTTCGTGACCATCTTCCAAGACCCGGTCTTGCCCCGCGTTTTGCTCAACACCGTTCTCTGGGTGGTGTCGGTGGTGGTCATTACCGTGCTGCTGTCACTGGTCCTGGCCCAGTTCTTGAACAAACCCTTCCCTGGACGCACCATCGTCCGGATGGCGGTTATCGTCCCATGGGCCGCCTCAGTAGTCATGACCACCACAGTTTTCTACTACGGGCTGGATCCGAACTACGGCATCTTCAACCACTTCTTTGTTCAACTCGGCTTGATGGATGAAGGCTACGGATGGACCAAGAACGCCGTTCCCGCCATTGCCGTTTCGGTAGTTGTGGCCATCTTTGTTTCCATCCCTTTTACGACCTACACCCTGCTGGCCGGGTTGCAAGCAATCCCGCAAGAAACTTTGGAAGCAGCCCGCGTAGATGGAGCCGGTAGATGGAAAACCTACCTGTTGGTGATCATTCCCCAGCTGCGATCCGCGCTGGCCGTCTCGGTGCTGATCAACATCATCAACGTCTTCAATAACTTGCCGATATTGAAAGTGATGACCGGATCCATCCCCGGCAACAGCGCAGACACGCTGATGACCTACATCTTCAAGGTGCTGCAATTCGACCGCCGACTGGATCTGTCTTCGGCACTTTCGGTTGTGAATTTCGCAATCGTGCTGGTGATTGTGGCGATCTACGTGAAAACCGTCAAACCCATGCAGGAGATCTAGCCGTGGCATTTTTGGTAACCGAAGATCGAGCCGCGAAGAAGACTGTCATCGGCCGGATGGTTGTAGGCTTCGCGGTAGTCATTATCTTCCTCATTCCCTACGGCACGATGCTGATCGGGTCGCTGAAAACCCAATCCGAAATCCTGGCCATCCCGCCAAAATACCTGCCGCAGGATGGTGCGCAGTTTTCCAACTACATCACCATGTGGGACACCCCGGAAACTCCGGTGCCCTACAACTTGATCTCCACCATCGTGATCGCGGTTTTCGCCACCTTGCTGGTACTGCTGGTCGCGACCCCGGCCGCCTACTACACCGCCCGATTCAAGTTCCCGGGCAAGATGGTGTTCATGTTCTTGGTGATTGTCACGCAGATGCTGCAACCTGCCGTGCTCACCGCAGGTTTGTTCAAGCAGATGCTGGCTTGGAATCTGAACGACACTTGGCTGGCAATGATCCTGATCAATGCCGCCTTCAACTTGGCCTTCGCGGTATGGATCATGCACTCTTTCTTCGCAGGCGTACCACGCAGCATCGATGAAGCTGCGCAGATTGATGGGGCTGGAAAGCTGCGGGTGCTGTTCACCATCAACCTTCCACTGGTTTGGCCGGGTATTGTCACAGCAGTGATCTTCACTTTTGTTTCCTGCTGGAATGAATTCGCTGCCTCGCTGGTGATCCTCTCCACCGCCGAGAACCAGCCGTTGAGCGTCGCGTTGACCAAGTTCGTTGGCCAGTACTCCACTGCATGGCAATACGTTTTCGGAGTATCCATTGTGGCCATCGTTCCGGTGATCGTGCTCTTCGCATTGATCGAGAAGCGGCTGATCGGCGGCCTGGCTGCCGGTGCGGTGAAATAGCCGTGGGCACGGCGTTGCCGGCGCTGGAAATCGTGGCCACGTCTGGTGCATGCGCCCAACGGGCAACGCGGGCCGGAGCCGATCGGCTCGAAGCCTGCCAAGCGCTGGAACTAGGCGGGCTCACGCCAAACCCGGAAGCGCTCGAACAGATCCTTGAGCATCGGCCTCCACGAGGGGTGCACGCACTGCTGCGCAGCCGTCCGGGAAATTTCCGCTACACCACCGAGGAAGCCGCGCTCATGGAGAGGCAAGCTGCACGTCTTGCTGCCGCGGGGGTAGACGGGATAGTGCTCGGTGCGCTGGATCCACGCGGGGCACTGGACTTGGCCATGATGCGGCACTGGGCCGAGGCCGCCCTGGCGGTGAACCAGAGGCTGGAAATCACGGTGCACCGGGCCATCGATGCCAGCCGAGACCCAATAGGGGAACTTGCCAGGCTTCTGGAGTTCCCGGCTCACCGAGTGCTCAGCAGCGGCGGGAGAAGAACCGTTGACCAGGGCATGGCCACGATCGAGGCCATGGTTCAAGCCGCCGGCAGCCGGATCGAGATCATGTGCGGTGGCGGGCTGCAGGCAACAGATATTGAATCCGTACGCAGACTGGGAGTCGCAGCCGTTCATTCTTCTGCCAAGACCCGCTATGCCGATACCATCGAAGTATCTGAGCAACAGGTGCGCCAACTGCGCTGCACGCTTGATGAACTGGAAAATTAAGGAGCGCGCACGATGAAACGCGAGGAACGGCAGAACCAGATCCTCGATCTGCTGGCCAGCCGCGGCCAGATCGATGTAGAGGAAGTCGTCAAGCAACTGGGTACCAGCCCGGCCACGGCGCGCCGGGACCTGGACGCATTGGCCGCCGCATCACTGCTTACCCGCACTCACGGAGGTGCGGTCTCCAACTCGGTGGCCTACGACCTGCCTTCCCGCTACCAGCGCGATAGCAACGACCGCGCGAAGGCGCAAATCGCGAAGCTGGCAGCCGACATGGTCTCGCAGAATATGGTCATCGGATTATCCGGGGGAACCACCACCAAGGCGATCGCCAGCGAACTGAGCCTGCGCCAAGACCTGGTGGGTGAACCGGGCCGGGTCACGTTGACCGTGGTCACCAACGCGGTGAACATTGCCTCGATGCTGGCCGTCCGCCCGCATATCCGGGTGATGGTTACTGGCGGCGTGCTCAACGACCGTTCTTACGAGCTGGTTGGTCCAATGGCGCAGTCCTCTCTGGCAAAGATCACCATTGACTTGGCTTTTGTCGGAATCAACGGGTTGGATCCCGAAGTCGGTCCGATGGTCAGCGATGAAATGGAAGCGGCAGTCAATGAGCAAATGATCCGGCAATCGAGCAGCAGCTACCTGGTGGCCGATTCATCGAAGATCGGCAGGCGCTCGTTTGTCATCTTGGATCGTCAGAACCTGACCGGCATCATCACGGACAACGACGCCACAAGCGAGCAACTGGGTGCCTTGGCCAAGGCCGGCATGCGTGCAGCCATGGACGTGGCGGAATATCGGCCCGAGGAGAAATCCTAGCTGCGCTGGAACTGCCCACCGAGCTGCTGGTCCGGTCGGCGTTTGTGCTTGCGGGACCAGCGGATGCCAAGCACTATCTTTTCCGATGGCCTGCGCTGGTCCTGTCAAAGCAACGCGCGCAACAAGCAGGGCCGGCCGCACAGGTCAAAGCGAGGAGCCCAGGTTTTCAAGCAACGCCCGGCTTCGCGCGAGGAAGAGCTGTTCACGATTGCTATTGGGAGCCACGGAGTTGAATACCCCGGCGAGCATCACCGCAGCATCCAGCCTCAGCACAGTCCACGCTGCCGAAGTGTCGTCGAAACTGCCGCCATTTCCGGTGTATGCAGTACGCAAGCGCTCGTTGTCCAAACCGTTTTCGGCAATGGCAGCGTATTCCTCGATGCGTGCCAGTTCCATCTCCGGGGCAGCGCAGAGGGCATTACTCCAATCGAATATGGCCAGGGGCATTCCAGCCAGAACACGAACGTTCTGCCTACGGATATCCAGATGCAACAGCCTGCGCCGGTGCAAGGATCTTTCGAGAAGAGCACGCAACACGTCGGCCGATGGCAAGGCTGGCATCGAATGCTGGCGGGCTAGCTTCGCGTAGCGGTCAGCGATGCGCTGGGCAACCGTCGCATAAATTGTGCCGGCCTGGCTGCCTTCCTCGTCGAAAGCGAGCGGCGGAAGTTCGTGCAAAGAAGCCAGCAACGAGCCCAATGCGTGAGCGTCCACTGGTGAGCCGTCATCTTCGATGACTTCGGTGATCAACACCGGGTACCCATCTTGATCAACGAGATCACTTGCCCGTGCGCTGGGCAACCCATGTTGTTGAGCCCAGAGGCTGCAGTGCAATTCCTTGATCTGAAGGCTGCTGGCCGAAATCTGCGGATTGTTGCTGGTGTTGTAGACCCGCATTCGAGGGACGCGGTAGCCCTCGTAGCGGGTCCCGCGCAGTGAGCTGTAAAAAAGGAATTCGGTGCCTTCCCCGGTTAGTGCCAGCTCGCGTGCGCCACGGCGGGCGGCTAGCCTGGCAGCGACCTGATGGGGCTCGTAAATATGCGTCCTAGCCATTGATTGACTGCGCAGCGGAGAGGATGCGCGGACCAATCTTGCGCATGAGCTTGCCCATCTTCGGGTTGTCGGTGCGCGAGAGCGTATCCGATAGCCGTTCAAGACTCATCAGGCCCAACCAGATTTTGGCCCGGTATGCTTCCTCGGCGCTGGGAGCAATCAAATCCGCCATTTCCAACCCATGCCACAGGCTCAGGTAAGCGGTGTTCAAAGCCGGGTCCCACGCAGCGGCCAGGTCCCAGTCCAAGATGCCAACCAGTTTCTCGCCGATCCAATGCATGTTGTGACCGGCCAAATCGCCATGAACCAAGCCCGCAGGAACCTGCGCCAGGAAATCGAGCTGGGCCCAGAGCTCGGTAGCAGGCCCTCGCAGTTCCTCGGGCAGCGCATCGAAGCATTGCTGCTGCCTGGCCTGGGTCCATTCGCCACGGAATGAAAACGGTTTGGCCAGATGCTCGCTGATCGGCTCCAGCGGCAGCTCGGCCAAATCCTTGACCAGCTGACCCAGCACCTTCGGATCCCCGTAATGCGGTTCATGGGCGTTGCCGGGGATGAAGGACATGGCCACGGAGCTGAGTCCGTCGACGTGCAGGATCTCGGAGACCGCCACCGGGATCTGGTAGTTGAGCTGATCCTCCAGCAAAGACAGCAGCTTGACGGAACGGGGCATCTGTTCCGTGGCCGCTGGCGTGCGCGCCATGCGAATCACCGCTTGCGGATTGCCAATGACCACCTTGTGGAATTGTCCGCCTTCGTTCACCGCCGCATCTTCCCAGGAAAGATCGGGGCAGAGCTGACGGGCAATCTGCAGTTCTCCAATGGTGGCAGGACGGCTCACTCGCACTCTTCTCGTTCAGCTTGCTGGTGGTCTCAACCTCAGGCTATCGCAGGTTTGCCACGAGGCTGCTCAGTACGCGCACAGCCAGATCAGCCTATGATCGGAAACGTGAACGCTGAACAAGTTAAGCAGACAGCAACCCGCAAGACCCTCAAGTTCGAGATCGTCTTGGTTCTTGCCCTGTCTTTGGGACAAAGCGCGGTCTACTCGCTGCTGAGCTTTGCCGATAAGGTCACCCGGGCGCCACTGCGCGAGCAAACTACATCCCTGAACAACCCGCTGAGCACCCGCGAGTTCTTTGATTTCTCCTACCAGCTGCTGGACATAGTCTTTGCCTTGGTACCCGTCGTGCTGGCGCTCTACCTGATGAAGCGCACGACCGGACGAACCATCCGGGACATCGGTTTCGATATGCGCAAGCCGGGCAAGGACGCACTGCTCGGGGCGGGGATGTTCTTGGCCATGGGAGTAGGAACGCTGGGCGTCTATGCCGCTGGACGGGCGCTGGGCGTCACCACGGCACTGTCAGCAGCGAATCTTGGCGATTATTGGTGGAGCGTCCCAGTGCTTCTGCTGTCGGCTGCACGTCATGCAGTCCTCGAAGAAGTGCTGATGCTCGGATTCCTGTTCACCTACGCCAAGAAATTGAAGCTGGGCCTGTGGAGCACCATTATTGGTTCTGCGATGATCCGAGGCAGCTACCACCTGTACCAGGGGGTGGGGCCGATGATCGGCAATATGCTCATGGGCATCGTCTTCGGCTGGGTATACCAGAAGTACGGGCGGGTGATGCCGCTGGTTATCGCGCATTTCCTGCTTGATGCCATCGGCTTCGTGGGATACGCCTTGGTCGGGCCGGCCATCGGAATCGGCCAGTAGCGCAGGTAAGCTGAGCCAATGCAGATTACCGTGCTGCGGGAAGAGGACCTTCGCCAAGCAGTTGAATTGTGGGAAGCAACCGGGCTGACTCGTCCGTGGAATGATGCGCTCGCCGACGCCCGACGGGCTTTGGCCGAGCCTACTTCCACGGTGCTGGCCATCGTTGAGAACGATCAACTCATGGCTACTGCGATGGTTGGCCATGATGGCCACCGAGGTTGGCTCTACTATGTTGCGGTGGATCCGTGCCGGCAGGGCAACGGCCTGGGAAGGGAGCTGGTGGATGCCGCTGTCCTGTGGCTGCGGGATCGCGGCGTGCCCAAGGTGCAGCTCATGGTCCGCGAGGAGAACTCTGCCGTCATCGATTTCTATGAACGACTGGGCTTCGAAGACCAGCACGTCGTGGTGCTGGGGAAGCGCCTGGACCGGCCTTAACGAAAAGAAAGTAGGTGGGGACGCCATTGTCCCCGCCTACTTGCGTTCTCTGCGGAACTGTTTACAGCACCACGGTGCCGGACTCGGTCTCAAAGGTAACCGACATGATGCCCGGAGTGCCATTCGGCGCTTCATATTGCATGGTGACAGCGCCCAAATTGACGTTCTGCGGCTGGCCCAGCCAATCCAGCACCCGTTCACGCGAGCCGGCAATGGCGATCTGGCTGATGGCGCCGGCAGGTTCCAGCGCCTTCGACGGATGCAGCTCCTCGGATCCTTCATCCCAGGAAATCAGGTACGGGCACTGCGGATCGGCGATCAGGCCCTTGATGCCAATCTGCTGCCAGGTCAGTTCGCGGCCATCAGGGAACTTCCGGTTGCCCGGCACCGACTTGCGGCCCAAGCGGTCCTCGGCACTGGATAGATCCTCCACCGAGACGCACCAGCCCATCCAGCCGCCGCCGAGCTCCGAACGGGCGCGAACCGCCTGTCCGAAGGGTGCCTTGTCGCTGGCCGGGTGGTTCAGGACTTCAACCACCTCCAGGTACTGGCCATGCTTGAGCGGGAAGATGACATTGCGTGTTCCGAATCGTGGATGCACGCCGCCCTTGACGAATTCCAGTCCGAGGGACTCGGAGATTCTTTCAGCGGTTGGCAACAGCCCGTCTGGGCCGCATGCATAACTTACGTGATCTAGCCTCATCATGTGCCCATCATGGCAACATGTGATGCGAGTCTCTACTTAGGCACACCTAAGTGCCGGGATGCTATCGAATACTCTGCGATGAACCTGCAATATTCGCGAAATATGACCGATTGAGTCCAATGACGAGCCCTTGCGTTGCAAAGATCTTCGGTTTTCGGGCAAACTGGTACCAGGTCATGAGTCCCAGTAACAAGCCCCGGCTTACTGGGCGGCAACCCTCCAACCGCGGTGGGGTGCCCCGGGTGAAGACCTGGCCCTTGAACGCACAAGGCATCAAGGACAAGCGCGGGTTACCCCTGGAAGTCGTCACGATATGGTGCTTCCTGTCGGTGTCTTTTCAGTGGCGTACCCCCATAGTCATGAAACGCTATTTGGAGGAAACCATGAGCAATAACTGGTCATTTGAAACCCGTCAGATCCACTCCGGCCAGACCCCGGATCCGACGACCGGAGCACGGGCTCTCCCGATTTTCCAAACCACCTCTTTCGTCTTCCCCAGCGCCCAGAGCGCTGCTGCACGTTTCGCGCTGCAGGAACTGGAGCCGATCTACACCCGTATCGGCAACCCGACCACCGACGCGGTGGAAACCCGCATCGCTGACCTGGAGGGCGGCGTTGGAGCACTGCTGCTCTCTTCGGGACAGGCTGCCACCACTTTCGCCATCTTGAATTTGGCCGAAGCCGGCGACCACCTGGTGGCCAGCCCCAGCCTGTACGGCGGAACCCAGAACCTGCTCAAGCACACGCTCAAGCGCCTGGGCATCGAGGTCACCTTCGTTGCCGACCCGGACAACCTGGATGATTGGCGTGCCGCGGTGCGTCCGAACACCAAGGCCTTCTTCGGGGAAACCATCTCCAATCCGCGACAGGACGTCCTGGACATCGAGGGCATCTCGGCGATCGCCCACGAAGCCGGCGTGCCGCTGCTGGTGGACAACACCCTGGCCACCCCGTACCTGATCCGCCCGATCGAGTGGGGCGCGGATATCGTGATCCATTCGGCCACCAAGTTCCTCGGCGGCCACGGCAATGCCATTGCCGGTGTCATCGTGGACTCGGGCAACTTCGACTTCGCCAAGGACGCCGACCGCTTCCCGGGCTTCAACACCCCGGACGAGTCCTACAACGGCCTGGTCTTCGCCCGCGACCTGGGTGTCAACGGCATCCTGGGCGCCAATCTGGCCTACATCCTCAAGGCCCGCGTGCAGTTGCTGCGCGATTTGGGTTCCTCGGTTGCGCCGTTCAACGCGTTCTTGATCGCACAGGGCCTGGAAACCTTGTCGCTGCGCATTGAACGCCACGGCCAGAATGCCGTAGAAGTTGCCAACTGGCTCGAAGCCCGCGAGGAAGTGCAGAAGGTCGCCTACGCAGGCCTGCAGTCTTCGCCATGGCATGAGCGTGCGCAGAAGTACAGCGATCAGGGCGCCGGCTCGATCATCGCGTTCGAACTGGAGGGCGGTTCGGAAGCCGGCCAGGCCTTCGTGGACGCACTGGTATTGCACTCCAATGTCGCGAACATCGGCGACGTGCGCTCATTGGTCATCCACCCGGCCTCCACCACCCATGCCCAGCTCTCCGAAGCTGAGCAGGTTGCGGCCGGCGTGAGCCCGGGACTGGTGCGGCTGAGCGTCGGACTGGAGAATATCAAGGATATTCTGGCCGATCTGGAACTGGGCTTCCAAGCTGTTGCAGCCCTCGAGAACAAGGAACTGCAGGAAACCCTCTAGGCATGGCATCCATTGTGACTACTGAAGATACTCTGCGCGCCGAAGAGCTCGCCGGCGGGCAAGACGGCATTTTGCGCCGTAAGTCCGTGGGGGAGCACCACTTCGAATTCGGTGGATTCCTTCCGGACGTGGTGCTGGCCTATGAAACGTGGGGGACGCTAGCAGCTGATGGCTCCAACGCGGTGCTGGTGATGCATGCGCTCACCGGTGACGCCCACGTTGCGCAAGGCGATTCGCAAAGCGCCGGCTGGTGGGAAGAGCTCGTAGGTCCCGGAGCCACGGTTGACACCAATGAGTACTTTGTCGTGTCCATCAACATGGTGGGTGGTTGCAATGGTTCCACCGGCCCCTCGTCCTTGGGCGACCAGGGCCTGCCCTACGGTTCGAGCTTTCCCTTCGTCACCATCAAGGACTCGGTGCGCCTTGAAGCGCGGCTGGCCAAGCAACTGGGAATTGATTCCTGGCATGCGGTCATTGGCGGTTCGATGGGCGGTGCGCGCGCGTTGGAATACGCCGTCGAGTTCCCCGACCAGGTCAAGAACCTCGTAGTGATGGCCTCGAGCGCGCAGGCGACTGCCGAGCAAATTGCCTTTGCACAGGTGCAAACCCAATCCATCCGGTTGGATCCGCACTTCTGCAATGGCGACTACTACGGCAACGATGCGCGCCCGGACGCCGGTCTTGGCTTGGCTCGCCGCCTGGCCCACATCACCTATCGTTCCGAGGCCGAGCTTGAAACCCGTTTCTCGCGCAATCCGCAGGATGGCGAGAAGCCAACGAGTCTGCTCGAGGGGCCTCGCGGGCGGTACCAGGTGGAAAGCTACCTTGACCATCAGGCCAGCAAGCTGGTGAATCGTTTCGACGCCAACAGCTACCTGGTGCTCACCGAGGCGCTGATGAGTCATGATGTGGCTCGCGGCCATGAATCCCTGGAAGCCGCCTTGGCGCGATTGGCGAACGTCAACGTGGTGGTTGCCGCGGTAACCACTGACCGGTTGTACTTTCCTGAGCAGTCAGTGAAGCTGGCCTCGTCGCTGTCCAAGCCAAAACCGGTGCACTACATTGATTCGCCGATTGGCCACGATGGATTCCTGACCGATGCCACGCAGCTCGATGGCGTGCTCCGGACCTTGGTGTTCGGGGACTGAGCCCCGGAAAGGGCTCGGGAAGATTTCAAAGCCTGAAGCAGTTCCGCCAGTAATCGGTGGAACTGCTTCAGGCTTTTCATGCCTACTTGGCGCTGTCGCCGGCGCCGAGCGAGTCGTTTGGCTTGGTCTGCGCAAACGGCGTGGCCGAGGGCCGCTTCGGGGTGATGCCGTCGCCGGAGGACTGGTGGCGCAGGCGGCGCAATACCCAGGGAGCAAGATGCTCGCGCGCCCACTGCAGATCCTCCTTGCGGGCTTCCCGCCAGCTGCGTTCATCCACGGCCGGAACGATTTCGGTATCCAGAGGATGCGCGACGTTCAGCGAGTCCAGTGCCATGGCGGCAATGCGCCGGTGCCCGGCAGGGGAGAAGTGCAGGCGATCCGGTGCCCACATCTGGGATTGGTGCAACTCCTGCAAGGCCCACATGTCCGCCACGATGGCGTCGTGGCGGGCGGCTACGGTGCGCACATTTTCGTTGTAGATCGCCACTTTGCCTCGGATGCTTCCCAAAACCGGGGTATCGCGAATATCGGGCCCGGTGAAGAGCAAGAGCGTGGCGCCCGTATCGGTGAGCTTGGCTACCGCATTGTCGAGGATATCTGCAATCTTGTCTGGATCCCCGCCCGGGCGCAGGACATCGTTGCCGCCCGCGCAGAGCGAGATCAGATCAGGCTTCAGGTCAATGCAGGGATCGAGCTGTTCGGCAACGATCTGGCCAATCAGCCGGCCTCGAATGGCGAGATTGGCATACGAGAAGTCCGGGACGGTGCGGCTGAGCTCATGGGCCAAGCGGTCGGCCCAGCCAAGGTGGCGGCCGGTGCTCGACGGGTCGGGGTCGCCTATGCCCTCGGTGAACGAGTCCCCAATGGCGACATAGCGGCGCCACGGATGCAGTGGGGCATTGGCGGATGTTGATAGTTCAGAAGCAGAATCGTTTGGCACGAATCTATTGTTACCAAAGGGTAACTTATAGTCAATCATTCCCGAGGATGATTCCACGAGCTGCCGTGCTAGTCGCTCAAAGCGTCCCGGCGCGCCTGCAAGTACTCGTCGCGGGTAATGATTCCTCGCGAGTGCAGGGAATCGAGTTCGGCAAGCTTGTCCTCAAGGGATTTTCCGGCGCCAGCATAGCTGAATTAGCGGCTCTTGCCAACAGTTCGGTTTCCAGGGTCAGCGGATCAAAACCGGCGCTCTTAGCTTTGCGGTAATTGCGCACAGCTACGAAGATGATCAATCCGACAACGGCGATAAAGAGCATGGCGAACAGGGGAGTGCCGACTGAAAATACGGCGTCCACGTTATCGAATAGGGACGAAGCGCTTCCCGGGTCCGGTTCGATGTACCCGAAACTATCGAGATCCTCTTGCAGCTGCCCCGGAATATCTTCGCTGTATTCAATTTCGCCCATGGCGCCTATTCCTTACTCTGTCGCTGTCGCTGTCGCTGTCTCGTCCGGCGAGAGCGGCGTTCCGGAGGGCCGTGAGGCCGTTGGTCCAGTTGAACACGAAAAACTTGGAAAGCTAAGCAATTTTTGAAGATTTATAATCTTGTAACATGTCAACTGGATTTCGAGGCCTTGGAAGACCAAGGTTCCAGGATAGTGCCGGCCAACGCCATCAGCAGATTCGACGGTGATTATGGGGAAGTTCTGCTGCACCCGGGCGCTGCCATCGCCGGTGGCCGGGGAATTGATGGAATCGGGCCGCGGAAGCGCTGAGCTAGCTGTAGTTCCCCGCGACGTCCTGTTCGATAGTCTTGGGGAACTATGACTATCCCGGATCAGGCTCCAGTGGCCATCATCTCCCGTAACGACGAATCCCGCCTTGGAACTCCGCTGCTGGTGTTCCTGCACGGCTATGGCTCGAATGAACAAGACCTCATGGGGCTCTCGCAGCATCTGCCCGAAGAGTTCACTTACCTCTCGGTGCGCGCACCGCTCCAAGCAGGCCCGGGGTACAGCTGGTTCCCGCTGACCCAGGAAATCGATTACTCCATCGAGTCGGTGGCACGCAGCGTCGAAGCGCTATGGGCATTGCTGGAACCGCTGGCAAAGCAGCACTCCTCGATCACCCTGCTCGGTTTCTCCCAGGGCATGGCCATGGCGACTTCATTGGCACGCTACCAGCCCGATTCCATTGAAGCCGTCGTCGGGCTCTCGGGCTTCGCCGTGGATCCCGGGCCCTTGGATATATTCGACGACGCGAAGCTGGCAGAAAAGCCGCTGCCGCTGTTCTGGGGCCGCGATCTGGCTGACCCGGTGATCACCCGGGACAAGATCGAATACACCCTGGGATGGGTCCCGGGGCACACCGAATTGGCCAGCGAAACCTACCGGCAGATTGGCCACTCGGTGTGCATGGAAGAACTGCAGGATGTTTCCGAGTTCCTCAACAGGGTCGTCCTGGGGAAAAGCTGACTACTGCTGCGCGGTGACCTTCACGCATTCACCATTCACGCACACCACGTCGCCGGGGCGGATCTGCGCCCCCCGACGGGTGTCCACCTCTCCGTTGACGGTGACGATTCCGTCGGAAATCATTTCCTTGGCGTGGATGCCATCCTCGGCCAGGGAGGCAAGCTTGAGCAACTGGCCCAAGCGGATGGACTCGTCGCGGATTTCTAGGTCAAAAGCTTCGTTGGCACTCATGGCTTCCATTCTTCCCTAAATAAGCGCGCTGCATCGTTAGAATCGGCCAAAGGCGTGGAAGTTCACGTCGGCGTTACCTGATTCGGCTTCGTCTGCAGGCCGCGGAAACGATACCCTTGGAAGGTATGTATTTTTCTACGGACCGCAACCAGCGGCCTCGTAATTCCCATTGGAGTTGATATGGCGCCACAGTCCAAGCTAGACCAGGTTATTTCCCTCGCAAAGCGTCGAGGATTCGTTTTCCAGGCTGGTGAAATCTACGGTGGTTCCCGTTCGGCATGGGATTACGGTCCCCTGGGCACCGAACTGAAGGAAAACATCAAGCGCGAGTGGTGGCAGAACTTCGTTCGCGGCCGCGAGGACATGGTTGGCCTGGACTCGTCGATCATCTTGCCCAAGGCTGTCTGGGAAGCGTCGGGCCACGTGGCCACCTTCACCGACCCGCTGGTCGAATGCATCCAGTGCCACAAGCGCCACCGCCAGGACCACCTGATCGAGGCTTTCGAGGCCAAGAAGGGCCGTGCAGCCAAGGACGGGATGAGCGAGATCGCCTGCCCTGACTGCGGCACCAAGGGCCAGTTCACCGAGCCGCAGATGTTCTCCGGCCTGATGAAGACCTTCCTGGGCCCAGTGGATACCGAAGCCGGCCTGGCCTACATGCGTCCGGAGACCGCCCAGGGCATCTTCGTGAACTTCGCCAACGTGCTCACCGCCTCGCGCAAGAAGCCGCCATTCGGCATCGGCCAGATCGGCAAGGCTTTCCGCAACGAAATCACCCCGGGCAACTTCATCTTCCGCACCCGCGAGTTCGAGCAGATGGAAATCGAGTTCTTCACCGCTCCAGAAGATGCCCCCGCCTTCTTCGACCAGTGGGTCAAGGATTGCTGGGCATGGTTCCTGGATCTGGGCGTCAAGGAAGAGAACCTGCGCCAGTTCGACGTGCCAGAAGACGAGCGCGCGCACTACTCGGCCGGCACCATCGACTTCGAGTACCGCTTCGGCTTCCAGGGCTCGGAGTGGGGCGAGCTCATGGGCGTTGCCAACCGCACCGACTACGACCTGTCCAGCCATGCGAAGGCTTCGGGCTCCGAGCTGTCCTACTTCAACCAGGCCACCGGTGAGCGCTACACCCCCTACGTGATCGAGCCTTCCTTCGGCCTGACCCGTTCCATGATGGCTTTCCTGGTCGATGCCTACACCGAGGACGAAGCACCGAACACCAAGGGCGGCGTGGACAAGCGCACCGTGCTCAAGCTCGATCCGCGCCTGGCTCCGGTCAAGGCCGCGGTGCTGCCGCTGAGCCGCAATGAGAACCTTTCCCCGAAGGCCAAGGACCTGGCTGCCGAGCTGCGCAAGCGCTGGAACATCGACTTCGATGACGCCGGTGCCATTGGCCGCCGCTACCGCCGCCAGGATGAGATCGGCACCCCGTTCTGCATCACCGTGGACTTCGACACCCTCGAGGACCAGGCCGTGACCATCCGCGAACGCGACACCATGTCCCAGGAACGTGTTTCCCTGGACCAGGTCACCGCTTACCTTTCCGAGCGCCTGAACGGAGCCTAGAGCCCGATGAACGAACTGGAATTCCGCCTGTGGCGCTCCGGGGACGACCTCCAGCTGCTGCAGATCTTCGGCGACCCGCGTTCCCCGCAGGCCCACCAGGACCGCACCATGCTGCGCGAAAACAGCGATGCACCGTTCTCCCGCACGCTGGTAGCCACCGTTGACCAGGTGGCTATCGGCGCCGGGGTGGTGTTCGCTTCCTCGCTGCATCCGCAGCGCCTGTGGCTCTATGTCGAGGTAGCCGCCGAGCAGCGCCGGTCCGGCGTGGGCACCGCCCTGGTGGAACAACTGCGCAAGCAGATCCCGGCCGGCCAGGCGCAGGAGCTCAAGGCCCGCTACACGGTGACCGCGGGCGATCCTGCTGCCGCGGCGGCTGGCTTCTGCCAGTCGCTGGGCCTGGGCGAAATCCAGGTCTCGCGCGATGTCATCCTGGAGCCGGGGGCTCTGGCTGAACCGGTTTTCGACACCAATGACCGGGTGATCGAGGACCTGTCCACCGGCAGTGTCGAGCTGACCCAGCTGGTGATGGATTTCTACAACGCGGTGCACACCGATTGGGATCCAGCCAAGATGACCGTGGGCTCGGCGCAGCGCATGCTGCTCGACGAGCACACCGGCGCGCAGGGCGCCCTGGTGCTGCGCGACAAGCCGAAGCGCGAGGGCGGCGTTCCGCTGGCTTTCGCGGTCAGCTACGTGCCCGCCCGCGAGAACGCCCCGACCGACGTGCTGGTAGGCCACAACCCGGCCTTCAGCGATGACGAAGTGGCAGAAGCGGTGCGCGACATGGTCGCCATGCTGATCCACCAGTACCCGGTGAAGCTGGAAGTCGACTCGTCGATGTTCATCCTCTCCTCGCTGATTGATGCGTTGGCCGTGGTTGACCAGGCCACCGTCATATCCACGACGCATATCCTCGCCAGCGACGCGGCGAAGTAATGCCAGCAAGAACGGGACCCGCCTGGCGGGTCCCGTTTTTGCCATTCTGCACCAGCCTCCACTTCGTGAAAGAACTCCGTTGACCACCAGCACCACCATGACCGCGCAGGTCCGCTCCGGCGGAAAGATCCTGTTCATCCTGCTTGCCATCGCTTCGGGCCTGCTGCTGTGCGTGCAGTCTCGCATCAACGGGGCGCTGGGCGCGAAGCTGGGGGACGCCATCGCGGCATCAACCATCAGCTTCGGTGTCGGTTTGGCGGCATTGGTACTGCTGGCCATCTTTGTTCCCGCGGTGCGCGGCTCGGTGGCGCAAGTGCCGCGCGCCTTGGCCCAAGGCCGTTTCCCGCGCTGGTACCTGGTGGCCGGCGCGGTAGGTGCCCTGATTGTCTTCAGCCAGGCCGCAGCGGTGCCGCTCATTGGGGTGGCGCTGTTCACCGTCTGCCTGGTGACCGGCCAGGCAATCGGTTCCATGTTCATGGACCGGGTGGGCTTTGGCGGGGCCGCGCCGCGCAAGATCAATGCCTTGCGCATCCTCGGCGTGGTGCTGACCATTATCGGCGTGGTTTGGGCGGTCAGTCCGCGCGGAGCCGACGCCGATCTTGCCGCGTTGCTCCTGCCGATGGCGCTTTCGGCAGTCGTCGGCATGCTCATGGGCTTCCAGGCAGCTGCCAACGGCGCGCAAGCGGCGGCTTATGGCGGCGCCACGGCGGCGACCCTGGTGAACTTTGCCGTCGGGTTCGTGGTCCTGGCGATGGTGATGCTGGTGCGGTTGCCTGCCGGCATCGGCCTGGACCCGCTGCCAGGCACCTGGTGGTACTACATCGGCGGACTGCTCGGTTGCCTGTTCGTCGGCATCACCGCCCTGGTGGTCAAGCGGCTCGGAGTGCTGGTCACCAGCCTCGCGGCCGTTGGCGGCCAGCTAGTGGGCTCGCTGCTCCTGGACGTTTTCTTCCCGGCTCCCGGTTCGTCCGTCACCGCCGCAACTGTCATGGGTACCTTGCTGACACTGCTCGCTGTTGGCCTGGCCTCGATCTCCGGAGCGCGGAACGCGAAGCGCACCAGCCCCCGAATCCCGGTGGCATCACGCAATTAGCGTGGCGCGCTATCGCTGTTTACCTTCCGTTTTCCTCCACGACTTATGCTGGAATCCATGGAATCACAGCGCATGGCACAGGGCTCGGCCAGGGAAGTCTTCAAGGTCTTCCTGAAGCTCGGCTTGACCTCTTTCGGCGGTCCAATCGCCCACTTGGGATACTTCCGCACCGAACTGGTTGATCGCCGCCGCTGGCTCGATGACCAGCAGTACGCCCAACTGGTCGCATTGAGCCAGTTCCTGCCCGGCCCGGCATCCAGCCAGGTCGGTTTCGGCTTGGGCTTGCACCGGGCCGGAATGCGCGGTGCCCTGGCGGCATTCCTGGCGTTCACCCTGCCCTCTGCGGTGGTGATGGCGGTCTTCGCCTTCGGCGCTTCGCTGTTCAGCGGTCCCATCGGTACCGGGCTGCTGGCCGGCCTGAAAATCGTTGCGGTCGCCATCATCGCCCACGCGGTACTGGGCATGGCAAGGAACCTGGCTCCGGATCGTGCCCGTGCCGCCATTGCGGTTGTCGCTGCCGGATCGGCGCTGCTTTTGGCCGGAAGCTTCGGGCAGGTCCTGGCCATTGCCTTCGGCGCATTGGCAGGATATTTCTGGTGCCGCGGCAAGGATGCCGGAGCAGCGGCGGCTATGCAGTTTCCGGTATCAAGGACCGTGGGCATCAGCTGCCTGTCGCTGTTCGCCATCCTGCTTTTCGGGTTGCCGGTGGCAGCCCTTGCCACCGGCTGGGATCTGCTGGGCTTCATCGATGCGTTCTACCGCTCCGGCGCCCTGGTCTTTGGCGGCGGGCACGTGGTTTTGCCGCTGCTCCAAAGCGCAGTCGTGGATCCCGGGCTGATCAGTTCCCAAGAATTCCTCGCCGGCTATGGCGCGGCCCAGGCCATGCCCGGACCGCTCTTCACCTTCGCCGCGTACCTTGGCGTCCTCGTCGACTCGGGTCCCGGCGGCGCTGCCGGAGCGCTCATCGCCTTGCTTGCCATTTTCCTTCCGGGCTTCCTGCTGCTGCTCGGCGTGCTGCCGTTCTGGAACCGGGTGAGCCACTGGCCTACCGCCAGGGCCATCATGCATGGCGCCAACGCGGCAGTGGTCGGAGTGCTCGCCGCCGCACTGTACAACCCGGTCTTCACCTCGGCGATTACTTCCGCTCCCGCTTTCGTCCTGGCCTTGCTCTGCTTTGTTTTGCTGACCGCCTGGAAGATGGCCCCATGGATTGTCGTGGCCATCGGTGCGCTCGGGGGAGTGCTGCTGGGCGTGCTGGCTTAGGCAGGGTCGGTGAGCTGCTGGGGCCGGCGCCCCGGTGCGCCTCGTGGCGCGGGGTACCGGACCTCGGCGCAGTGCCCCTAGTTCAGGCTCTTGGCTGTGTTGAGCACTGCGATCAGCTCGTCGAACCATTGCGCATAGCTGCTGTAGGTGAACGGACGCTTATCATCCCATTCGACCACCTGGCTGGCCTCTACCGCTGGCAAAGACGCGAAGACGGGATGGTCCTTGACCTGCTGCGCGGTGCCCGAATAGCTCAGCACCACATCGGCAGGGTAATCGGCAACCTTCTCCCAGCTCATTGAAGCCCAGCCGCTGTCCTCGGTCTGGCCGACAATATCGAATCCGAGTTCATCCAGCAGGGCCAGCTGGCCCAGTGATTTCTGGCCGACGTACAGGTCGTCATACCCATTGAGCGCGATGATCCGCAACGGCTGGTCCTTGGCCAAGGCACGCAACTGTTCAAGTTTGGCTTGGTAGTCGGCCTTGGCGGCGGACTGCGACGCAATATCCCCACCCAATGACTTGGCCAATGATTCATAGTCCTCGATGACCTCCAGAACAGGCCGGTTGCCAAATTTGATGCCCAGGAATGGAGCCGTGGCAGTGGCCTCTGCCTGGACCTTGTCATCCCACCAGGTCCAGCCCGTGCCTTCGGCATTGCCGAAGCCCACGATCAGATCCGGGTCGAGGCCAAGCAACTTCTCCAGGCTGAACTCTCCGTCCTGGCCAATGATGGTCATCTCTGCTGGATCCGCACTGCTAAGGGCCAGGCTGCCCGACTCGTCCAAACCGTATCCGAAGACGCCCGAGGGGCGGATGCCGTAGTCCCAGAGTGCCGCAGCCGAATAGGAATCGGTGACCAGCGTTTGCGGTGCAGCATCCATGGAGATGGTTTTTCCATAGCCGGAATCGGTGAAGCTCCACGCTGCGCTGGCTTCGCCGCTTGAAGGGGAAGCGGCCTGGGTGCTCGGGCTGCAGGCGGCCAGGGCCAGGGCTGCGGCCAGCGAAGCTGCGCCGAAAAAGACGCGTCGGGTCATTGGTTGCATGTTCTTTTCCTTCTTAGATGGCCTCGTGGCCCAGCGGGATCACGAGTGGTGTGTGCGAGACGGGATCCTGGATGATGGTGCAGGGCAAGGCGAAAACCTCGCGGATCAGTTCCTCGGTGACAATCTGCGAGGGAGGTCCTGCGGCGACGATCTCACCGGATTTCATCGCGATCAGGTGCGTGGCGTAGCGGCACGCTTGGTTCAAGTCATGGAGCACCGCAACCACCGTGTTGCCCTGTTGCTCGTTGAGCCTGCGGCACAGTTCCATGATTTCGATCTGGTGGGAGATGTCCAAGAAGGTGGTCGGTTCATCGAGCAGCAGCAAAGGAGTCTGCTGGGCCAGTACCATGGCGATCCAGACGCGTTGGCGTTGCCCGCCGGATAGTTCGTCGACCAGCCGCCGGGAGAGCCCGGTGGTGCCTGTGGCGTGCATGGCGCTGAGCACTGCTTGCTCGTCCGCGGCAGACCATTGGGAGAACAAGCCTTGGTGCGGGCTGCGGCCGCGGGCGATCAGATCCGCAACGGTGATGCCATCCGGGGCGATGGAGGACTGCGGCAGCAGCCCCAGCCGCTGGGCCACCTGCTTGGCTGGCAGGGACAGGATCGGTTTGCCATCCAGGATGACCTGGCCGGAGGAAGGCTTCAGCACCCTGGACAGGGCGCGCAGCAAGGTCGATTTGCCGCAGGCGTTGGGTCCAATGACGACCGTAAACGAGCCCGGGGGGATGGATAGCGAGAGGTTTTCGGAGATGGCCGATGGCCCGTAGCCCAAGGTGAGCCGGTCGGCGGATAGCTGCGGATGGGTCATGCTCATTGGCGTCGTGCCTCACGAAGTAGTAGCCAGATCAGGTAGACCCCGCCGATGCTGACGGTGACTACGCCAACCGGCAGGGAAGTGTTCTCCAAAACGCGCTGGGCCAGCACATCGCTGGCCAGCAGCAACACGGCGCCGAGCAATGCCGAGTAAGCCAACGACACGCCTGCGCTGCCCATGATCCGGCGCGCGATTTGCGGAGCAGCTAGCGAGATGAAGGCGATGGGGCCTGCCGCCGCGGTGGCCAGGGCAGTCAACGCCACCCCGATCACCAGCAAGGACAGCTTGCTGGATTCGGTGTTGATGCCCAGCGCCACAGCAGCGTCATCGCCCAATTCCAGCAGGCGCATCCTGCGCGTGCAGGCCATGGCGCCCAGCGCGAGAGGCAACGCGACCGCTGCGGCCGGTATGGCCTGGTCCCAGCCGATGGCATTCAGCGAGCCGGCACCCCAGATGGCCGCGGACATGGCGTCCTCCAGCTCGCTGCGCAAGATCAGCCAGGTGTTGGCCGAAGCGAGGATCGCGCTGACCGCGATCCCGACGATGATCAGCCGGAATCCCTCAGAGCCGTTCTTAAAGGACAAGGCATACACCACGGCCGCGGTGGCCAAGCCACCAGCCAATGCACCGAGTGCCACCTGGAAATACCCGCCGCCGAAGACCAGCATGACGGCCAGCGCACCGGTATAGGCACCGGTATTGAATCCGATAATGTCTGGAGAACCCAGGGGATTGCGGGTCATGGATTGGAAAATTGCCCCGCTGGCGCCTAGCGCTGCGCCCAATAGCAGTGCCATCAGAACGCGGGGCAGCCGCCATTGCAGCACCACCCGCTGGCTGCTGGCCTCCCCGGCTCCAGCCAGGGTATTGAGCACTTCGCCCAAGCCCAGCGTGTAGTCGCCAGTGGCCAACGCGTAGAGGCCCAGGGCGGCCGCCAACACCGAGAGGAGTGCGGCGAGAAGCAGCTGACGTGGTTGCACGCGCAACCAGATGCGTCCAATGCGCAGTACCCGGTGGCCCGGGCCAAAATCCACAGCACTCATAGTCCGCTAGCCTGCTTGCGCCGAACCAGCCAAATCAGCACCGGAGCGCCAAGCAAGGCCGTGACGACCCCCACCTGCATTTCGCCGGGCGGGACAACGATGCGGCCGAGCACATCGGAAACGAGCAACAGCACCGGGCCGAGGATCATCGAGAAACACAGGATCCATCGCTGATCCGGTCCGACGATCCAACGGCTGATATGCGGGATCATCAAGCCCACGAAGCCGATCGGGCCGGCGGCGGCGGTCGCTGCGCCGCAGAGCAGGGTGACCGCCACGATCACCACTGCGCGGGTCAGGCCGATATTGGTACCCAGCGCGAGGCTGGCCTCATCGCCCAAGGCCAATGTGTTCAGCGAGCGGGTGCACAGCACCGCCAAGACCAGCCCCAGGATAACGAAAGGGGCGATGACGCCCACCATGGGCAGGGTGCGGTTGTTCAAGGTTCCCGCGCCCCAATAGCGCATGCGGTCAAAAGCCTCGGGGTTGAGCAGGGTCATCCCGTTGGAAATTCCTCCCAGCACGGCGCCCAGTGCGACGCCGGACAAGGTCAGCCTGGCCGGTGTCGCTCCACCGCGGCCACGCGATCCAATGAGGTATACCGCGAGGGTGGCCAGCACGGCTCCGGCGAAGGCGAACCAGATGTACTGGGAAATGTGGGTGATGCCGAGGAATGCCACTGCGAGCACGACGGCGAATCCGGCGCCCGCATTGACCCCGAGGATACCGGGATCTGCCAGCGGATTGCGGGTCAGTGCCTGAATCAATGCGCCGCCAACAGCCAGGGACATTCCTGCCAGGAGCCCAATCGCGGTGCGCGGCAGGCGCAGCTCGTTGATGATCACCAGTGTTTCGGGTGTGCCAATTCCCCATAGCGCCTGCCCGGCAGCCAGCGGCGCAATCGCCTTTGCTCCAATGCCCAAAGACGCGAAGAGGGCGACTGCGAGCAAGCCGAGGCAGAGGGCCAACGCCGCTGACTTCCAAGCATTGCTGGCGGCCAATCCTGCTGATCCATGGGCGGCTTTGGTTTGATCGGACTTGTTGGCGGGTTGATGCGGCGCAAGGAGGGTCATGCGACTTTCCGTAATTAGGGAACACTCACTGAATCGCGAGCACAAAAAGTCACACTACCATGATGTTTTTAGGTTAGGGCAAAATAAGTCACAATAGACGCACCTATTTACAAATTGGTGCTGAATGCGTTCCGACTAGGCGAGATTGATACAACGCACCGACCCGTCAGCTTCGGCAAGAACCATGAAGGAATCATGATGAGTTGCCAGGTATTCCTCGATGCGCGCCAGCACCGACACCTCGGCCCGGTCGTCCAATGCAGGGCCGGACGAAGCCATCCACGTCACCGCTAGCTCCGGGCGCGCTTTGAGCTGAGCCGCCATCGGCTCGGAAGCCGCCGGGCCAACGATTACCACTGCTCGATGTGTTATCGCCCCCTGAGAGGCAATGGATTTTCCAGAAGAACCGGCTCTGGAATCCTTATCCGAACGCCACAGCGCAAAGTGGTAGCCGGCCACGGCAGCGGTCGCAACCAGCCAGCCCAGCGGGCCGCGAACGGTGTCCAGGAGGGAATCAAGACGAGAATCGGGTTCCAGGTAGAACTCGAAAATCCGGTACCCGAAGACCAGCAGGGAAACCAGCGCGACGACGGAACTGGCTCCGAAGAACAGGACCAAATAGGCGCTGCGCGAGTCTGCCGGGAAGGGCTTCCAGGGCTTGAAGTACCAAAGCCATGCGGCGGCTCCGAAGGCGAGCAAGCCGAGACCATGGCCCAGCAAACCCGCGGAGTAGCCCACCGAGACGCTGGACCCGAGTGCTGCGAAGAGCGCATTGACCACCATGCCCAGCCCGGTAGCCAGCACGGCCAGGCTGACACCGCTCAGCGCCAGGTGCGCTGCGCCAACCACGGCGGCAGGGTGCAGCCTGGAACGCAGCTGGGACTGGTGGTAAATCCAGAGAACCGCGGCCGCCACAATGATGGCCAGCAGGCTTGGACCGCCGTCGAGGAACAGCTCGGTGCGTTCCTGCGCCGTCCATGCCTGCGGCCACACCCAGGAAACCAGCTCGGCGATCGCCAGCAGGAACGCCAACGCCGGTGCGGCCAGGCCCAATGCAACCAGCAGGACGCTGTTCAGGAGATTGGACATCTTCTGGACTCTGCGCAGTTTCCAATGCCAGAACCACAGGGCCGAGGAACCTGCCAGCCAGACCAGCGCCATCAGCAGATTCGGCATGCCGGTGGGGCCCACCAGCGTGTTTTCCGGCACGACCAGGATTTCCAACGCGACCGTCAGCGTGGCAACCAGCGAAAGCGCGAAGAGCACCATGCTGAAGTAATTTCCCGCGGTGGCCGCCAGCTGGGCGAATTGCCGCGGTGCCGTACGCGATGAAGTGATTTGGCGGTGCTGCCAGGCGCACACCGTGCCCCAGCCCAAGGCCACCGCCAGCGTCGACTGCCATGCACCGTCGCGGGCTGCGGAAACAAGTCCCGCCAGGAACGCCAGCGCGGCGCAGCTGCTGGCAGCCAGGGTGGCAAGGTACGCGGCCGAGGCCTGCAAGGACCAGATGGCTGAGTCGAAGGCCGACGGCCGGGCCAAGCGCTTGCGGATGGAACGCCACAACAGCCAGGCCAAGGGGATTCCAACCAGGGTGAAGGTGAAGGCCATCGCCAGCTGCTCGGTGCTGACCAGCAAGGAATCGAAACCATGGAAGAGCGCGGTAAAGAGCGTAGACAAGCCCGTAGCCGAGACCATCAACAGCACGAACAGCAAGCCGTGGAGGATCACTGGACGCAGCACGCTGCTGCTTTGCACGTGGAACGCCGGGGCGGTTGCGGCCATCAGTAACCCATCTCCTCGGCGGTGCACAGGCCGACCTGCCACGGCATGCGGTCAATCAGCCAGGCTCCATCGATCTTGCGCAGCTCGAACGCCTCTTCATATGAGGACAGATTCCCCAAGGGCAGGAATTGGGCGTCGCGGGTATTGAACCTGGTGCGCACGGTAGCGCTGGACTCCCCGACGGTGCTGCGCAGCAGCCGCACATCAAGCGGCTGCGGGGCATAGGGTTCGGGAGAGCACAGCGTCCTGGATTGGCCTTCAACGGTGTAGCCCTGCATGGCCGGCAAATCCTCGGCCTCGAAAGCCATCAGATATCTTTGCACGACCCCTTCCGGAGTGTTCTCCCCGTGGACCTCTGGTGCCGAACGCAGCGAAACCACGAGCAATGCGGCTATAACCAAAGCCACAATGGCGGCGGCAAGGGCCAGCAGAACCACCCGCGTCGCCGAAAATTTACTTGTCATTGCATCATTTTGGTCCACATCAGGACAATAATCCAGCGCCTCGGCATCAAGATTTGATGAAGATCTCAGTTACTGTTTTGCGTTCGTGCGGGATAATGGATGGGTGACGACCCTGACTGATGCGCCAACCAACACCCCGACCCTCAAGCTGCCTCCATTGCAGCTGGGCAAGCTGACCATTGATACCCCGGTGGTTCTTGCTCCGATGGCTGGGGTGACCAACCGCGCCTTCCGCCGCCTCTGCCGCGAATATGGCGGCGGGCTGTACGTGACCGAAATGGTGACCGCCCGGGCACTGGTGGAACGCAACCCCGAATCCTTGCGCATCATCTCCCACGATCCCGACGAGGAGATCCGCTCCATCCAGATCTACGGCGTGGACCCCGGCACCGTGCGCGCTGCCGTGCGCATGGTGGTTGACGAAAACCTGGCGGACCACGTTGACCTGAACTTCGGCTGCCCAGTTCCAAAGGTCACCCGCAAGGGCGGCGGCTCGGCCCTGCCCTGGAAGTCGGATCTCTACACCTCCATCATCGAAGCCGCGACCTCAGAGGCCGCCAAGGGCGATATCCCGCTGACCGTGAAGATGCGCATCGGCATCGACAAGGACCACCTGACCTACCTGGAATCAGCGAAAATTGCCCGGGACCACGGTGCGGCCGCAGTCACCTTGCACGCGCGCACCGCCGGCCAGTACTACGCGGGGCACTCCGACTGGGACGCGATCACGACCTTGCGCGAAGCCATGGATGACATGCCGGTGCTGGGCAACGGCGATATTTTCAGTGCCGAGGATGCCATTGAAATGGTTGAGCAGACCGGTGCCGCCGGCGTCATGGTAGGCCGTGGCTGCCAGGGCCGGCCATGGATTTTCGGCGACCTGCAGGCGGCCTTCGAGGGCCGTGAAGACCGTTTCCGCCCGGGCGTGCGCAAGGTCGCCGACACCGTATACCGCCATGGCGAACTGCTGGCCGAATTCTTCGAGGACGAGGGCAAGGGCATGCGCGATATCCGCAAGCACATTGCCTGGTACTTCAAGGGCTACCCGGTAGGCGGCGAAATCCGCTCGCAGCTGGCCCAGGTGCCATCCCTGGCAGTGCTGCGCGAACTGCTGGACCAGCTGGATCTGGACCTGCCGTACCCGGGGGTTGCCGCAGAAGGCACCCGCGGACGTGCGGGCCACCCGAAGAAGACGCACGTCCCCGACGGCTGGCTGGATAACCGCGTGATGAGCGATGCCCACCGCGAAATGATCAAGGCCGCCGAGCTGGATATCTCCGGCGGCTAGCCACCCCGGGATAGCCACGGCTACGCCACTAGTGGATAACTCCTCAATGCCGGCAAAGAGTTACTAGACTAGGAACTATGACTCAGATCCCCGGATATACCGAAGCCGACCAGCAGCGGTGGGTGCCTGAACCAGCGAAGAAGTCCTACCGTACTGCCTTTGAGCGGGACCGTGCCCGCGTGCTGCATTCCTCCGCCTTGCGCCGTTTGAGCGCCAAGACCCAGGTAGTGGCACCGAACCAGAATGACTTCGTGCGCAACCGGCTCACCCACTCATTGGAAGTGGCCCAGGTGGGCCGCGAGCTCGGTGCGGCCCTTGGCTGCGATCCGGATGTCGTCGACACCGCCTGCTTGGCGCACGACCTGGGTCATCCGCCCTTTGGCCACAACGGCGAGAAGGCGCTGGACAAGGCAGCCAAGGACATTGGCGGATTCGAGGGCAATGCCCAGACCTTGCGTTTGCTCACTCGCTTGGAAACCAAGACCTTCCGGCACAACGGGCATTCGGCCGGGTTGAATCTTTCGCGGGCCTCGCTGGATGCAGCGTGCAAGTACCCGTGGCTGAAAACCGATGCGCCAGAGGTCAACGGCAAGAAAACCAGGAAGTTCGGTGTCTACGAGGATGACGCCACCGTCTTCAACTGGTTGCGCAACGTCCCGGAGGCCACCGCCGGAGCAGTCTGCATGGAAGGCCAGGTCATGGACTTGGCTGATGACATTTCCTACTCGGTCCATGACGTGGAAGACGCAATTGTCGGCGGCAAGCTGCAGCTGCGTTGGCTCAAGCAGGATCTGCAGCGCGAGCGCGCGTTGCAGGTGACCAAGGACTGGTACTTGCCGACCACTGGGGAGGCCGACATCGACGCGGCGTTGCGCCGCCTGGAAATCAGCGATGAGTGGGTTTCGCATTTTGACGGCTCACGGCGTTCCATGGCGGCGCTGAAGGACATGACCAGCCAATTCATTGGCCGCTTCGCCGCCGCCGCAATGGATGCCACCCGGGCACGCTTCGGGGAAGGCAAGCTCACCCGCTATAACGCGAACCTGATTGTGCCCGAGGAAACCGAGCACGAGATTGCCGTGATGAAGGGCATCGCGGCCAGCTACGTGATGGCTTCGGAAGTGCGCCAGCCGCTCTACCTGGATCAGCGCACGCTGCTGACCGAGCTGGTCGAACTGCTCTTTGAAACGGGCCGGGATAATCTGGAGCCGATCTTCGCAGCTGACTGGGAAGACGCCGCTGATGAAGCGGCCCAGCTGCGTGTGGTGATTGACCAGGTCGCCTCGCTCACTGACGTCTCAGCCACCGAATGGCACTCGTATCTGGTCAAGGGCGAAGCCCCTGACGCAAAGTTGTTCTAGAAGGGAATCATGGCAGGGCTGATCAAGCGTGAAGATATCGACGAGGTGCGTAACCGCACCGACCTCCGTGAGGTCGTCGAGTCCTATGTCACGCTCAAATCCGCGGGCATTGGCTCGTTCAAGGGCCTGTGCCCTTTTCACGACGAACGCAGTCCGTCCTTCCATATTCGCCCGCAGCTAGGAACCTTCCACTGCTTTGGCTGTGGCGAGTCCGGCGACGTGATCGCCTTCATCCAGAAAATGGACCACTCCTCGTTCACCGAAACTGTGGAACTTCTGGCTGCCCGGATCAATTACGAGCTTCGCTATGAAGACGGGGGACCGGGACCGCGCCGCGAAGACTACGGCAAGCGCCAGCGCCTGGTCGACGCGCACAAGGTCGCCGAGGAATTCTTCCGCGCGCAGCTGGCTACCGAGGAAGGAGCCGCCGGCCGCGAGTTCCTTGCCGGTCGCGGTTTTGACCAGGAAGTCACAGCCCAATTCTCCGTGGGCTATGCGCCCAAGGGCTGGGATTCGCTGCTCAAGCACCTGCGCTCCAAGGGCTTCGTTGATGATGAGCTGAAGCTGACGGGCATGTTCTCCGAGGGCAATCGCGGAATCTATGACCGATTCCGAGGACGTGTCATGTGGCCGATCCGCGACCTGTCTGGTGCCACCATCGGCTTCGGTGCACGCAAGCTCTACGAGGATGACCAGGGCCCGAAGTATCTGAACACCCCGGAGACCCAGCTCTACAAGAAATCCCAGGTCCTCTATGGCCTGGACCTGGCCAAGAAGCAGATTTCCAAGAGCCGCCAGATCGTTGTGGTGGAAGGCTACACCGACGTGATGGCCTGCCATCTGGCTGGCATCACCACCGCGGTGGCCACCTGCGGTACCGCTTTCGGCACGGACCACATCAAGATTGCCCGTCGCCTGCTGCAGGATGACGGCACCGGTGGTGAAGTCGTCTTCACCTTCGATGGTGACGCCGCAGGCCAGAAGGCCGCGCTGCGCGCCTTCGAAGAAGACCAGCGATTTATTGCCCAGACTTACGTTTGTGTTGAACCAACCGGTGCTGACCCGTGCGACTTGCGTTTGCACCGCGGAGACGAAGCTGTACGCGAGCTCATCGAGCTCAAGCGTCCGCTGTTTGAATTCGCCATCCGTGCCGAATTGAAGAAATTCAATCTGAACACCGTTGAAGGACGTGTCCAGGCCTTGCGCCAGACCGCTCCGATCGTTGCGCAGATCCGCGACTCGGCCATTCGTCCGGCATATGCCCGTGAGCTTGCCGGCTGGCTGGGAATGAATAATGAGGACGTCAACCGCTCGGTGGGCGCCTCCATCAAACGCGCCCGGTTGCCGAAGAACGCCGACCTGCAGGCACCACACCCGCAACCGGGGGAGGCTGAACAGGCAATCCCGGCGGCGGCCTTTGAACGCCCGGATCACCGCGACCCGGTGATGCGCCTTGAACGACAGGCCCTGGAAGTGGTGATCCAGCAGCCGCAGCGGTTGAAGGACGAGCAATGGCAGGCGTTCTACGAGGCTCGCTTCCTGGCCCCGGCGCACTCTGCTGTCCACGATGGCGTCGTTGCCGCGTCCAGCGCAGGCGCTTCGGCGACCTCCTGGGTTGAAGTCATTCGCGACGAAGTCCCCGAGCAGTTGCGCAGCTTCGTTTCAGAACTCGCAGTGACCAGCATTCCGGCATCTGACGAACATAGCCTGAACCGCTACTGCGCCGATATCATCAACGGCTTGATTGAGCTTCAAATCACACACCGCAAGGCTGAGCTGATCGGCCGCTTGCAGCGTGCTGAAATGGCACCCGAGGGTGAAGAATATGCCCAGATCAACCGGGAACTGATGGAACTGGAGATGCGCCGGAGGATCCTTCGCGGAACCTAGGATCCCGATTTTGCATTCGCGGGAATCTTGGGTAAAGTTATATCTCGTTGCAATCCTCCATAGCTCAATTGGCAGAGCATTCGACTGTTAATCGAAGGGTTACTGGTTCAAGTCCAGTTGGAGGAGCTTACAAGAAGGTTCCGGCTCGCATTCGCGAGTCGGAACCTTTTATTTTCGCCTGAAACCGGAATTCTGGCACCTAGTCCTGACTAGCCTCGCCAGGAAAAAGCCGAGTTAGGTAGCAGGGGCCAGTTGCTGGACCAGCGGCGGGTTTTTTGCCTAGCGGATTCAGGCAGCCGGGTTCCATAAGCGCCGGGATTCCAGATACCAGAAATACGAGAAAAGGCTGATCTCGAACCATTCGACAATGAATAGGGCCTCCTGGATGCCCGCGGCCAGCAGGATCGGCCAGGCAATCAATCCGATGAGCATCAGCACCAGGATGATTGCGTAGTGCAGCTTCTTGCCTCCGCTGGTGTCCATCGCGCACAGCGGCTTGTGGTCCAGGTGGCTGGCGATGGCGATGCCCATGGAGAAGATCAGCAGGAATGCAGCGCTGGCATGCACGCCGGCGAACTGCTTGCCTTCAACGGTCCGCCACAGCAGCAGCAGGACAAAGCCGACCAGGAGCAGGGTGCTCAGCAAACCGAGCGCTTTGGTCGCGGTGCTGTGGAACAGCGCGCGGTGCGGAGCGCGGCTAGTCCTGATTCCCAGCCAGATGAATACCGAGCTGACGACGAGAACCGCAATAACCGATACCTGCACGGAGAAGATGAGCCGCCTCTGCTCGCCCAGGGGCAGTTGCGCCAGCGTTTCACCCAGCTTGGTGGGAACCAAGGCGACGAACATGGCGTAGAAGCCGGCCAAATTCAGTGCATAGTCCTCCAGCTCGTCTCCGGTGTAAACCACGAGCAGCACTCCGGTAGTCACCAGCATCGCAACGAACAAGTCCCGTGCTGGACCCAGGTAATAGGAACTCAGGGAGTCTTCAATGCGCTGGTTGGCAATGCCATAGATGACGATGGCAACGACAAGGAGCAGGGGCACCGCGAGCAGCATGAGGCGCACATAGCGCAATGTACTGCGGCCCGGGGAGTGTTCAAGGGAAGTCGCCATAAGTGCATTCTGTAATGAATCACCCAGGTTTTGCCAACGGGCCCGCCTAGCGCAGGAAAATTCCCGGGAGAATCGCAGGCATCGGTCCGCGGGCCAGATGCACCTGCTGGAACACCTGAATGGTGCACGTCAATCGACCGCACTTGGCTTCCGGAAACTGCAGCTGCCTTGGGCAGCTCGGCTGGAGCCGAATCCGGGGCAAGCTAAATTGTCGGTAGGCACTGGCATGATTCTTGAAGAGTCAACAAAGACTCTTTTCGGCCGAAGTCCTCATCCGCTTGGGCTGATATCCGCCTCGGCGCCAGCGTGGCGCCGTCTTCACTCGAAGGAAGCTTTCATGTCTGTACAAAATCCGGTCGATCCGAACATGGTGCCACCGGCACCGCCTGCCAAGAGCTCAGCTGGCAAGGGCCTGGGCATTGCGGCCCTGGTCGTGGCCATCGTTGCATTGGCCCTGTGCTGGGTACCGATCGTCAACAACTTTGCCGCCGTGCTCGGTTTCATTGCTCTGGTACTGGGCATCGTCTCGCTCATTGCCGCTTCCAAGCGCCGTGGCAGCAAGGGCTTGGGCGTTGCATCGAGCATCATCGCCATCGTAGCCATCGTTCTTGTGTTCGCCACCCAGGCAGCCTATGTGAAGGCGATCGACGAGGTCGCCAACGGCATTGCCGACGCTTCCGACGGCGAAGTGGCGGCACCGGCTGAGATCATCGAGCAAGCCGAAGACGAAACACAGGTATTGGCCTTGGGGCAGGCCGCTGCTGTTGGCGAGTATTCGGTCAATGTCAGTGCGGTGAACCTGGATGCCGGCGCACAGATCGCCAAGGCAAATGAGTTCAACCAGGAGGCCGAAGGCCAGTATGTCCTCGTGGACCTTTCTGTTGTCTACAACGGAGAAGAAGAAGGCGACGCATGGCTGGACCTTAATCCAGAGCTGGTGGGCTCGGATGCAAGCATCTACAGCACCAGCAGCGCGACTGCGATCACCGCCAAGCCGGGCATGGACGTTCCTACCTTGGCCAAGGGCGGGAAGGGAAGCTACCAGGTGGTCTTCGACGTGCCGGCCGAGGCCGTGGCAGATGCGAAAATCCGCATGAGCGAAACGCTCTCATTCACTGACGACTCGGTGCTCTGGGCTGCGAAGTAGCTCGAATTCGCAGAGGTTCCACTATCCCATCAGGGGTGGCGGAACCTCTTTTCTTTTGCCCTGGCGGCGAGGAAGCCCGCAGCTCGCGGATTGCGACCACAACATGAACACCGAAAATAGGAAGATCGGGAAAATTTTCAAGGAATTCCCCGCGCTGCCGGACCTCGGAAATACGCGAGAACCCGGGGCGATTCGCTCGCTCTCATTTGCTTCTCATGGACGCGCCATAATCCTCTCACCACCGCCTAATGCGCTCCTCACAAGGGTCTTTTAATGTTCAAAGCATGAATCGCCGCATACTTCTCATCCTCATGGTGTTGGCCGTGCCAGCGGGACTGGCCGGCGCCAGCCAGGCACTTGCCGACAAGGCCAATCCGCCCATCCCGCATCAGCAGCCAATCATTGTCCAGCTCTCACCGGATCCCGAGCCCGCTGCTGCACAAGCGCAAGCTGAGGAGCTGATCGCCAATGGCTGATATCCATGAGCACCAGGGATCAACGGTGTCGGCACGGTTGCGCATTGTCGGGTGGATCGTGCTCACTACTGCACTGGCCCTGCTGGCCGTAACGGTTTCGATGCGTTCGATCATGTCCGGCCAAGTAGCCGAAGCTGCCAACGTGGGCATCGCGCAGGAAATCGAGGAGTTCCGGACCTTCGCCGCCGAGGGACTGGACCCGAAGACAGCTCGCCCGTTTTCCTCGATCGGTGAATTGATGGAACGCTATCTGGCCCGCCAGCAGCCGACGGCCGGCGAAGCGATTCTCGCGCAGGCCAATGGACGGGTGCTCACCGCAGGCACCGCAGCCAACCAGGCCGGGACCTGGCTGGCTGATGACCCCGTGCTCCTGGGCCGTATTCTCGATGACGCGAAGACCTCCGGAATCCTGGAGAGCAACCACGGGACGGTTCGCTGGGCGAAGGCCGAGGCCAAGGATGCCTCCGGAGCCAGCGGGGCGGGGCACCAAGCCCATCTGGTCGTCGCGCACTTCATTGGCGGGGCCCAGGAAGAAGCCAACCGGCAGGCAACCATGCTCTTCGGCGTGGCCGCCGGGGGACTGGCCTTGACCGCGGGGATCGCCTGGTTGGCAGCTGGGCAGATCATGCGTCCCATCCGCACCATGAGCGAAACCGCCGCCTCGATTAGCGCCAATGACCTCTCGGCCCGCGTTCCGGTCGAAGGACGCGACGACTTGGCGCAGCTGGCCAGGACACTGAATGCGATGCTTGACCGGGTTGAAGCTTCGCATCTGGCCCAACGCCACTTCATCGCCGAAGCACGAGAGCACCTGGGAAGCCCGCAACGCAAGATGGCAGCTGCCTTGCAGAAGCTCAACGAGGAAGAGGTGCCCCGGAAGCAACGCGGCAGGATCATCAGCACCGCGCAGGCGCACATTTCACTGATGGGGCAGACGCTTGCCGACCTGGAATTGCTGGCGCAAAGCTCGGACCCGGACTTCATCCAGCGCCGAATGGTGCCCGTCGGCGAAGTCACGGCGGACGTTGCCGCGGCAGCCGCCCGCCCGGGCGCCTACCCGGACCGCCGATTCCGCATAGCCGAGTCTGCCAAGGCCCAGGCGTGGCTGGATCCGCTGCGCGTTGCCCAGGCCATGCACCAACTGATCCAAAATGCCGTCGCGCATACCGAGGATGGAGAAAGCATCCGGATCGGTTCTGCCGCAGCAAAGGGCATGGCCAGCTTCTGGGTTGCCAACGATGGACCGGCGTTGGACCCGGACCAGGCCCGTGCCCTGCTGGAAAACTATCGCAGTGCCCCGGAAGCCGGCCAGCAGGGATCCGGCATGGGCTTGGGCTTGGCCGTGGTGAAAGCGGTCGCGCAAGCCCACGGCGGCACGGCCTGGGTGGAATCCGGAAACGGCAACGGGACCAGTTTCGGATTTTCCCTCCCGCAAGCTGATGCCGGACAAGGCATCCGCTGCGAAGAAGAATTCGCCCAATCCATGGCCAGCAGCCTGGGCGGTGAGTCATGAGCATCAAGCCAACCGCACCACGCTCGGGATTCCGCTACACCGCCCAGCGGTCCATGGACCAGGCCGCGGAACAGGGCAACGACGGTGGGGCACGAAGCCGCTGGAGCAAGCAGAACGCAGCGCGAATCATCGCCGCACTGGTCTTGCTGGGCTTTCTCGGCTGGTGCGCCTACGGAGCCTTCGGCCCGGATGCGGGGACAGCGCAGGCATTGCCAGCCCAAGGGGCCCTGACCCTGGCGGTCTTCGCCTTGGCCATCTGGCTCTGGGTCTTCTCGCCAGTAGGCGATACCTATATCGCCTTGGGCGCAGCAGTGGTGCTGGTGCTCATGGGCGTGCTGCCCGAAGCCGAACTGTTCTCCTCGCTGGGAGAAGACACCATTTGGCTCTTGCTGGCCGCCTTCGTGATCGCGGCGGGGATCACCGCCACGGGACTGACTACCCGCGCCGCAGCATGGATAGCCGCAGGGGCGAACACCCCGCGGCAGCTGATCCACCTGACCACCGGGGTGCTGGTCGCTACCGCATTCGCGGTGCCGTCCACTTCCGGGCGCGCGGCCCTGGCCATTCCGGTCTTCATTGCCCTGGCCAAGGCCCTGGCGGATCGCCGCCGCATCGTCCTGGCCCTGTCCCTGGTTTTCCCCTCGGTTATCCTGCTTTCGGCGGTGGCATCCTATCTGGGCGCCGGAGCGCACTTGATCACCAGCCAGATCCTCGCCACCGCGGGCCATGAAGGATTCTCCTTCGCCGGCTGGCTGGTCTACGGATTGCCGCTGGCTTTCGTTTCCTCCCATCTGTGCGCCGAACTGGTGCTGTGGATGTTCACCCGCAAGGAGGACCGCGCAGAACCGCTGGCGGTGGGCATCGAGCGGCTGCAGCAGTATTCGCCGGTGCCGCTCTCGGGCCCGCTCACGGTGGGGCAATCCAGGGCAGCGCTGCTGGTCTCGGCCGTGGTGGTGCTCTGGTGCACCGAGCCCCTGCACCAGCTCCATCCCGCCATCGTGGCCCTGCTTGGTTCATTGCTGGTAGCCAGCCCGGGATATGGCTCTGTAGGCCTGGCCAAGGCATTGAAGGCGGTGCCGTGGTCGATGCTCATCTTCATGGCCGCGACCCTCACCCTGGGCACGGCGCTCGCCGGAACCGGAGCCGCCGAATGGCTGGCCCGCAAGGTGCTTGGCCCCGTCGAGCAGCTCGGCGCTGCCGCACCCTGGGTCTTCACCGTCCTCGTGGTGGTGGTCTCTGCCGCGGCGCATCTGGTCATCCAGTCCCGTTCGGCCCGCTCAGCGGTGCTGATTCCGCTGGTGGTCTCGCTGGCCCCGGGCGTCGGGGTCAACGCGGTAGCCATTGCCCTGGCTTCCACCGCCGCCGCCGGTTTCTGCCACACACTGACCAGCAGCGCGAAGCCGGTGAACCTGTTCTCCGAGATCGAGGGCATCGAAACCTATAAGCCGGCAGACCTGCTGCGCCTGAGCGCGGTGCTCGGACCGCTCATGGTCCTGCTGGTCCTGGTCTTCGCCTTCTGGATCTGGCCGGCCATGGGACTGCCGCTGTTCCTCTGAGCCACCTCATAGCTTCACATCTCATCGCATTCATCCTCACTGAAAAGGACAACGAATCATGGCACACGCACTTCCACAACGCATCCTGGTAGCCCCTTCCGGATTCAAGGAATCCCTCGACGCGGCGGCAGTCGCGGCGGCCATCGGCGCCGGGGTTCGCCGGGCCTTGCCCGGAGCCACGGTCAAGGCAGTGCCCATCGCCGATGGCGGCGAAGGCACCGCAGAAACCCTGGCGTGCGCTACCGGCGGCCACCTGGTGCCAATGGCAGTCACCGGTCCGGTCGGCCAGCAAGTCGAGTCCCACTACGCCATGCTCGGTGGCGAAGCGGCCGGAACGGCAGTCGTCGAAATGGCCGCCGCTGCGGGCCTGCGGCTGGTTCCCCGCGACCAGCGGGATCCGGGAACCACCACCAGCTACGGTGTGGGCGAGCTGATCGCGGCCGCCATTGATGCCGGGGCCTCCAAGATCCTCGTGGGCTGCGGCGACTCGGGTACCTCGGATGGCGGCATGGGGGCATTGCAGGCGCTGGGTGCACGAATCCTTGATGCCAACGGCCATGAGGTCAAGGCCGGCGGCAACTACCTCGGATCGGTGGACCGGTTGGATCTGTCCGGCCTGCACCCGGCCCTGGCTGCCGGGAATGTCCGGATCACCATGGCGCTGAACCCGCACAATGTGCTGACCGGCCCACGCGGAGTGGCCCGCATTTTCGGTCCGCAGAAGGGGGCAACTCCGGAACAGGTCGAAATCATGTCAGCAGGTTTCGAACGCTGGGCCTCGATCCTGCGCCGCGATGCGCTGGAGTCCTCGCGCTCCACGGATTTCGCTTTGGCCCCGGGGACGGGTGCTTCGGGCGGGCTGGGCACTGGCTTGGCGGCGGTGGGGGCGGTGCTCTTGCCTCGCTTCGAGGCGATCCTGGACTCGGGCTTGGCCGGCATCGATCTGGACTCGATGCTGCGCGGAGCGGATCTGGTCATCACCGCAGAAGGCGCCATCGACTTCCAGACGCCCAAGGGAAAGGTGCCTGCGGAGGTAGCGCGGCGCGCGGCGCTGCATGGGGTGCCGGTAGTGGCTCTGGCAGGAACTCTGGGCCGCGGCTGCCGAGACGTGCACGATATCGGAATTGACGCCATTGCCTCGATCATGCCCATCCCGATGACGCTGCAAGAAGCAGTGGATGACGGGGAGCGGCTGCTGATCGAAGCGGCCGAACGCTTCATGCGCACCATCATCCTGGGTGCATCAATGGCAGCAGCCCGGCTCAGCCCGCGCGAGGCCTGGTAGCAGCCAGCGGTCTCGCCCTGAATAGGAACAGGCGTGCTGTCTTGCTAGAGCACGTAGGAGGCGATGAGCTGAGAGAGGGCCCGGACATCAACTTTGCCCTTGAACTCCAGACGAACTTTGCCCAACCCGCTGAACCACAGGTCCAGCTCCGCATCCAGATCGAAGGTTCCAGCTGTTTCAACGGAGAACGACTGGACTTTCGAATACGGTAACGAGGTGTAATCCCGCTTTTTGCCGGTCATGCCTTGCACATTGACGGCGATGAGTCGCTTGTTGCTGAAGACCACGTAGTCGCGTGCACCCTTGAAAGCGCTTAGTAGCTCTTCGCCAGTGACCATCATGGGTACGATCTCCGGTGCGACTTGTGAAAGGTCCCATGGGCCCAATTTGAAGACAGAGGAATTATTGAAATCAATCATGTAAAGAGCGTACGAAGGATGAGGGACAAATAGGCGACGACTAATTTCCCGAATCGTGGCTGAGAGCCCAACTTGTCGGTACTTTCAGGTACGGTGAAATAATCAAATCTTCAACCAATAATGGGGGTCAGCGTAAATGCAACTTCGATCAAAAGTAGACTTCAGCACTGCGGTAGAAGATGTAAGGGACTATTTCGGGACCATGGGAAACGGTCGGCCCAAGTATTCTGGATCGCGCTTTGAAACTCTGGGTGAAGGTGTCGATACTGATCCACATCGAATCACTGCGACCGACTTGGTGGCGGTATCGATGCTCTCCGTTGACGTGCCAGCGCAGGCTTCCTTGGGAATCCTCGAAACGCTAGCCGAGCAAATCAGCGAATTGCTGTCCCAGATTCCGCAGGACTTGAAGTTTGAGAATTTGACACCAGAATCATTCGAGAGATATCTCGCTGAGGGATCGCCTGCGGATAAATTGTGGTCGCTTCTACGGCAACATGAAGACCCTTGGAAGGTTGGACAAACCACGGCAAGCAAGATCATGGCTCGCAAGCGGCCGGACTTGATTCCGGTTTACGATTCGGTTGTCGAAGCAGTTGCCGGGATCAAAGGCAGTGGAGAACAGTGGATCGTTTGGTACTCCGCCTTCCACGACGGTTCTTCCGAGGCCGCGGAATTTGTAGACAAGCTCAGAGCGATCAGGGCTGAGGCTGGCCAACCTCACTTGTCGTTATTACGAGTTTTGGATATTGCATTATGGAAGCAAGGAAAGCGCGAAATAAGGCATTCGTAGATCGCGCCTAGGGCTTGGCCCAGAATCGGCTCAGGCGTGCCGCCTTGACCGTTGGCAACGGCGTTCAAGGCAGCACGCCTGTTTTTCGCATATTCCCTAGAGCTCGATAGCCGCCACGGCCTGAACCGCGCGTGCCGCCTCGGCGCCCTTCTTCAGGAAATGCTCGAAGTAGAAGCCCTGGTGCTCATCATTCGAGTGGAAGTGGTGCGGGGTCAGGCTGACCGAGAAAGTAGGTACATCGGTATCCAGCTGGACCCGCATCAAGCCGTCCACTACCGCCTGGGCAACGAAGTCGTGGCGGTAGATGCCGCCGTCAACCACGAGGGCTGCGGCTACCACTGCATCGTACTTGCCGGTCTTCGCCAGGCGCTGGGCCTGCAACGGCATTTCGTAGGCGCCGGGTACGCTGACGACATTGATGGTGTATTCCTGCCCGGAAGAATCCATCTCGGCCTTGAAGCCGGCTAGGGCCTGGTCGACGATATCCGCATGCCAGCTGGCCTTGATGAAGGCGACGTTCAATGGCTTGCTCATGAGTTGCTCCCTGATTCTGCGTGCAAATGTCTAAGTCTTTTGATCTACCCTAGTGGCGTGGGTCTCAATGGAATAAATGGGTAAGGGATCCGCGTAACGAATGAGCCGGTTCAGCGCCAGCCCATCAGCGGGGCCACGTGCTTGAGCACTGATTCGATGACGTGGGCGTTGTAGTCCACGCCCAACTGGTTTGGAACGGTGAGAAGGAGCGTATCCGCCGCGGCGATGGCTTCGTCTTCGGCCAGCTTCTTGGCCAGTTCATCTGGTTCCCCGGCATAGGACTTGCCGAAGACCGCACGGGTCTTCTCATCGATGTTGCCGATCTGGTCCGAGCTGTAGCGGTCACGGCCGAAGTACTGCCAGTCGCGCTCATCGGTCAGTGCGAAGATGCTGCGGCTCACCGAGACGCGCGGTTCGCGTGAGTGGCCGGCTTCCTTCCAGGCGTCGCGGTAGAGCTGGATCTGCTCGGCCTGCTGGACGTGGAAGGGCTTGCCCGATTCATCGTCCTTGAGCGTGGAGCTCTGCAGGTTCATGCCCAGCTTCGCGGCCCACACTGCAGTGGCATTGGAACCGGAACCCCACCAGATGCGTTCGCGCAAGGTGTCCGAATGCGGCTCGATGCGCAGCAGGCCCGGGGGATTGGGGAACATCGGGTTCAGGCTAGGCTCGGCGAAGCCTTCCCCGGAAAGCACCTCGAGCAGGCGCTCGGTATGCCGGCGGCCCATATCGGCATCCGATTCGCCCTCGCGCGGCTCGAAGCCGAAGTGGCGCCAGCCGTCAATGACCTGCTCGGGCGAACCACGGCTGATGCCCAGCTGCAGGCGGCGATTGGAAATCAGGTCGGCGGAGCCTGCATCCTCAGCCATGTACAGCGGGTTCTCGTAGCGCATGTCGATGACGCCGGTACCGATCTCGATGCGGCTGGTTCGCGCGCCGATGGCAGCCAGCAGCGGGAACGGGGAGGCGTATTGCTGGGCGAAGTGGTGCACGCGGAAATAGGCGCCGTCCGCGCCGAGCTCCTCGGCGGCGACCGCCAGATCGATGGCCTGCAGCAGGGCATCGGAGGCGGTGCGGGTGCCTGATTGCGGGTGGTCGGTCCAGTGGCCGAAGGACAAAAATCCGATGTTCTTCATGCTTGAGGCAACAAGTAGTCTCGAATGGTTATTCCAGTCCTAGCCTCGTGGTCTGCTAGAACTGGCGGGCGGCGACGTCGGATCGATGCGCAGTGGCGAACGCCTCTTCGAGCTGCGCGATAGTCACTGGCTGACCGCGATCGGCAAGGTGCGCGGAGTAGAAATTAGCGGGATCTTGGGCGTAGACGTGAGTGTAGCCACCGGATTCGGGCTCGGCGCGCCACGAATCAGCCAAGGTTCCGGCATTAACCGTGTCGAAGCCCAACGCTTGGACAAGTTCCAGCACTTCGGTCTTGGCAGCAAGGTCATCGCCATATATTGGCAACGCGGTCCTCGGAGCTGAATTGACCAGAAGCGGGATGTGATGCGCCACGATGTTGTTGAAGGCTTTGGTGATGCGGGCGCCGGGAAGGAGCGATGCTTCCAACTGCGCAGTAGTGGACTTCAAGGAATCGAGAACTTCTATGCGCCCGTCGCGGGATGGGTAGTAGTTGCCGGTGGATAGGACCGTCTTGTTGGCAAGCACCTGGGTTGGAAGGTCCGAATAAGCCGACAGCGGGATGGCCAACACGACGATATCGCCATATTCAGCGGCTTCAGCAACGGTTGCCGCGTGCGCGTTGTCGCCGAGTTCTTCCACCACGTCGGCGAGCGAGGCGGTGCCGCGTGAGTTCGCGATGGCCACGGTGGTGCCAGCGGCCACAGCTAGGCGAGCAATGGCCTGGCCGATATTTCCGCTACCGATAATCCCGATCTTGGTTGTGCTCATGGGTTGCTCCGAATTCTTATCTTGTGGTCGATGAGGTATCTAAGGGTGAAGAATTTTATGTGGTGCGGGCAAGTTCCTGGCGAACCGTATCCATGAGTCCAGGGAATCGATGATCCAGTTCTTCGGTGCGCAACCAGTTGCGGTGCCGGGTGCCATCAACCTCTTGCCTGATCAAGCCGGATTCCCTGAGGATGCGCCAGTGCCGGGTGAGTGCCGACTTTGAGACACCAAAGTCCGAGCTGCTGCACGCGCCACCGGGGGTTGCGCCAATGTGAGCGATGATGGCGCGCCTGACCGGATCGGCCAGAGCGGCCATGATTTCGAATAGGTCCATTTCCTCTTCGGAGGGAATGGTTAGAGGTCGAGTGAGGCGGCTTGCCACGTTCATTTCCTTAACTCCGAAAGGCGTGCATGTACGCAAAAAAGTGTACATACTAGTTATGTACGCGTCAACATGTACATGCAGAAGGGATCAGGCCCTGCGAATTAGCGGTGCGATAGCTGTGAGGGGTGAAGTGCTGGAGAGCCGCAGGTTTTCTGCGAGTTGATGGTTGACCAGATCTCATCGAGCGATAGGCTCAGCGCGGCCGCGACGGCGGCGATGGTGGAAAAAGCGGGAGTGGCGACGCGGCCGGTTTCGATTTTCCGCAGGGTTTCGGGGGAGAGGCCGGCTTGGATCGCGACGTCGAGGATTGTTCGTTCGCCGCGTGCCTGCCGAAGCAGCGCGCCGAGGTTCTTGCCCTGTTCGATTTCCCGGGCGGTAAGCGGCAGTCTGACCATAATGAGACCATTATACCGGTATTAAAATACCGGTATAGTAATTGGAATGATCGAGATTCTCACAGCCAGCGAAGTAGAGCGCGCCCGCGAGACCGGACGCCTTGTCGGAAACATCCTCAATACGCTCAAGCACCGCGTGCAGGTCGGCACCAATCTCTTGGAAATCGACGCCTGGACCAAGGAAATGATCGAGGAGGCCGGCGCGGTCTCCTGCTACGTCGACTACGCCCCGTCCTTCGGCAGCGGCCCCTTCGGCCATTACATCTGCACGGGAGTCAACGATGCGGTGCTCCATGGACTGCCTCGCGACTACCAGCTGGCCGATGGCGACTTGCTCACCCTGGATCTGGCCGTCACCTTGAAAGGCATCGCCTCCGACGCGGCGATCAGCTTCATTGTCGGCACGGCTGCGCGTGCAGAAGACCTGAAGATGATCGAGACCACGCAGCGCGCCCTGGCTGCGGCTATCGCCGAGGCGCGTCCCGGAGCCAAGATCGGCGACCTGTCCTTCGCCATCGGATCGGTGCTGACCGCCGAAGGGTACAAGGTCAACATGGAATTCGGCGGCCACGGCATCGGCAGCACCATGCATCAGGATCCTCACGTTTCCAACGATGGCCGCCGCGGACGCGGGTACACGCTGCGTCCCGGTCTTCTGCTGGCCATCGAACCGTGGGTCATGGCCGATACCAGCAAGCTGGTGACCGACCGCGATGGCTGGACCCTGCGCAGCGCCACCGGCTGCCGCACGGCGCACACCGAGCACACCATTGCCATCACGGAAACTGGCGCGGAGATTCTCACCCTGCCCACCGACCTCTCGGCATAGGCAGAGGCCGGCATGGCGGCGATCAGGCGTTCGGGCTTTCCCCGGTCCCGGCGCCGCGGCGGCGGAGCACCGGTTCGGCCGTGCCGGTGCCGCAGCCCGAGGAGGCGCTGCCGCAGGCCGGGGAAGCAACGGAGGTGCAGCACGATCCGCTGCACCCGCTGGCCCCGGCGTTGCCCGCATCCTCCGGCTGGCGCGAAGCATGGCCGGCGGCTTCGCGCAGCGTCCTGGCCAGCTGCGCCGGGTCCTGGCCTTCTTGGCCCAGCACCACGAACCCCGCGTCGGCAATCATCGCCAGGTCGGCTTTCGCATCCTGCCCTTCGCTGGTCAGATAGTCGCCGAGAAACAGCGAATTGGCCACTTCCAGGGCATTGGCCTGCAAGGAACGCAGGTGCATTTCGCGTCCGCCGGCCATCCGGATTTCCTTGTCCGGGCAGGCTAGCCGCACTACGGCCAGGATCCGCAGGCAGGCGCGCGGGGTCAGGTTCCAGGTGCCTTCCAGCGGAGAGCCGTCGAAAGGCATCAAGAAGTTCACCGGAATGGAATCGGCCTCCAGCGCGCGCAAGGCGAAGATCGCCTCGACCAGCTGCTCAGGAGTTTCGCCCAGTCCAACGATGAGCCCCGAGCAGGGGGAGAGGCCGGCGGACCTGGACTGCTGGACGGTGGAGACGCGCTCGGCGAAGCTGTGGGTGCTGCAGATTTCCGGGTAGAGGGACTCGGCCGTATTCAGGTTGTGGTTGTAGGCGTCGGCGCCGGCCTCCTTGAGCCGCTGGGCCTGCCCCTGCTTCAGGATACCGATGCAGGCGCAGACCTCGACCTGCGGATGCTCTTCCTTGAGTGCGCCGATCATGGCCGCGACGCGTTCCACATCGCGGTCTGTGGGCCCCTTGCCGGAGGCGACCATGCAGACCCGCGAGGCGCCGCCGGCGATGCCCAGTCCTGCCTGGCGCACCGCTTCGCCGGGCTTGAGCCAGGTGTATTTCAGGATTTCGGCCTTGGAACCCAGGCGCTGGGAACAGTAGGTGCAGTCCTCGGGGCACAAGCCGGACTTCAGGTTGACCAGGTAGTTGACCTTCACGGTGTTGCCGAAATGCTTGCGCCGCAGCACCCCGGCCGCACTAACCAGCGCCGACGTCTGCGCGTCGCTGATGGCCAGCAGCCCGAGGGCCTCTGCTGCGGTGAGCTGGTGGCCAGCGGAGATGCGTGCGGCTAGCTCGGTGAAATCTGCGGTGTCGGTGCGCTGCGCGGGGATGCTCATGGGTTCCTTCGCCTGGTTGGATGGCTGCCTGCCAAGGTGCAGCCATTCTTGAACGGTGTTCAATTGCTGGCACCAATGTACACGAAAAGCCCCCGACTTGAACAATGTTCAAGCCGGGGGCTTGCGCTGCTTTCCACAGCAGTTGCAGACGGCGCGCGTCCCGTGCCGCGCGCCCGCCGCTCAGCTGGAGGTCTTGCTCCGGTAGATCCGCGTGGCCAGCGCCCAAGCCAGGATCAAGATGCCTGCCAGCCAGGCCAGGGCGATCCAGAGCTCGGAACCCACGGGTTCTTGCGACAGCAGGGCGCGCAGCGAATCGACGATAGCAGTGATCGGCTGGTACTCGGCGAACCAGGCCACCGGCCCGGGCATTGACTCGGTGGGAACGAACGCCGAGGAAATGAAGGGCAGGAAGATCAGCGGGTAGCTGAAGGCGCTGGCGCCATCCACCGATTTCGCGCTCAAGCCGGCAAGCACCGCTACCCAGGTCAGGCTCAGGGTCACCAGGCACAGCAGCGCGAGCACGGCGATCCACGCTGCCATGGAGGCGGAGGGGCGGAAGCCCATGGCCAGGGCGACCCCCAGTACCAGCGCCAGGGACAGGAGGTTCGCCGCCAACGAGGTCGCCACATGGCTCCAGAGCACGCTGGAGCGGGAGATCGGCATGGAGTGCAGGCGCTGCACCAGCCCATCGCGCAGGTCCAGGAACAGCCGGTAGGAGGTGTAGGCGACCCCGGAGGCGATGGTGATGACCAGGATCCCGGGCAGCAGGTAGTTGATATACGGCCCGGTGGCGCTGGTGCCGATAGCCCCGCCGAAAACGTAGGTGAACAGCAGCATCATGGCCACCGGGGTGATGGCCGTGGTGATGATGGTGTCGGGGCTGCGGACAACGTGGCGCATCGAGCGCCCGGTGAGGATTCTGGTTTCCCGCAGTGCCGCGATGCTCATGGCTTGCTCCCTTCGGTTCGCTGGTGGTGGCCGATCAGTTCCAGGAAGATCTCCTCCAGGCTCGGCCGCTTGGCCACCAGCTCGGTGGTGGCCGGCGGCAGCAGGGCCTGGAGTTCGGCCAGCGTACCCTGGTGGATGATGGTGCCCTCGTGGAGGATGGCGATTTGATCGGCCAGGTGCTCTGCTTCATCCAGGTACTGGGTGGTGAGCAGGATCGTGGTGCCGGACTCGGCCAAGTCGCGGATCACCTGCCAGGTCTCGCGGCGCGATTGGGGATCCAGTCCCGTGGTCGGCTCATCGAGCAGGAGCACCGGCGGGTTGCCGGCCAGTCCCATGGCGATATCAAGGCGCCTGCGCATCCCGCCGGAGTAGGTTCCTGCGGGCCGGTCCGCTGCGTCGCAGAGGTTGAAGCGCTCCAGCAAGCCGTTGGCGATGGACCGCGGATTCTCCAAGCGGAGCAGCCGCGCGATCAGCAGCAAGTTTTCGCGCCCGGTCAGGACCTCGTCCACTGCGGCGAATTGCCCGGTCAGGCCCAGTGACCGGCGGGCCTGGACCGGGTTCTCGCGCACTGCAGCTCCGCAGACCCGGGCGGTTCCCGCATCGGCGGGAAGGAGGGTGGCCAGGATCCGCACCAGCGTCGTCTTGCCGGCGCCATTGGAACCGAGCAAGGCGAAGATGCTGCCGGGCTGCACGGTGAAGTCCAGTCCGCGCAGCACGGGCAGCTTCTTGAATGACTTGACCAGTCCGGTGACCTCGATGGCCGGTTCCGGGGCCAATGCGGTATTCATGTCATTGCTCCTTCGATTCGTTCTCTGCTTCGGAAATGGTGTCGGCCAGGCGGGTGCGTTCCTTGTCGGTCCAGCGCTTGCCCCCGTAGGCATGGGCGAAGTCATCGGCGAATTCCGCCGGGTCCTGGCCAAGCAGTTCGCGCAGCGCGGTGCCGTTGGCGGCTGCTCCTTCGAAGAGGTCGGCCAGGTCCGAATACATGGAGATCATCGTTTCGGCGTCGGTGACCCCGCTCTGGTTCAGCAGGTAGCGCTGCACTCCTGCAGCGGCCTTGGCATAGGGCTGGGGCAGGGCCTTGAGGCGTGCCATGCTCTGCTTGTACTGCTTCTTCTGCTCCAGTGAGCCGGTGAAAGTTTCAATCCATTTGGCGACCATGATTAGTGCCCTTTCTGCGGGGTGCTCGGGTGGGGGAGGTTGTTGATGCGGGAGACGAGCAGGTTCCAGGTGGTCCAGAAGTCGTCGAGCTGCTGCTTGCCGCTGGGGTTGAGGGTGAAGACCTTGCGGGGAGGCCCCTTTTCGGACGGGACTTTCTCCACCGAGACGAGGCCTTTCTGCTCGATGCGCACCAGCAGCGCGTAGATGGTCCCCTCGGCCAGATCGGTGAAGCCGCGTTCGCGCAGTTCCGTGGTGATCTCGTATCCGTAGGCCGGGCGTTCGGCCAGGATCGCCAGGACGATCCCTTCCAAGGTGCCTTTGAGCATCTCGGTCATCTGTGTGGCCATGGTGCACCCCTCTCTACTTAGTATCATTGAGTACAAGTAGATAGTAAAACTAAGTAGCGGTATTTAGCAATGCTTAGTACCAAGATTTTCCAGATATTTTTCGGGGCCGCGGAGAACCGCCATTTGACCAGTGGCAAGATGGGGCAACCGGAAATCCGGTATGCTCCTGGAAGCTGAGCCGGTACTGGATCTATGGGGATGAGGCGCCATGAAGGATGCGAGATGGCATTGGGAGCTGGTCCATGCCGAGCGTGCGCGGTTGGCAGGATTGCTGGGCAGCTTGGCTCCGGAGCAGTGGAACGCCCCATCGCTATGCGCGAACTGGCAGATCCGCGATGTGGCGGCGCACCTGGCGGCCGCCGGATCCACTTCGACCGCCCGCTGGCTGGTGAATATGGCTCGTTCCGGATTCAACGCCGACCGGCACAACGAGCGGCTGCTGCGCTTGCAGCTTGGGGACGGCGCCCGGCAAACGTTGGATAATTTCAATCGTTCTGCCAGCAAGTCCATTGCCCCGCTGAACTCGGTGACCGGTTTGCTGGGCGAAGTGGTAGTGCACGGGCAGGACATCGCCCAGGCGCTCGATCTGATCCTGCGGCCTGAACCCACGGCACTGCGAGCGGTGGCAGGATTCTTCGCCTCCAAGGACTTCGCAGTCAATAGCAGCACCCTGGTCAAGGGGTTGCGGATGTCGGCGGCGGACGACGCTTTCAGTTGCGGGAACGGTCCCGAGGTGCATGGCGAATTGCTGGATCTGGTCCTGGCGATGGCCGGAAGGGAACAGGTCCTCCCGCGGCTTCAGGGCGCAGGGGTCGGCGAGCTGGCACGCAGGATCACGGCACAGTCGCGGAAATAGCAAGCATCGCGCCGCACGATGACTGTACGGCGCGATGCTGGGGGAGCTGGCAAATCAGCCAGCGGGAATGAGAGCGGTTGCCAGCGGGTTCTCCAGATCGCCTGCGTAGAGCAGGCCTCCGGACTGGTCGGCGAGATCCAGCATCTGCTGGTTGTTGCGCAACTGCAGGCGGTTCAAGCACGACAGCGGGAAGTTCTGCGCGAAAAGTCCCAGCTGATCAAAGCGTTCAGCGAACTGCGGATGCTGCCCGCGATAATCCAGCAGCCGTTGAGCTACGGTCTTCCAGAAATCTGCTTCGGAAAGCAGTTCTTCGGCATCCAGCAGCGGCGCGAGGAAGCGGAAGAACGAATCAAAGACATCCGTGAAGACCGACAAAACCGGATCTCCACCGGTGCGTACCCGGCGAATCTCCTCCGGGAGTTCCACCCGGTCCGAGAGCACGGCAATCTCTTCGCCCAGATCCTTGAGCAGGACCTTCTTCACAGCACCGTTCTCAAGCACCATGATCACGTTTTCGCCATGCGGCATGAACACCAAATCATAGGCAGCCAGGCAATGCACCAGCGGAATGAGGTAGGCATCGAGGTAACGGCTAAGCCAGTCGGCCGGTGCTAGCCCGCTGCGGCGAATGAGGGCGCCGGCAAAGGACCTGCCGGAAGCATCGACATGCAATAGGCTGGCCATCGTAGCCAACTTTTCTTCCGGGCCCAGCAGGCTGATCGGGGACTCCCGCCACAGCGCAGCCAGCATCTTCCGCTGCGGATCGCTCTTGCCGGTGGCTGCTTCGAACTGCGGGTTGCGGTAGCCTACGGTCGCAATTTCACGCAGCAGGGCGACCGGCTGGGTCGAGAGCACCGGGTCCTTTGCGAACAGCTCGCCCAACCACTGGTTGATCGCGGGAGTCACCTTCATGTACTCGGCACTGAGCCCGCGCATGAACCCCATATTCAAGATCGACATTGCCGTCTTGACGTAGTGGCGTTCCGGGTTGGACAGGTTGAAGAAGGTGCGGATCGACTGCTGCGCCTGGTACTCGTCAAAACTGGTGCCCAGCCAGATCAATTGCTTGCGGGCAATATCATTGGCGAACGTGATCGACAGGCGGTTCTCCCATTGCCAAGGGTGTACCGGAATGAAGATGTAGTCCCCGGCTGCATAGCCGGTGCCGAACAAGGAGGCCTCCAGAGCCGCATCCAAGCGCTGGCGCTCGGCTGGATCCAGCTCGGTGGCCAGCAGCCCTTCGTAATCCAGCGAATCCACGGCATCGAATTGTGCTCGGGACTTGTGGGCGGCAGCCCAGCCAAGGTGCAGGGCGGAACCGGTTTCGGGGGCGTACCTCAGGTAGTCGGTGCGCCCGATGCCCATTCTTCCGTTGTTGGCTATGAAGCACGGGTGGCCCTCGGTCATGGAAGATTCGATGAGCTGGAAGGACTGTGCGGCTGTGCCGTCGAACCGCGCCAGCTGCGCTGAATTATGGGTTGCATGAACCTGCTTGTAGCAGTGGCTGGCCAGCGTGGACGAGAGCTCTTCAAGGTAGGTGGGCAGCTGCACCGGGGAAAGCGTGAGTTCCTGGCAGAAGTGGGTGATGAACTCAATGGCGTCCACCTCTGCCTGCTGCCAGCTGCCGTCAACGAAGTGGTGGTGTTCCACGGACTGCGGTGAAACCAACCAGTGGTTCAGCTGGTACCGCTGGGCGCTGAAGCTGTAGCGGTGGGCATCTTTCTGGACTGAGTAGCGGTTTTCTCCATGGCCGGCAGGCTCCAGGAGGCGCTCATGCGAAAATTCGCCCAGGGCTTTGGCCAAGACATGGCGATTGGCGATGTCCCAACGTGCAGGGGAGAGGAATGAGGATTCCAAGCCGCGGCCGGTAGCGGTTTCGAAGTCCTGGCGAGTGCAGATGGACAGCAGCGCCTGCTTGAATGAGCCGTCTGCTTCGGAGAGCTCCACTGGACGTACCGGGCGGAAGCCAACGCGGGCATTCAGGGCATGGACGGCTTTGTTGCGCAGGTCAGGTTCCACGATGATTCGTTCGGTTCCGGGCAGGGCGAAAGCCTGGACCATGGCCGAGGAGAGAGCTTCGAGGGTGAACCCAGGCTGCGGCTCGGTGGCTGCCGGAGCCAGGAAGTGCAGTCCACGGTCGCCACGGACGTAGTTGTACGCATCGGCAAGTGGCGATGCTGCTGGGTCATAGAGCTCGACAAGGAATTTCTCGTCCCCTGATGCGTCAATGCCGAAGAGGACTTCGTAGCCTGAGATGCCAAGCAATGTGCGGTATTCTGCTTCGATTTCCATTTCGGTTGCGTTGGCCATGCCCCAGAAGGAGGCATGCGCGGTGGCAAGCCACGAATGCAGCAGCGCAGTATCCCCGGGCAACGTCACGGAACGGAAAGTGTAGTTGGTCATCGGAAGTTCCTTAGGCTCGTGCGCTGGCATTGGCGGAAGTGGGCAAGCCGCTGAGTTCGGCGGCGCCGAATCGCTGGAAAGCGATCCGTCGCTCGACCGGGTAGACCTCGCGTCCAGCCAAGCGGTTGATAATTACTGAATTGCGGTAGGCTCCCATGCCCAGATCCGGAGCGGTGAAGCCGTGGGTGTGCAGTTCAGCGTTCTGCACGAAGATGTCCTGGTCCAACCCGATGGAATATTCGCGATCTACATTGAAGCGGCCATCGGGAAGGTAATCGATGCGTTGGCTGATGCCTTGCAAGAAGTCCGGAGTGCCTGCGCGGTAGCCGGTTGCCATGACAAGGTGGTCGGCGAGGAATTCCAGGTCTTCACCGGTGCGTTCATGGCGCAAGCTGATGGCCAGGTGATCCGTGTCAGCGCCGATGCTCGTGGCCGCGCAGCCGGTACGCAGGTGCACTTTCGCTGCGCCATTGACGCTTCGCTGGTAGAGCTCTTCGTGGATTTCGTTGATCAAGTCCGCGTTGATCCCCTTGTAGAGCCCCTTTTGCTCTGCTGACAGGACATCCCGCTGATCCATGGGCAGGGCATGGAAGTGGTCGATGTATTCCGGAGATGTCATCTCCAAAGTGAGCTTGGTGTATTCCAGCGGGAAGTAGCGTTCTGAACGCGTTGCCCACACCAGATGATCCTCTTCTGGCAAGCTGCGCAGAAGATCCAAGAAGATTTCTGCGGCGCTCTGGCCGCTGCCGAGCACAGCAGTTACTTTCGGGCCGGAACCTGCGGTCCGGGAGGATAGGAGTTTCTCGCGGTGGAAGGCGTAGTCGCTTGAGTGCACCACGTTGCCGGTGGCTTGTGCTTCCGTGGTGAGAACCGGCGGCAGATAAGGCTGGGATCCGGTGCCCAGCACCAACTTGTCTGCGGTGAATCGGGTCAATCCTGCGGCAGTGAGCACCGACAACAGGTAGACCCCGTCGTGGTATTCGGCTTCGAGCACCCGGTGCCCGAATCGTACGCTTTGAATATTTTCTGCGGCCCACGCCAGGTAGTTGGAATACTCCTCGCGCAAGGCGTAGAAGTCTTCGCGGATATAGAACGGGTAAAGCCGCTGTTTTTCCTTGAGATAGTTCAAGAACGAATGCTTGCTGGTCGGGTCCGCCATGGTCACCAGATCTGCCATGAAGGGAACCTGGAGATGGGTTCCGGGAAGCATCATGCCAGGGTGCCAGACGAACTTCTCTCCGGCTTCCAGAACTGCAACGTGCAGATCATCCAATCCATCGGCCAAGGCGGCAAAACCCAGATTGAAAGGGCCAGCGCCAATAGCGATGACGTCAAAGTGCTCGGTAGGTTCAATCATTTCTTCTCTCCAAGGGTGCGTTCGGCCAGCAGTCCGGAACCAATCCGGCAGATAGCGTCGAGGATCTCGCTGATATCGGCCAGGGTCGTATTCGGATTGAGCAGCGTCAGTTTCAGCAGGCGTTTGCCTTTGACCGTGGTGGCGGCGATCATCGCTTCGCCGCTGGCATAGAGGCGTTGGCGGATCTGGTTGGCCAAGGCATTGTGCTCGTCCAGTTCCAGTGGGTGCTGTGGATCTTCAAAGGAGAAGACCAGCGTGCTCAGCTGCACGTCGGCTGCCATCCGAAGCTGGGCGCGCATGGCAACTTCCTGTTGAGCGTCCTCTGCCAAGGCGATGACCTGGTCGAACATGGCACCCAAACGGCTGGCCCCCAAAGAGCGCAACGTGACCCACAGCTTCAGCGCATCGAAGCGCCGTGTGGTCTGCAGGGACTTCGAGACCTGGTTGGGGGTGGACTCGGCCTCCGCACGCGGGTTCAGGTACTCGGCATAGTGGGCGATGGATTCCAAGGAGGCTGCCGAGCGGACCACCAAGGCGCTGGAGCCGATGGGCTGGAAGAAGGACTTGTGGTAATCCACAGTGACCGAGTCGGCCAATTCAATGCCGTCCAACCGGTGGCGGTGGGAGTTGGAGACGAGCAGGCCGCAACCGTATGCGGCATCCACATGGAACCACGCGCCTACTTCTGTGGCGATAGCACTTAGCTGGGGCAACGGATCGATGGCCCCGAAGTCGGTATTCCCGCTGGTGGCGGAGATGGCCATGGGCACCAAACCGGCGGCGAGGTCTGCGTCCAGGCGCACGCGCAATGCATGCGCATCCATGCGGTGCTGGGCGTCTGTAGGGATCGCCACGGCCGCGTCGTAGCCCAGGCCAAGGAGCATCGCGGCGTTGCGAATCGAGAAGTGCGCATCTTCCGAGCAATAGATCCGCAGATTAGCCAGCCGTTCAGGCAAGGTGCCCCGCAGCTTTGCGGTAGCGGTGTTTCGTGCGATCAGCATGGCCTGAAGGTTGGATTGAGTTCCGCCAGAGGTAAAGATTCCGTCGGCCTGCCCGGTCCCGAAGCCGATCAGATCGGCGGTGAAATCGATGAGCTTGCGCTCGATCAGTGTTGCTCCAGCGCTCTGGTCAAAAGTGTCCATCGAGGTGTTGATGCTCGTGACGAAGTTCTCGGCGACCACCGCAGGGATCACGACGGGGCAGTTCAAGTGCGCCGCGTACTTCGGGTCGTGGAAGTAGACCGCGTCGTTGAAATACAACTCATTCAGCTCGGTGAACGAGTCCTGGGTTGAACCCAACGGACTATGCAGGTCGACCAGGTCGATGCGTTCCTGCAACTGCTGCGGAGTCGGTCCGGTCGTCGGCGCGTTCACCGATGCCAATCGGTGGGCCACGCGTGAAATGGCTTCACGCGACTCGTTTTCGTAGACACGGGCGGTGTCTGCGCAGAGCAACGAATCATCGTAGATCGGCAGTGGTAGATCAGGCATTTGCAGGGTAGGCAGTGAGGCACCCAAAAGCATGCTCCTCAGATAGAGACAATCAATAGTTGGTCAGGCTCACCTAACAAGAATCTATTAACAACACACTTCAATTAGTTAATGCAAGCCGAGTAATTCACTCTCTCCGCCAGGAGAAAAGTTTCTACATTTTCCTGCGGGTGGCGCCCGGCTGTGATAAGTTACCCGCTGACCTGCATCTGAGCGAGGCTGAAGTTGGACCCCTGTGAAGTTGAAGTGGAGAGAACTTCTCGACTTCCAATGTCCCGGAATTATCACTAATCGTTTGATTGCAATTTCAAGCTAGAACTGTATGATCAAACAGTTAGAGCAAGGGAGGGCAAGTGGCCACGGCAAGCCCAGGAAAAGTCCAGCGATCCCAGCGTCTGCTCCTCGGGTCGAACGCAACGGACGCGGCAGGACGCTCACTTTCTGATATCACGATTGATCTGCTGTTCGTGGGTACCCTTGGCGCAACTGCCATGCAGATGGGAGTGCTCAATGCGCTTGGTTCCCTTTCCTTTGTGCTCGCGAGCATCCCCGCGGGCCATTTGGTCGACAAGTATTCCGCGTTGCGGGTCCTGCGCATCGGTCTCGGGTCCAAGCTTTTCCTGCTGGGGTGCCTAGCGGCGCTGTCCTTCGCCGAGGAGCTAACGATCCCGCTGGGGATGCTGTTGTGCGCATTGCTCGGCTTCTGCAATGTTTTTTCCGAAACGTCCCAAACCACTGCCGTTCCACAGCTCATCGGAGATGAGCCTGAAGTCCGAGCGGCGAGCATTAGCAAGCTGATCGCCTCGCTGGGAGCTGTGGACCAGTCAATGACCGTGATTGTCCCGGCCTTGGCGGGAACCGGCTTCGCGCTGTGGGGAGCGCCAGCGCTGCTGAGCATCTCGACGGCTCTGGGCCTGCTGGCAATGCTGATGGCGCTGCAGGTGCGTTCCTCTCGCCTGTCGCAAGGCCCTGGCCGCCGCCCCGGGCCGTCGACCGAAAAGGGCGGCATCCTGGCTGGCCTCAGGTATCTGGCCCGGCACCGCCTGCTCTTGGCAATTACCGTTGCAGTGATGTTCTCCAACTTGGGGCTGGCCATCGGGTCATCGGTGGAAGCGATCTTCATTATCAACGAGCTCGGCTTTGGCGAATTCGGGTACGGCCTTTTCGCCTCGGTGAGTGGTGTTGGCGGGCTAATTGGAGCTGCTATCGCAGGAACGCTGGCTGGAAAATTCGCTCCGGCAACCTTGCTGATCTACACCGGTTCGATGCAGGCAGTTTTGGCGGGCTGCGTATTGGCCGCGGCTTATGCAACCGAAATGTGGTCCATGGCGCTGCTGGGAATTTTCGCGCTGGGATGGGGAATCGTCGTGCTGCTCTTCAACATTGCTGCCTCGTCCTGGATTGTGCAGATCGTTCCGGAGCAGCTGCTGGGCCGGGTCCTAAGTGCACGCCGGTTATTCACCTTTGGAGTCGTACCCGTTGGCGGATTGGCGGGCGGCGCATTGGCCAGCGCGTGGGGGATTACCGCTGGACTGCTTGCCTGGGTCGTTGCCGCAACCCTCTCGGTTATTAGCTACCTAGTGATGCGCGGCCCCGCAAGCCGTTAGGCTGGAAAGCATACGCACCACGAAGTAAAGGCAACCGCGCACGTGAAACTCGTTATCGACGCTCGATACACCCGCATCACCCACCATGATGGCATTAGCCGGTATACCGCCGGGTTGATCGAGGCCGCCAGCAAGCTTGCCGAGGTCACGATGCTGGTCAACGACACCAGGCAGCTGGCAATGCTCCCCGATGTTCCGTATCTGAAGATTTCCGGCCCCACGAGCGTGCTCGAGCCATTCGTGGCCCTGCAGATCAACAAGCTCAAGCCGGATGTCGTGTTCTCGCCCATGCAGACCATCGGATCGTTGGGGCGGAAATATCCCTTGGTCTTGACCCTGCATGATTTGATCTACTACTCGCATCCGCATGCACCGAAGTTCCTGCCTGCTCCGATTCGCGCTGGATGGTTCTTGTTCCATCAGGTCTACTGGCCGCAGCGGATGCTCCTGAATCGTGCCGACGCGGTGGCTACCGTTTCCAACACCACAGCCGAACTCATGCGCAGACATCGACTGACCAAGAAGCATATTGGACTGGTGTCCAACGCCCCCACCGGAAATTTTGCTCGTCGAGACCAAGCGAAGCGCCCCAAGAAGACCTTGGTCTATATGGGTTCCTTCATGGAATACAAGAACGTCGAGACACTCATCCGCGGTATGGCGCACCTGCCGGACTATGAGCTGCACCTGCTAAGCGGGATCAACGAGCAGCGTCATGCTGAATTATCCAAGCTCATCCCCTCGCAATCCACAGTGGTATTCCACCGCGGTGTCAGCGATGAGGAATACGAGCGGCTGCTCAGCGAATGCACTGCCTTGGTAACCCTTTCGCGAGAAGAAGGCTACGGGCTTCCCCTGGTCGAAGCGATGAGCATGGGAACTCCGGTGATTGCCACCGATATGCCGATTTTCAGGGAAGTCGCGGATGACGCCGCGCTGTACGCTTCGGCAGATGATGCACAAGGCTTCGCGGACCAAGTACGCACTTTGGATGAGCAGGCTACCTGGAGACAGTATTCGCAACGCGCCGTGGAACGAGCCGGGCACTACTCATGGGAACAATCAGCGCAGCAGCTGCTGGATTTGGCCAGATATGCGGCAGATCACAGAAAGTAGTTTGCTGCTGCTTGGTGGATAAGCATCCGGTCTCGCCCGGAAAATGGCGGAATTTCGGGGCAGGGAACGCATGCTCCGCAACGGGAACTTCCGATTTGAAAACGGCACTTGGCCAGTGCTAAAGTATTACTCGTTGCATTCCTCCATAGCTCAATTGGCAGAGCATTCGACTGTTAATCGAAGGGTTACTGGTTCAAGTCCAGTTGGAGGAGCCAAAGAAACCTCCCAGCTCCGCAAGTAGCTGGGAGGTTTTGTTTTACCCAAAAGCGGTCGTTGCCATGCGCAAATTCGAAGTGAAAACCCAACAACACCCGAACCTCCTATAACCACAGGTGATTAGACGATAGACTTTCGAATCGTTAACAGTTACACCCACAGCATGAGATAAATGCAGTGGGTTTTACGCCTGAAGACTGAGTCGTATGCGGCAACCGGGGTGTTAGCGTTTGATGTACCGGTTGCTGAGCGATCGAGAATATGGAGAAACCATGTCTGAAGCTGAATCGACGCAAGCTGACGAAAGCCTTAAGTCGAGTGTCAAGAGTGCTAAGACGCAGGTTGATGGTCTCAAGGAGCTTGTTCCACAACAGCTCTCGGACGAGATCAAACTCGCGACTACGGTACTCAAAGGCAAGGGAATCAGCATTGGCATGGCGGCGGCGCTCGCCGGAGCTGCACTGCTCGTAGTGCTGCTCTTCGTCATTGCTGTTGTAGTTACCTTGGTCAATGTATTGGCTCTCTGGTTGCCCGGTTGGGCAGCCGCATTGATCGTTGCAGGATTCTTCTTGCTGATTGCTGCCATCTTGGGATTGGTTGGATATGCCAAGGTCAAGAAGGCACTGCCGCTGAAACCGGAAGCAGCTATTCGCGGACTCCGCCACGACTTGGGCGTGCTCAAGGACGGCAGCGCCTTCGATGTCAGCACTCTTGATGAGCCGCTGAAGAAGAAGTCGGCTGAGGATGACGAGAAGGCTGAAAAGAAGAAGGAACCGAAGCCTCCGGCACCGAGTGCCGATGAGCTGATCCTTCGCACCAAGCGTCGCCGTCGCCAGATCCAGGCTCTGCGTGACAACCTGGGCGAGAGCGTGCAAGCGCCACTGGCCAAGATCGACAAGATTCGTTCGTTCACCCAGGGAGCTGGGGAAAAGTTCTCCGGAGCAGCTGCCAAGGCGAAGGGATTCGTTCGCCCTTCCTCGTCTTCGTCTTCCGAAGACCAATCGGAGGCTGACAGAGCCGGCTCAAACCGCTTAGAGCAGGCACGACCGTATATCGTGATGGCAGGTTCCGGGCTGGCGCTGGTGGCTGTTGTCCGCGCATTGTTCAAGCGCTCCTAGGTCTTTCGCCGACGGGGCCAGGCATTAGCCGTACCAAGCGTGCGCGTGCCCCGTCGTATGAAAACTTAGGCTAGAAAGGCACTGACATGGTTTGGATCGCTATTGCAGCGGCACTATGCAGTGCCTTTTGTCTTGCCTTTGGAGCGCACTTCCAATCGCAGGCAGTCCGCAGTGCTGTTGGCGGTCTGGACCTGACAATTAAGAATGTCGGGAAGCTGGCCCGCAATAAACGCTGGATGAGCGGACTGGGGCTGATGGCTCTTGGCATGGCCTTGAATGTTTTCGCGCTAGCCAGCGCGCCCTTGACGGTGGTGCAGCCAATTGGTGCCATTGCATTGGTGATCACTGCGATGGTCAATGCCAAGGAAACCGACCTGACGATGAATCGTCCCACCGTATTGGCGATCATCAGCTGCATGGTGGGTTCGGTTGGCTTCGTGCTTCTGGCCGTCACGGCCACTAGCAGCAACCAGGAGGTAAACGACTACGAAGCGCACTTGATTGAAATGATCTTGGCGGTAGTCGTTGCCATCGTGGGATTGGCCACCATCTTCTTCCACAAGAAGCTCGGTGCGTTCTTCTTCATCCTCGGTGCTGGCGTTCTATTCGGATTCGTCGCCGTACTGGTTCGAACCATTGCAATCGCCGTGATGAATATCGGCGACGGCAGCTTTGTCCAGCTGCCTTGGCTGGCTGGCCTAGCGGTAGTTGTAGCTGGCCTTCTCGGCTCGTATTTTGTGCAAAAGGCCTACTCAAAGGGACCTCCTGACCTTGTCATCGCAGGGTTGACGGTGATTGACCCAATAATTGGCATTGCCATTGGAATCGGCATCCTCGGGGAGCTGCGTCCTGATGTTCCGGTACTGGTCACCGTGCTGATGCTGGTGGCTGCTGGTTTGGCTATCGTCGGTGTGACCGCACTGTCCAGACATCACCCGGATGTTATTGAACGCCGGAACCAGTCTGAAGCAGAAAAATCCATGCCTGATTCCAAATAGACTGAAGCTGCAGATTTTAATAGAAACTACAACGCGTGTGAACGCCGAAGGATGCTCGTGGCCAAGGAAAAACCGCTGACCATCGTCATTGCTGCTGACACTTATCCGCCAGACGTCAACGGTGCAGCGATGTTTTGCTACCGGTTGGCTACTGCGATGCATGCACGCGGCCACCGGGTGCATGTGCTGGCGGCCCGTGGAGATAAGGGCAAGACCTACACCGAGATCCGTGATGAAGCAATTGTGCATCGTCTGGAATCGCATTCGGTACCTACCCACGAGTACTTCCGCATCGTGTTCCCGTGGGAAGTCAATCGGCAGATCAGCAAGCTGCTCTCGGATATCAAGCCCGATGTAGTCCACGCCCAGAGCCACTATATGATTGGCCAGCGCACGATCGGATGGGCTCGCAAGAACAAGGTTCGTTCCATCGCCACGAACCACTTCATGCCGGAAAACCTTGACCCCTTCCTGCCTTTCCCGCAGTGGTTCAAGCGAATTGTCGCGCAGAATTCGTGGAGAGACATGGGGAAGATCTTTGGGCGGGCAGACGCCGTCACGACCCCGACTCCACTGGCGGCCAAGGCAATGCGTGAGCGTGCCAAACTGAACCGGGTGCTTCCGCTGTCTAACGGGATCGAGATCGGCAACTACGAGCTGGCGGCAGGGGAAGAAATCATTAAAAACGAGTTCCCCACGATCTTGTTCGCAGGCCGTCTTGCCGTTGAGAAGAACATCAATGAACTCATCGAGGCATTGCCTTTAATGAGCCAGGTGCCGGATGCCATCATTGAAATTGTTGGCGGGGGAGAGCAACGCGCTCACTTGGAGAAGATCGCCGACGAATTGCAGCTGCGAGACCGTGTCCGTTTCCTTGGGCATGTAAGTGATGAACAACTGCGCCAGGCCTACCTGCGTTGCGATGTGTTCTGCCAACCAGGCACGGCCGAACTGCAGTCATTGGTAACCCTGGAAGCACTCTCGGCTTCCAAACCCGTCGTTCTGGCCAACGCGATGGCCCTGCCGCACCTGGTAGACGAAGGCATCAATGGTTACATGTTCACGCCGGGAGACCGGCAGGATCTGGCCAACAAGCTAGACCAGGTTCTTGCCTTGGATGGGCAGCGCCGTGCCAAGATGGGTGAAGCCGGGCACGAAAAGGTGAAGAACCACGCGCAGGAAAAGACAATGAACTCCTTCGAAGCCCTTTACCGCGGCCACGAAGTTTCCACCCATTAATAGGTTCATCGTCATCGGGTGCGTCAAGTCGGTGTTTCGGCTAGTGATGCCCTAGAATATTTCGAGTGTGGTTACGCCGCTTCGGCGATGGGCCCATGTGGGGAGTTAGCTCAGTTGGTTAGAGCAGGGGACTCATAATCCCTTGGTCATGGGTTCAAGTCCCATACTCCCTACCAAACAAGATCGTCCAGCAGCTTATGCAAAAAAGCTGCTGGACGATTTTTCGTTCCGGGGTCTGGAAACTGGAAGAAGCCAGTTCCCGGCCCATTGCGCGGTGCCAACTTGCAACTCTCATGGCAGTCCAAGGAACAGGCCACGCGGCTGCGCGGCATGGAGCTCTCGCCAGGGGCAAGAACACGCAGAGGATCCGGTCTGCAAGACCCGCGACAGTAACCGTGGCTCTTCATGGTGCACCCCTGGGAGCCTTCACGGTCATTCGTGCAGCGGCAAGAGTATTGATGGACGCATGTCGCGGATCAGCAACACCGGGTCAATGTATTCTCCTTCGAGCCGCACGCCCCAGTGAATGCATCGGCCCGAGCAGTGCGCCCCGGTTGCTACCTGTCCCACCTTCGCGCCAGCCTCGACCCAATCGCCCACCGAGACTCCGGCGGCTACCGGTTCGATGCTGGTCTTGAATCCGGAACCGTGGTCGATGACCAGCACGGGTCGATCCACGATCACTGAAGCGAAGGCGACTTGGCCGCGCTGGGGCGCGAAGACCGAGTCTCCGGAGCTGGCAGCCAAATCCACGCCGCGATGACCGGGAAGCCAATTCTCCTCCGGCTTATCGAAGGGCTCCAGAATTTCCGGTTCGCCAGCTAGCGGCCAACGCCAGCCGTTGCCGGCGGCGAGTGCAGCTTGTGCTTGGACTGGTTGTGGCGCCGCAGTCAGGGGCGAGGCCGGAGGACCACTGAAGGCCAGCAGCAAAACCTGCAGCCCGGCGACTAGATAATTGGATTTCATCCTCTCAGGATGGACCCAATAGCCGGATCTTGAGCAGTTGGAAGAGCGAATTGTGGGCAAGCGAATGGGCTGCAGATCACCGATATCGCCGTGTAAAGCGTTGAGTTCTCTGTAGTACACTTGAAACAGCAGTGTCCTGTCACAGGTGTGTCCAAAACTGGGTGCGTCGGGCAGGGGATTGACTTCGCGTATGAGTATCCACAGCTTCATGAGCTGTGGCCTGAGGTTCCAGTGGTCCGAGAGAATCGGTGGACCGAAGGCGAGATGCCAAGCATCTATCGGTATTCATGCTAGGGCGGATATCCACAATGGCTATCTGCATCAACCCGAACAAACAAGAGCAGTTACCGCGGGCGCATGCGCGCCCGGTCCGCCACTGCTGAAAGGAGTTGCGACATGCCAGTCGTAACCATGCGAGAGCTGCTTGACAGCGGCGTCCACTTCGGCCACCAGACCCGTCGCTGGAACCCAAAGATGAAGCGCTTCATTTTCACCGAGCGCAACGGCATCTACATCATCGACCTGCAGCAGTCGCTGTCGTTCATCGACCGCGCTTACGAGTTCGTCAAGCAGACCGTTGCCCACGGCGGCACCGTACTGTTCGTCGGTACCAAGAAGCAGGCTCAGGAATCGATCGCCGAGCAGGCTAACCGCGTTGGCCAGCCATACGTGAACCAGCGTTGGCTCGGCGGTATGCTGACCAACTTCCAGACCGTCTCCAAGCGCGTTCAGCGCATGAAGGAACTGGAAGAGATCAACTTCGAGGACGTTGCTGGCTCCGGTCACACCAAGAAGGAACTGCTGCTGCTGAAGCGCGAGCTGACCAAGCTGCAGAACAACCTCGGTGGTATCCGTAACCTGACCCGCACCCCTTCCGCTATCTGGATCGTTGACACCAAGAAGGAACACTTGGCTATCGACGAAGCGCAGAAGCTGGGCATCCCAGTTGTGGCCATCCTGGACACCAACTGCGATCCGGACGAAGTTACCTACCCAATCCCAGGCAACGACGACGCAATCCGCTCCGTCAACCTGCTGACCCGCGTTGTTGCTGACGCTGTGGCCGAAGGCCTCATCGCCAAGAACAACAAGGCTGCCGGCAAGACCGAGGGTGCTGCTGAGCCAATGGCTGAGTGGGAGCGCGAGCTGCTTGAGGGCGAGAAGGCCAAGGCCGAAGCTCCAGCTGCAGAAGCTGCAACTGAAGCACCAGCTGCAGACGATGCAACTGAGGCACCAGAAGCCAAGTAGTCACCTCGGTGACTCCAGAAGTTTGCCTGGGCCCACTAGCGTGTAGCTCGGGGTGAACTTCACCAAGTCTTGTGGGACGGGCCGGAAATCCGACCCGTCCCATAAGCAAAATAAACTTGAAACTCCTAGCTGAATGGGATTGCACGTGGCAAACTACACCGCTGCTGATATCAAGGCACTGCGCGAGCGCACTGGCGCCGGCATGATGGACGTTAAGAAGGCACTGGACGAGGCTAACGGCGACGCCGAGAAGGCCATCGAGATCATCCGCGTCAAGGGCCTGAAGGGCGCTACCAAGCGCGAAGGCCGTTCGACCGCTGAAGGCCTGGTTGCTGCCAAGGTTGAAGGCAACGTCGGCGTCATGATCGAGATCAACTGCGAGACCGACTTCGTTGCCAAGAACGAGAAGTTCATCGCACTGGCCAACAAGGTCCTGGATGCCGCTGTGGCTTCCGGTGCTGCAGATGCAGAAGCACTGCTGGCTTACGAGCTGGACGGCAAGACCGTTGGCGACATCGTTATCGAAGAGGGCGCAATCCTCGGCGAGAAGGTTGTTGTACGCCGTGTTGCACGCATCGAGGGTGCCAAGGTTGCTTCGTACCTGCACAAGACCAGCAAGGACCTGCCAGCTCAGGTTGGCGTTCTGATGGCTGTTGACGCTGACAGCGAAGCTGCCGCAACCGTCGCACACGACGTTGCTGTCCACACCGCTGCAATGGCTCCTACCTTCCTGTCCCGCGAGGAGGTTCCAGCTGACAAGGTTGCCGACGAGCGCCGCATCGCAGACGAAACCGCTCGCGCGGAGGGCAAGCCAGAAGCTGCACTCACCAAGATCGTTGAAGGCCGCCTGACCGGTTTCTTCAAGGAAATCGTCTTGGTTGACCAGGCTTTCGCCAAGGACGCAAAGAAGTCCGTAGGCAAGGTCTTCGAAGAAGCTGGCACCAAGCCAGTTGCCTTCGCACGCTTCCGCGTTGGTGCCTAAGCTTTTACAGCTCTAAGCATTAGCCGTACGCATTAAGCGAACCGCGTTCAGGGCAACCTGAGTGCACAAGATCAAAGGGAGGTGAGCACCGAGAGAAAACTCGGTGACTCGCCTCCCTTTTCTTGAGCCCGGATCTCACGATAGCTTGGGATCTGGGAAGTAGTACCCCCAGCTTGATTCCGACCTCCAGGAGTAAGACACCTCATGCCAAGCACCCCAGAAACCAAACGACGCCGCGTACTGCTCAAGCTCTCCGGTGAAGTATTCGGCGGCGGCAAGATCGGCGTTGACCCGGATACCGTTCGCGGCATCGCCAAGCAGATCGCTGAAACCGTAGGCGAAGTAGAGGTCGCAATCGTGGTTGGCGGCGGCAATTTCTTCCGCGGCGCAGAACTCTCGGCCTCCGGCATGGACCGCTCGCGCGCAGACTACATGGGCATGCTTGGCACCGTCATGAACTGCCTGGCACTGCAGGACTTCCTGGAACAATGCGGCGTCGAAACCCGCGTCCAGTCGGCCATCGCCATGGCCCAGGTCGCAGAAAACTACATCCCACGCCGTGCCATCCGCCACATGGAAAAGGACCGCGTTGTCATCTTCGGCGCTGGCGCAGGCCTGCCGTACTTCTCCACCGACACCGTGGCCGCGCAGCGTGCCCTGGAAGTCGATGCTGACGAAGTTCTGATGGCCAAGTCGGGCGTCGATGGCGTGTACACCGCGGATCCGAAGAAGGATCCGACCGCCAAGAAGCTGGAGACCTTGACCTACAGCGACGCGCTGGTCAACGACATCCGCGTAATGGACCAGACCGCCATGACCATGTGCCAGGACAACAAGCTCAATATGCTGGTCTTCGGCATGGAAGGCGAAGGAAACGTGGCCGCGGCAATTCGCGGCGAGCGGATTGGCACCACCGTCACCGTCTAATCGGTGATCGTGGCTTAGGATTGAAGTAGATTTAATTTCCCGTAGCGGAAACACAGATGAAGTACTTGAGGAGTACCGGTGATTGACGAAACGCTGGCGGAAACCGCCGAAAAGATGGAACGCACCATTGAGGCCGCCAAGGAGGACTTCGCGACGATCCGTACCGGTCGCGCCCACCCAGGCATGTACTCGAAGGTCATGGTGGACTACTACGGTTCCCCGACCCCACTGCAGCAGTTGGCTTCCTTCGCAGTGCCAGAAGCACGCACCATCACCATCACCCCATTCGATGTGACCGCTATGCGCGCAATCGAAAAGGCTCTGGGCGATCCAGAAGTTGGGGCAAACCCATCTTCGGACGGAAAGATGATCCGCGTTGTCCTTCCAGTGCTGACCGAAGAACGCCGCAAGGAATACGTCAAGCTGGCCAAGGCCAAGGGTGAGGACGCCCGCGTTGCGCTGCGTAACCACCGCCGCAAGGCCAAGGACTCCATCGACAAGTTGGTCAAGGATGGCGAAATTGGCGAGGACGAGGGCACCCGTGCAGAAAAGGACCTCGACGCGCTGACCAAGAAGCACGTTGACGCAGTTGACGAGATCTTGAAGAAAAAAGAAGCAGAGCTGCTGGAAGTCTAATGCCAGGCTCGACAGACAACACTGAGGGCAACGCTTCGGCGGTGCCCTCAGTGGCATCCGGAGAATCCCAGCCCCTGACCCGACGTGAAGCTCGTGCCCAGCGCGAGGCTGCCGCCAAGGGGAAAAAACGCGGTTTCATGAAGAACCGCGCGGCTAGGGAAACTCCAGAACCTGCCACTGGAATCCAAGAACCGGTCACGACTGAACCGGCCAATCCGGTAGCTGCTCCAATGGCCACGCCAGCACCGGCACCAGCCGTGGAGCAAGTTGCCGGCACCGATGGCGTTTTGCCGACCCCTCAGCCAGGGGCTGGCGCGAACCCGGCAGCCGAGGCTTCCCCAGGCAAGGATGCAGCCGCTACGGCTGATACCGGGCAAGCGAAAGAGCGTGCCAAGGCAGCCTTCAAGGCTGATACGTCCAAGTCGGTGGCGGCTCCGGGGCCGGTAGCTGCCCAGCAGGCCGGACCAGCCGAGGAACCGGCTGAGCCCGTAGAATCGGCGGAACCCGGCAAAGCCAAGATCTTAGCGGCCCCAGCTGCCCAGGGTGGTATGCCAGCGAAGGGCGAAGCGACCAAACAGGACGCCGAATCAGCGGCGCAGAATCCAGCGCCTGCCGAGGGCAAGGTGCCTGCTCCACCGGTTTCCGACTCCACGGACCTGGCCGAGACCGGCCAGCCCGACGCGGCAGAAGCAGACATCCCTGCCGAGCTGTTGATAGGAACCCCGGAGCCGAAGAAATCGCGCGCCGGACGCAACCTGCCCGCGGCAATCGGCGTAGGCTTGCTGATGCTCGGCGTCGTCCTCGTTGGCCTGATGTGGTCGCAGCCATTGCTGGTCATCGCGCTGATTGCCCTCAGCGGCATTGGCTGCTGGGAAGTTGCGAGAGCTACTACTCACGCCAAGACCGCGGTGCCTCAATTGCCGTTGTACCTGTCCTCGGTCTTGCTGCCGGTCAGTGCCATTTGGGGCGGGGTGGAAGCCCTTGGCTTCAGCTACATTGCCTGTATCCTCATCGCTCTGCTCTTCCGGCTCATGGAAGGACTCAAGGGTGCTGTGGCCTCGGTGATGAGCAGCGTGTTCATCATCAGCTGGGTGCCGCTGCTGCTTTCCTTCGCCCTGCTGATTCTTGATTCCGAGAATGGCCAATGGCTCATTGCCACGCTTTTGCTGCTCGCGGTCGCCAACGACACCTTCGGCTACATCGTGGGTGTGCTAATAGGCAAGCATCCGATGGCGCCAAAGATTTCTCCGAAAAAGTCCTGGGAGGGCTTCGCCGGATCAATGATTGGTTCGATGGCTATTGGTGCTTGCGCAATGCACTTCTGGCTGGAAATGCCATGGTGGACGGGCGTCATCTTGGCGTTCTTCACCACCATTGCCGCGACCACTGGCGACTTCGCGGAATCCATGGTCAAACGTGAATTGGGCATCAAGGACATGAGCAACTTGCTGCCGGGCCATGGCGGAATCATGGATCGCTTGGACTCGATATTGTTTGTCATTCCTCTGGGCTACGTGATTTCGCATGTGCTGGCTTGGAGCGTCGAAGTCTTCTGACCGGTCCCGCCAGCGGGTGTGATCCTCTACTGGAATACACTGGCTGGTGTGGCCATTAAGCCAACTATTGGCCCAAGCCAATAGAATATGAGGGGTATCGCCTTACCGGGGTACCCAACTGATATCTCTCTAGAGAAAAAGGAACTGTCGTGTCGCAGCAGCAAGATGCTCCGTTTTCCCGCGTACCGGACTCGGAATTCGGCTACAACGCAAAGCAAGTTGATGCATTCCTGAGCCGTGCCCGCGCCACCTTCAACGGTGGAGGAAACGACGACAGTGTGGTCACCAGCCACCTGATCCGCCGCACCACTTTTGCGCCGCAGAAGGGCGGTTACCAGGCCCGCGAAGTCGATGGTGCGCTGGACCGCTTGGAAGATGTCTTTGCCAAGCGCGAGCGCGACGACTTGATTGCCCATCAGGGCGAGGAGGTCTGGCTGCAGCAGGTAGGCCGCCTGGCCGCGATCCTGCGTGGCCGCCTGCACCGTGCCAAGGGTGAGCGTTTCCGTCGCCCGTCGCGTTCCAACGCGTCGAGCTACAACATCGAAGACGTCGATCGCCTATGCGATCAGCTCATCGATTATTTCGAGAACGACGTGCCCATGGCCGTCGACACCGTACGCCGCGTGGAATTCCGCTCTTCGCAGGGAACCGATGGCTACGAGGAATCGCAGGTCGATGCATTCCTTGACCGCGTGGTCGAGCTGATGGCTTCGATCGACTAGCAGCTGTCTCCAGCGCAAACGCATTGCCGCGCAGGGCAGTGGGAAATTCTTCCCGCTGCCCTGCGCGGCTTTTTGCATTCTTGGCGACGCGCTGGCCGATATGGCTAGGGCCGGGCTTGTTCATAGTGGGCCAACCAGTTTCGCAGCATTTCTTCGAGCACAGGACGATCAGCGGGGGGCAGCTGGTCCACGAGGCGCTTTTCGTTGCGCATGTGGGCGGTAAACGCTTCATCGATTTTCTTCTTGCCGCTAGCCGTCAAGGAGATGCGGCGCCCACGCCGGTCGTCACCGGATAGCGCGCGGGCGACCCAGCCGTTGCTGACCAGCTTGTCGAGCCGCTTGGTCATGGCTCCGGTGGTCACCATCGTCTGCTGTGCCAGCTCGCCGGGGGCCAGGGAGTGGGGTTCTCCTGCCCGCCGCAAGGCCGCGAGCACATCGAATTCGGCTTCGGTCAGCCCATGCTCTGCATAAACCGTGCAGAGCTCCTCGGTCAGGTAATTAGCCAAGCGATGCAGCCGGCCGATGATTCCTTGGGGAGCTGGGTCGAGATCCGGCCGTTGTTCTGCCCACTGCTGTTGAATGCGCGATACGTGGTCGTTTTGCTCCATGCCTTTATTATATCTTCCAAGGAAGCTAAAGTATCTTCCATGGAAGATACTTTGAATTCCGCGGGGCACCGGCTTCGAATGCTGGGCTGGGTAGCACTGACCGCGATAGCCCCGATCGCGTGGGGCTCCAATTACTATGTCACCAAGGAATTTCTTCCCGACGCCTCAGCGCTCTGGGGCGCGGCGATCCGCGCATTGCCGGCGGGCTTGGTATTGCTGGGGCTAGCCAGGAAACTCCCGCACGGCAGCTGGTGGTGGAAATCCGCGGTTCTGGGAGTGCTGAATATCGGTGCCTTCTTTGCCCTGATCTACGTGGTGGCGCAACTTTTGCCATCGGGTGTCGCTGCTACGACCATGGCGATTTCTGCCGGTGTGCTCATGCTGTTCGCATGGCTATTGCTCGGTGAACGTCCTGCACGTTGGCCTTTGGTTGGGGCCCTCTTGGGCTTCGTCGGCGTGGGCATCATGGTATTCGATGCACAGGCCGGCATCGATATCCTGGGGATCGCCTTGTCGCTGGTATCAATGGTCCTATCCAGTGCCGGGTTCATCTTGACCAAACGATGGTCCGAAGGGATGCCGATTATCCGTGTCACCGCGTGGCAGCTGGTGGCCGGAGGGGCAGTGCTGGTCCCCTGCGCGCTGTTCGTGCATGGAGCACCCCCTGAGCTTGACCTGCAGGCGATGGCGGGCTTTGGCTATGTCAGCCTCATTGCCACCGCGGCTGCCTATCTTGCCTGGTTCACCGGGCTGCGCCATCTCCCTGCATCGTCAGTTGGCCTCATTGGCCTGCTCAATCCAGTGACAGGGGTCCTGCTGGGAACATTGCTGGCAGCGGAAAGTCTCGGCCTCCAAAGCCTGATCGGGATGGGTTTGGTTCTCGGCGGAGTCCTTCTGGGGCTGGCCAAGGGATCCCGGCGCAGATCAGCTTCGGCACGCGAAGCATCTGGCCGCGACGCGCCCGCCGGGGAATCCGTGGAGACTGGCTAGAACTTCGCCCGCCAGTCCGGGACATGGAGCAACGCCATGACGCGTTCAACGTTGGCGGGCACGCTCCGCTTGGTGCTGCGCGATACGAAGATCATCACCACGAAGGCCAAGGGAACGCTCCACGCCGCAGGCTGGCGCAAGAGGTGGATCCAGATCTCATCTTCTTGGGGCAGGAAGGCACCGGTCATCAAGGCCAGTCCGCAGGAGATGCCGCCAGCCAGCAGGCCGGCAACAGCACCTCGTGCGGTCAGCGAACGCCACCAGATGCCCAAGAGCAGCAGCGGGCAGATCGTGGATGCAGTGAAGGCGAAGACGTTGCCAATGGCGCCCGCCAAGGCCAATGAATTGGTCACCACCGCGACCAGGACGGGCAGGGCGGTGGCCAGCACGGTAGAGATCCTGAAGCCCCGCACGGTACCCGAGAAGAATTCCTGGGACAGCGCACCAGCCAGGGATACCACCAAACCGGAGGTGGTGGAGAGGAAAGCAGCGAATGCGCCACCGACGACAATTGCGGTCAAAGCATCGCCCAGGAATCCGTCGAAGAGGCGTCCGGGCAAGAGCAGGATGGTGGCATCGGTTTCATTGGTGGCACCGAGCTCCGGGGTGTAGAGCAAGCCCAGCACGCCCAAAGTCGTCGGCAAGAGGTAGAACGCGGAGAGCAGGCACAGCACAATCACCGTGGTGGTACGCGCAGCCTGGCCTGTGGGGTTCGTGTAGAAGCGCACCAGCACATGCGGAAGCCCCAGGGTGCCAAAGAGCAATGCCAAGATGATGGATACGGTCTCGTAGAGGTTCATCGCGTTCACGGACTCCAGCTGCGCATACAGGGCCTGGGCATGCCCGGATGCCGAATGCTCGGGGATGGCCCGCCCCAGCAGGAAGATCGTGGGAATAACCAATGCCGCCAGCTTGAACCAGTACTGGAAGGCCTGGACGAAGGTCACCGAGCGCATCCCGCCGGATAGCACCGTCACGCAGACAACCGCGGCGACAATGACCGGACCGGCCCAACTCGGGAATCCGGTAGCGATGGATAGGGTCAGGGCTGCTCCGTGCATTTGCGGAACGATATAGAGCCAGCAGATCACCACCACCAGATAGGTGGTGATTTTCCGCAGCATCGGCGAGCCTTCGAAACGGATCTGCGCGAAATCGGGAATTGTGTATGCCCGGGACCGTCGCAGGGGAGCGGCAACAAACAGGAGCAGCATCAAGTAGCCTGCGGTGTAGCCGATGGGGAACCACAAACCTGATTGCCCAGAGAGCACAATCAGTCCGGCAACGCCCAAGAACGAAGCTGCCGACAGGTATTCGCCGCCAATCGCAGAGGCATTCCACCACGGGCGTACGGTGCGTGAAGCTACGTAGAAGTCGGAAGTCGTACGGGACAGGCGCAAGCCGTGGAAGGCAATCAGCATGGTCGTGAGGCAAACGATCACCAGGGAGGAAACGGATAGCAAGCTAGCCACGGCTGATGCTCCGATACCGTTCTTCATTGCGTCCCGCAGCCCTGTTGTAGAGCATTCCGGCCACGATGATCAGTGGATACATGCCGATGCCCAAAACCCACCATGGCAGGGGCAGGCCCAGCAGGTGGATGTCCTCGAAGACCGGCCAAAAGACGAGCAATGCACTGATGCCTACCAGCATCGCCAGCAGGCCCGCCGCCACGGCGCAGGCCAGCCGCAGCTGGGAGCGGATCAGCTGGCGGACATAGAATTCTTCTGCTGTGTGCTCGGGACGGTGGGGCGAGACAGTCAAGGATGCATCCTGCGGAGCCTGGACACGCACGCGTTTTGGACGCTGCTCAGCGAACCGTCCGGGCATGAGGGGCTCTCGCCGGCTGTTGTCTTGGGGAAGGTGCTCCACGGAAGGCCAGCAGCTTCCTACAGCGGGCGGACGCGGTTGGCAGCCAAGCGTTCCCGCAGGTATGGCAACGCGCGACGAGAAATCGGAAGTTCGGTGCTGTTGACCAGCACAGCGGCCTTGCCGGTCTGCAAGCGAACGGTTTCGATCTTATCCATGCACACCAGGTAGGAACGGTGGATCCGAACGAACCCGGACTCGCCCCACTGCTGTTCCAGATCGTTGAGCGGAACCCGGATGAGATAGCTCGAATCCTTGGTGTGCAGCCGGGCATAGTCTCCCTGGGCCTGCACGTAGGCGATATCCGCCCGAGGGATCAGCTTGGTGATGCCTCCTTGGTCCACCGTGATCATTTCCGGCTTGGCAGGGGTCTCCTCGACCAGCTCGCAGATGCGGCGAACTGATTCGGCCAGTCGCTGGGGGCGAATGGGCTTGAGCACGTAGTCGATGGCGGCCAACTCGAATGCTTGCAGCGCTTGATCTTCATCGGCGGTGACAAAAACAATCAGTGGGGGATTGGTGAAGCGGGAGATGACGCGGGCAATGTCCAGGCCTGACAAAGCCGGCATGTGGATGTCGAGGAAAAGTGCGTCGACAGTATTTTCCTCCAGCGCCTTCAGCGCCGCGGCACCAGAGGTGGCGCGGTGAATTTTCCCGATGCGGGAATCCTGGCTGAGCAGAAAAGCGATTTCTTCTACCGCTGGAAGTTCATCATCGGCGACCACCACGTTAATCATGCGAAAATTCTACCGTTTATTGGATTTTTCTATGCATCCGAGGTGATCGTGTTGGGCGGACGGAACTTCGGGACGCGCAAAGTGATCAGCGTTCCGGCCCCCGGCGCGGTCTCCACTACCAGTCCATTGGAATTGCCGTAGAGCTGGCGCATGCGCAGGTCGACGTTGCGCAGGCCAACGTGCATATTCGGGGTATCGCCAGCTAGCACACTGGACAGCTGCTCGGGATCCATGCCCATGCCGTCATCTTCCACGCTGATGACTGCGTGCATTCCGTCTTCGGTGGCCGTGATGGAGATGACTCCGCCATCTGGCCGGGCTTCGAGTCCATGGCGTACCGCGTTTTCAACCAGCGGCTGCAAGGCCAGGAAGGGAATTTGCGTGGGCAGCACCTCGGGAGCGATCTGCAAGGAGACCTTGATGCGCTCACCGAAACGGGCCTTTTCCAGCAACAGGTAGCGGTCAATCGCTTCCAGTTCTTCGGCCAGGGTGGTGAATTCACCGCGGCGGCGGAAAGAGTACCGGGTGAAGTCGGCGAATTCTATGACCAGCTCACGGGCTCGAGCGGGATCAGTATTGATGAACGAGGCGATCGCATTCAGCGAGTTGTAGATGAAGTGCGGGGAGATCTGAGCGCGCAAGGCACGCATCTGCGCTTCGAGCAGCATGGCCTTGGATTCATCGAGCTGGGCGGTGGAAACTTGCGCGGATACAAAGACCGCTACCTCGGAAACTGCCCGAACGAAGCTGGCGGCGGCCCTGCGTGATAGCGCGGTCACCGTTCCCACGCTTTGATCTCCTACGGTGATCGGCGCGGACACGAAGTCCATGCCGGAGGAACGTTCTACCTGGGTTTTGCCGGTTGCCAGCGCGCTTTTGGAAACCTTGGAGGCTGCTTCTTCGAGTTCCGCGGTGAAATCGGCCCCTGCATCGGTGGCCAGCACATGGGTGGTGTCGCTGATCAGCAATACCTGGCAGTTCAAGAGCCTGCGCAGCGCCTTGGCGCTTTTGGCCGCCCCGTCCTCAGTCAGGCCGCGCTCCAAATGGGGAACCGCAACGGACATGTGGTGCAACGTCTTGTAGGTGGCTTCCTCGACGTCGGTACCCATTTCCTTGGTGGAGCGGGAAATCCTGAAACCGATGTAGCCGACAAGAGCGATTCCGACCATCGCAATGGCGACGATCAGGGTGACTTGCAGCGCTGGAGACATGTATCCCATCTTAGGGCCCTGCCTGATCTGCCGACCGTTCAGCGCGCCATGCTGCGCCGTTGGGCGCAGAAAGCAGTCCGTTGAGCCACGAGCTGTGCAAGCCCCCTAGTCGCCAACGGGTTTATCGCCAATAGTGAACTTAGTCACAAAACCGATGTGCGCCCAGTCACATCATCAACTCGCTCAAGGAGGGCATCATGAGTGCCAACCCGGAACACGGCGTCGCTGCTGACGTTGATTTCGTCAAGGAGAGCCAATCCGAGGAATTCCAGGAACTGCGAAAGACCCACCGCAGTTTTGTTTTCCCGATGGCAGTCTTCTTCCTCGTCTGGTATTTCGCCTATGTGCTGCTAGCCGACTACTTCCATGACTTCATGTCCATCAAGGTTCTCGGCAATATCAACATGGGTATTGTTCTCGGGTTGCTGCAGTTCGTGTCGACCTTCGCGATCACCGCGGCCTACGTCAGTTTCTCGAATAAGAAGCTCGACCCCAAGGCAACCAAGATCCGTGAACGCCTAGAGAGCGAGGGAGTGAACTAAATGAACCAGCTCAGCATCCTGGCCCAGGCCGCGGGAGAGTCGACCCAGGTCGGCAACCCCTTGGTCAATATCGCCATCTTCCTGGCCTTCGTGGGCGTCACCATGGTGATCGTGCTCCGCGCCTCCAAGAACAACAAGACCGCTGCGGATTACTATGCAGGCGGCCGTTCCTTCACGGGAACGCAGAACGGCACCGCAATTGCCGGTGACTACCTCTCGGCAGCCTCCTTCCTGGGCATCGTTGGCGCTATCGCCATCCAGGGCTACGACGGCTTCCTCTACTCGATCGGCTTCCTGGTTGCTTGGCTGGTTGCCTTGCTGCTGGTTGCGGAGCTGCTGCGCAACACCGGCAAATTCACCATGGCCGATGTGCTGTCCTTCCGGCTCAAGCAGCGTCCGGTGCGCATCGCCGCGGCCATCTCCACGCTGGCAGTGTGCGTCTTCTACCTGCTGGCGCAGATGGCTGGCGCCGGCGCGCTGGTTTCCCTGTTGCTGGGTATTGACGAGAAGCTGGGACAGTCGCTGGTGATCGTTATCGTTGGCGCATTGATGATCCTCTATGTGCTGGTTGGCGGCATGAAGGGCACCACCTGGGTGCAGATCATCAAGGCCTGCCTGCTGATCGCCGGCGCGCTGATCATGACCGTGTGGACGCTGGCCATGTTCGGCTTCAACTTCTCCGACCTGCTGGGCAAGGCAGCTGAAGTAGCCGGCAACCCCGAGATCCTGAATCCGGGCATGAAGTACGGTGTTTCTGAAACTGCCAAGCTGGACTTCATCTCGCTGGCCCTGGCCTTGGTGCTTGGCACCGCCGGCCTGCCGCACGTGCTGATGCGCTTCTACACCGTTCCTACCGCGAAGGAAGCCCGCAAGTCCGTCGTCTGGGCTATCTGGCTGATCGGCGCCTTCTACCTGTTCACCCTGGTGCTGGGCTTCGGCGCCGGTGCACTGATTGGCCCGGATCGAATCCAGGCGGCTCCAGGCGGCGTGAACTCTGCGGCACCGCTGCTGGCCTACGAATTGGGCGGCACAGTGCTGCTGGGCCTGATCTCTGCAGTGGCCTTCGCAACCATCCTTGCTGTGGTGGCGGGCTTGACCATCACCGCGGCGGCATCCTTCGCCCATGACGTGTACGCGTCGGTGATTGCCAAGGGCAAGTCCACTCCAGAGAAGGAAATGAAGATTGCCCGCCGCACGGTCTTGGTTATCGGAGTCTTCGCTATCGCTGGCGGCATCGGTGCCCAGGGGCAGAACGTGGCCTTCCTGGTGGCATTGGCCTTCGCGGTGGCCGCTTCGGCTAACCTGCCAACCATCTTGTACTCGCTGTTCTGGAAGGGCTTCAAGACCCGCGGCGCAGTGTGGTCCATGTACGGCGGCCTGGGTTCGGCTTTGCTGCTGATCATCTTCTCGCCAGTGTTCTCGGGCTCGGAGACCGCAATGATCCCAAGCATCGATATGGTGATCTTCCCGCTGGCTAACCCGGGTATCGTCTCCATTCCGCTGGCCTTCTTCCTAGGCTGGCTGGGCTCGGTTACCGACAAGCGTGTCGAGGACATTACCAAGCAGGCGGAAATGGAAGTTCGTTCGCTGACCGGTGTCGGTGCCGAGAAGGCAGTCGACCACTAAGGCGGAGAATACATAAAACTCAATAGCGAAGTTCCGGGAGCCAGCCAGCAGGCTGGTTCCCGGAACTTTTTTGCTGCCCTGAGTGCTACGCGTTGTCGGCTAGCGAGTGCTGAAGCAAAGCGGTGGTGCGATAGGGGACGAGCTCGGCCATGGATAGTGCCGAGTCCGCACGATTCACTCCGTCTATATGCAGCAGCTGTCCATGGACCCGAAACAGCTCCTCGGCGTCTTTGGCCGCTACCCGCACCAAGATGTCGGCAGAGCCTGTGAGCCCGTGTGCTTCAAGCACCTCGGGGATGGCTTCGAGCTTGGCGGCGATGTCCCCGAGATGGCGTTGCTCAACATGCAGCTCGACAAAGGAAAGCAGCCCGTAGCCCAGCACTTCGGGCGGGATGCGGCGGTCAATGGAATCAAGAACTTCATTTTCCAGGCGGGTCATCCGCGTCTGCACGGTATTTCGCCCGAGGTTCAAAGCCGTGGCGATAGCCGAGCCGGTGCGCTTGGCTGCGGTGGAGAGGGCCAGCAGGATGCGCCGGTCGGTAGTGTCCAGAAGTTGCATAATGTGCACGTTAGCACTGAGAGGTTCTCATAAACAGTGCGTTTTGCTCTAATTCCAAAAACACCATTGTGCATCCTGCCTTGCGTGAGTAGCATCACATTAAGCGGTGTTTGTGAATGAAAACCCGCAACCGACTACGTGAGAGTAAGGATGCCGATCGTGTCCACACAACACATTGACGTAGCCGCCGGATGCCTACCCACGCATCAGCTGCTGAACGTCGACGGGAAACGAATCCCGGACGAAGAACTTGACCATTATCTGAAGGACCTCAAAGAAGCGGACCTTGCAGATTTCCTTCGCGACATGGTGGTCCTGCGCCGCATGGACAATGAAGCGACCGCATTGCAGCGCCAGGGCCAGCTAGGACTCTGGGCCCCGTTGCTCGGCCAGGAAGCCGCACAAATCGGCTCGGTCCGCGCCACCGAAGCGGATGACTTCATTTTCCCTTCCTACCGCGAGCATGGCGTCGCATGGGCCAGGGGAGTGAAAGCAGAAGATCTGCTCAGCGTGTGGCGCGGGGCCCAGGCCAGCGGCTGGGATCCGAATGAAGTCAATATTGCTTGCCAGCAGATTGTCATTGGCTCCCAGGCTTTGCACGCAGCCGGATACGGAATGGGAATCAAATTCGATGGGGGCAAGCAAGTTTCTGTGGCCTACTTTGGCGATGGCGCCACCAGCCAGGGCGACGTGAGCGAAGCCATGGTCTTCGCCGCCAGCTACCAGGCGCCAGTGCTGTTCTTCTGCCAGAACAACCAGTGGGCCATTTCCGAACCAGTCCACCTGCAAAGCCGCACCCAGATTGCCGACCGTGCCCACGGCTTCGGGCTGAAGACCTGGCGGGTGGATGGCAATGACATCCTTGCAGTCTACGCAGCCACCAAGGCTGCCCTGAATCACGCGCGCAACGGCCTGGGCCCAACCTTCATTGAAGCGGTCACCTATCGCATGGGGTCGCACACCACCGCCGATGATCCAACCCGCTACCGCAAGAGCGAGCAGCTCGAAGAGTGGAAAGCCAAGGACCCTATCGACCGCCTGGTGAAGTACCTGCATGAGATGGGTGCCGATGTGCAGTCCTACGAGCAGCGTGCCCAGAACGCAGCCGATGATCTGGCCGCGAAGCTTCGCGCCGCGATCACCACCATGGAGGACCCCAAGGTGGATGAGCTGTTCACCAATGTATATGCCGAGAAGCACGAACCAACCGAACGCGCAGCCAAGAACTATCTGGACTACTTGGCAGATTTTGAAGGTGGAGAGTAACTGTGGCAACCACCATGCTCAAGGCGCTGAACAAGTCGCTGCACGATGCCCTGGACGAGGACGAGAAAGTCATCCTGCTCGGTGAAGACATCGGAACCCTCGGCGGCGTCTTCCGGGTCACCGATGGCCTGAAATCCAAATTCGGCGAGCACCGCGTCGTCGATACCCCGCTGGCAGAATCCGGAATTGTCGGCAGCGCCATCGGCCTGGCCTACCGAGGCTATCGCCCAGTAGTGGAGATCCAGTTTGACGGCTTCACCTACCCGGCCTTTGACCAGCTAGTTTCCCAGCTGGCTAAATTGCATTACCGTTCCCGGGGCCGTGTGAAGATGCCGGTGACAGTTCGAATTCCCTACGGCGGAGGAATCGGTTCACCGGAGCACCACTCCGAATCACCGGAAGCCTACTTCGCCCACACCGCCGGTCTGCGCGTCTTCGCGCCTTCGAGTGTCGAAGATGCCTATAGCATGTTGCGCCAGGCCATCGATTGCGATGATCCGGTCATCTTCTTCGAGCCGAAGCGCCGCTACCACGAGAAAAGCACGGCTGAACTTCTGGCTCCAACGCCAGACGGATCGCCAAAGGCCAAGATCGTCCGCCCCGGTGAAGATGTCACCGTGGTCGGCTATGGCCCGACCACCTACACCCTGGTGGATGCGGCCAAGGCCGCAGAAGATGAAGGCACCAGCCTGGAGGTCATCGACCTGCGCACCTTGGATCCGTTGGATGTCGACACCGTGGCCGAATCCGTCAAGCGCACCGGCAAGCTGGTCGTAGTCCATGAAGCCAGCCGCACCAGCGGTATCGGTGCAGAAATCTGTGCCGAAATTACCGAGCGCTGCTTCGACTATCTGGAGCACGCCCCATTGCGCGTCACCGGATTCGATATTCCGTATCCGCCATCGCGGCTCGAAAGCCACCACCTGCCCGATTTGGATCGAGTGATGCACGCGGTCGATACCGTGATGCGCCACCACGAGGCAACCGAAGGAGCTGCCAAGTGATGACCGCCCACACATTCAAACTCCCGGACCTCGGCGAAGGGCTCACCGAGTCCGAGGTGCTGAATTGGAAAATCAAGGTTGGCGAGCATGTTGCGCTCAACCAGATCATTGCCGAAGTCGAAACCGCCAAGGCAGTGGTTGAACTGCCCTCGCCGTATGCCGGCTTCGTTCAGGCTCTGCATGCCACCGAAGGTGAAACAGTGCAGGTTGGCGGTCCGCTGGTCACTTTTGACCAGGAGCTAGGCGCTTCCGGCGGGCAGCCGCCAGCAGCAGGTCCCGGAAATCATGGGGAAAGTGCGGCCGTCGAGCGCACCCCAACCCTGGTTGGCTACGGTGCCCCGGCAGACACCGGTAACCGTCCAACGCGCAAAGCTCGTGGCCCCCGCAACGGGAGAGCGGCACAATTGGCGGAACCAGTTGCATCCGTACCGGATGCCGCGCCGGCCAGTCCTGAGCGCGAACAACATGAGACGACTCGATGCACACCGCCCGTACGCAAGCTGGCACGCGATCATGGAGTCGATATTTCGGCGCTCGCCGGCAGCGGCGAGGGTGGCCTGGTGCTGCGTAGGGATGTTCAGCGGGCCATCGATTCTGCCGGAACCAGCACCTCATCGGCAGGGGGAAATGAGCCAGCGTCCTCGCCGGATGTGGACCGCCATGTGAAGATCACCGCCGTCCGCAGAGCCACAGCCAAAGCGATGGTGCAGTCGGCGTTTACTGCACCGCATGCCACCGAGTTCCTCACTATTGACGTCACCGAATCCATGGCGTTGGTGGAACGAATGCGTTCGCATCGCTTGCTGAAGGACCGGAAACTCAACATCACAACGTTGGCGGCGCTCGTGGTGACGAGATTGCTGAAGACTTATCCTGCGCTGAACTCGACGTGGGATGAAAAGGCTGACGAAATCATTGAGTTCGGGTCAGTGAATCTGGGCATGGCTGTGGCGAGTGACCGCGGCTTGCTGGTTCCGGTGCTGAAAAATGCCCAAGCCAAGACGTTGCCCGTATTGGCAACTGAACTCAGCGAGATCATTCTGCAGGGCCGCGAAGGAACGTTGTCACCAGCCCAATTGACCGGTGGCACATTCTCCATTACCAATGTGGGGGTTTTCGGCGTGGATGCCGGCACCCCGATTCTTCCTCCGGGGCAGGCTGGAATCCTGGCATTAGGCCAAGTGAAACGAAGGCCTTGGGAATACCAAGACCAAGTTGCCCTTCGCCATACCATGACTTTGGCTTTGTCCTTCGATCACAGAGTGGTTGACGGCAAGGAAGCAAGCGAGTTCCTCGCAGGTGTCGGCTCGGTATTGGAAGACCCCGGAATGATGAATATTTTTATTTGAGCTTAAATAAAAACTGACCCGGCTGAAGTTATTTCATTCGGGTGAGTAACCCGATTTCAAGCATTGCTTTCATGACTATTCATTGGTTGTTTCGCAATGTTTGATGTAATCTCATTCACTACGTGCTATAGCTCACGCTTGCCTGCACGGCTCTGCGAAATGCAGAAGCAGCAACGATCTGTTGAGGAGAAATAGGATGCGATACTCGCACGCATCTAAGGCTGTCGTTTTATCTGCAGCCTTGGCGCTGACCCTGTCCGCTTGTGGCGGCGGTTCGAATGAAACCGCCGGTGGCGAAGGTGACGGCTCGTACGTCGTCACCGCAAACACCACCGAACCGCAGAATGGCCTTCTGCCGGCTAACACCAACGAAGTTGGCGGCGGCCGCGTAATGGACCTGATCTTCACCGGTTTGGTCAGCTATGACGCAAAGGGCGCTCCGGTCAATGAACTCGCTGAGTCCATCGAAACCGAAGACTCCCAGAACTACACCATCAAGCTGAAGGCCGGACATACCTTCTCGGATGGTTCCCCAGTAACTGCTGCTTCGTTCGTGGATGCCTGGAACTTCGGCGCCGCGGCAAAGAACGCACAGCTGAACTCGTACTTCTTCGAATCCATCAAGGGCTTCGATGAGGTCAACAAGGAAGGCTCCAAGAAGGAAGAGATGGAAGGCCTGAAGGTAGTGGATGACACCACCTTCACCGTCGAGCTGTCCCAGCCTGAGTCCGACTTCCCGCTGCGCTTGGGCTACACGGCGTTCATGCCGTTGCCTGAAGCGGCCTTCGAAGATCCAAAGGCCTTTGGCGAAAAGCCAATCGGCAACGGCCCATACACGTTGACCGAGTGGAACCACGATGTGAACCTGAAGCTGGACGTCAACGAGAGCTACGACGGTCCACGCAAGGCGGCTAACGCCGGCATCGACTTCAAGGTCTACCAGTCCACCGACTCGGCGTACAGCGATCTGCAGTCCAACAACTTGGACGTCCTCGACCAGATCCCGCCAAGCCAGCTGGCTTCCTACGAGTCTGACCTGGGCGATCGTTCAGTCAACTCGCCATATGCCGGCAACGCAACCATCACCATCCCGGGCTACCTGGACCACTTCAAGCAGGACGAAGAGGGCAACCTGCGCCGTGCCGCGATCTCCCGTGCCATTGACCGCCAGCTGATCATCGACAAGGTGTACCAGGGTGGCAAGGTCAAGGCCGATGACTTCACCGCACCAGTGCTCGAAGGCTACAGCGCCGACGTTCCAGGCAGCGAAGTCCTCGACTTCGACGGGGCTGAAGCCAAGAAGCTGTGGGAACAGGCTGATGAAATCAGTAAGTGGGAGTCCGGCGATGAATTCTCTGTCGGCTACAACGTTGATGGCGCGGGCAACAAGGAATACGTCGAAGCTGTCGTCAACCAGCTGAAGAGCAACCTGGGCATCAACGCAGTGGCTCAGCCATTCTCTTCATTCAAGGAATTGCGCGAGAAGGTCACCAGCTACAAGATGACCGGTGCATTCCGTACCGGTTGGCAGGCCGACTACCCGTCGCTGTACAACTTCCTTGGTCCACTATTTGGCACCGGGGCCGGTTCGAATGACGGCAAGTACTCCAGCAAGGAATTCGATGACAAGCTGGCCGAAGGCCTGTCTGCCACGGATCCGGCCGAGGGTGCAAAGATCTTCAACGAAGCACAGGAGATCCTGTTCAAGGATTTGCCGGCCATCCCTCTGTGGTACCAAGCAGTCCAGGGTGGTTGGAGCGAAAACGTTGATAACGTCGAGTTCGGGTGGAACGGTGTTCCTATGTACCAGCAAATCACTGGCAAATAAGTTTCCTTCAGCATTCGGCCTAATCAGAGCGAATAGAAGCTGAAAACTCGTCAAGGGAGATCCGAGCAGCTCAGGGTCTCCCTTTGGCGTGTCCGTCCTGCCTCGCAAAAATAAACGTCGAGATATTTATCGACGGAAAGAGGATGAAAATGGCCCTGTGCCCTCATGTGTCTCGAGGTGAGATGCAAGCATGTTAAGTTTTACCCTGAAGCGAATCGTGCAGCTGATTCCGGTGTTCATCGGAGCTACGCTGCTGGTGTACTTCCTGGTTTTCGCAACACCGGGTAACCCCATCGCCGCACTTTCCGGTGGCAAGCCAATGAGCCCCGCTACCGAAGCGGCCCTGACCGCACAATACAACTTGGATAAGCCTTTCTGGGTCCAATATGGCCTGTACCTGAAGAATCTGGTGACCTTGGATCTGGGAACCTCGTTCTCCGGCCAGGAAGTTCGAGACTTGCTGGCTCGGGCCTTCCCGGTCACCGCACGCCTGGCGATCCTCGCGTTGTTGATCGAATCTGTCTTCGGCATCATCTTCGGCGTCATCGCCGGCATGCGCAAGGGCAAATTGTTCGACTCGACCGTCCTGATCGCATCGCTGCTGGTCATCGCAGTTCCAACCTTCGTACTGGGCTTCCTGCTCCAGTACGTGGTCGGAGTCAAGCTCGAATGGGCAAAGCCAACCGTTTCCGGTTCGGCAACCTGGGGCGAACTGATCCTGCCGGCCTTGGTCCTGGGACTCGTTTCTCTGGCTTACGTTTTGCGACTGACGCGTACCTCCATCATTGAGAACAAAACCGCTGACTATGTGCGCACCGCAACTGCCAAGGGCCTGAGCCGCAACCGCGTTGTCACCGTGCACATCTTGCGCAACTCGCTGATTCCAGTCGTGACCTACCTTGGCGCCGACTTGGGCGCACTCATGGGCGGCGCCATTGTTACCGAGGGTATCTTCAATGTCCCCGGTGTCGGCCACTTGCTCTACCAGGCAATCCAGAAGGGCGAAACCCCGACGGTGGTTGCCGTTGTAGGCGTCTTGGTGATCGTCTTCGTGATCGCCAACCTGATCGTGGATATGCTGTACGCACTGCTTGACCCAAGGATCCGTTATGCCTGAGAACCAGAACTTTAATCCCGAAGACGGCCTTCCCATCCGAAACACCCGTGCCGGCAAAGTTTCCAAGTACAAAATTGAGCACTACGTGGCCCCATTGGAGGAGACTCCGCTGCAGGCGGTGGATTCTGTCAAGGAAACCGGCAAGCCATTGTCCATGTGGGCTGAAGCATGGCGTTCACTGCGCAAGCAGCCGCTGTTCATCATCTCCACGCTTCTGATCATCGCCGTCATGGTTGTAGCTGCGTTCCCGCAGCTGTTCACGTCCATTGATCCGACTGGCAACCAGGCATGCTTACTGGAAAATTCCAATGAGCCAGCACGCCAGGGACATATCATGGGCTTCAACCTGCAGGGTTGCGACATCTACGCCCGTACGATCTACGGCACGCGTGCTTCGCTGCTCGTAGGCGTATTCACTACCCTCATCGTGGTGCTGCTCGGCGGTGCCATTGGCGCGCTGGCAGGCTACTACGGCGGCTGGATCGACACCATCCTGGCTCGTCTGGGCGATATCTTCTTCGCGCTGCCGCTGATCCTCGGAGCCATCATCGTGATGCAGCTTCCTGCCTTCCGTGAAAACCGAAGCGTTTGGACGGTTATCATCACCCTTGCGATCTTCGGCTGGCCGCAGCTGGCACGCATTACCCGCGGCGCAGTGATCGAGGCCCGCAACGCGGACTTCGTGAAGGCCTCGCGCGCGTTGGGCCTGTCCAAGTTCAGCGCTTTGGTCAAGCACGTCATCCCGAACTCGTTGGCACCGATCATTGTTGTTGCCACGGTGAACCTCGGCGTATACATCGTTGCCGAGGCCACGCTGTCCTTCCTGGGCGTCGGGCTTCCGCCAGACGTCATGAGCTGGGGCAACGATATTTCCTCCGCACGTACCCAGCTGCGCAATAACCCGACCATGCTGATGTGGCCAGCACTGTTCCTTTCGGTAACGGTATTGAGCTTCATCATGCTCGGCGATGCAGTGCGCGACGCACTGGATCCGAAGGCCCGGAAGGGAGCCTAAGCAATGACTCAGAGTGCAACTCCCAAGCCTCTGCTGGAAGTCAAGGACCTGGCGATCACTTTCTCCACTCCTGACGGTCCAGTGCACGCAGTGCGCGACGCCAACTTCACCGTGATGCCCGGGGAAACCGTGGCCATCGTGGGCGAGTCCGGTTCCGGCAAGTCAACTTCGGCACTGGCTGCTATCGGCCTGTTGGCCGGCAACGGCAAGGTCTCATCCGGCCAGATTCTTTTTGACGGCGAGGACATCGCCCAAGCGAGCGAAAAGCGATTCGTAGAGCTGCGCGGCAACCATATTGGCATGGTTCCGCAGGATCCGATGTCCAACTTGAACCCGGTCTGGAAGATCGGGTTCCAGGTCAAGGAAACCCTGAAAGCCAACGGCTTGGCGGGGGATAACCCGAACAAGCGTGTAGCCCAGGTCTTGGCCGATGCAGGTTTGCCCGATCCGGAGACGCGTGCGAGGCAGTACCCGCACGAATTCTCCGGTGGCATGCGTCAGCGTGCGCTGATCGCCATTGGCCTGGCCTGCCGCCCGCGCCTGCTGATTGCCGATGAGCCAACCAGCGCACTGGACGTCACCGTGCAGCAGCAGATCCTGGACCATCTGGACACCATGACCAGTGAACTGGGCACCGCCGTGCTGCTGATTACCCACGACCTGGGCTTGGCAGCAGAGCGTGCCGAGAAGGTCGTCGTGATGTACAAGGGGCGTGTCGTCGAATATGGCCCAGCGCTGGAGATTCTGCGCAACCCCAAGCACCCGTACACCCAGCGCCTGATCAACTCGGCTCCATCGTTGTCAGCACAGCGTGGAGACAAGCACGAGGCGATTGTTGATGAGGTAATTCCGGGCAAGGCCGAGCCGCTGCTGAAGGTCAGCAACCTGACGAAGGTCTTCGATATCCGCAAGGGGTTCGGCAAGAAGGAGAAGTTCACCGCGGTGGACAACGTGTCCTTCGAGATCCCCAAGGGCACCACCACCGCCGTGGTAGGCGAGTCCGGTTCCGGCAAGTCCACCATCGCCCAGATGGTGCTCAACCTGTTGGACAAGACCGAGGGCGAGATCATCTTTGATGGCGAACAGATTGGCAACCTGAGCGAGAAGCACTTGTTCAAGTACCGCCGACGTGTCCAGCCGATTTTCCAGGATCCGTACGGATCCTTGGATCCGATGTACTCGATATTCCGAACCATCGAAGAACCACTGCGCATTCACGGTATTGGTAACGCGGCATCACGGGAGAAGAAGGTCAAGGAACTGCTGGATCAGGTTTCCATGCCGGCATCCACCATGCACCGCTTCCCGAACGAGCTGTCCGGCGGACAGCGCCAGCGCATCGCGATCGCGCGTGCTCTGGCCTTGCAGCCGGAAATGATCGTTTGCGATGAGGCTGTTTCGGCGTTGGACGTGCTGGTGCAGGCCCAGGTGCTTGAGCTGCTTGATGAGCTGCAACGCGAAATGGGCCTTACCTACCTGTTCATTACCCACGACCTGGCTGTAGTCCGCCAGATCGCGGACAACGTATGCGTGATGGAACACGGAAAGATCGTCGAACAGGGAACGACGGACGAGATTTTCGATGCGCCAAAGAGTGCATATACCCGCAACCTGCTGGCTGCGATCCCTGGAGCTTCGCTGATCTAGCAGCTCGGAAATCCGCTGAATGGGCCGGTGAAACCGTAAGGTTTCACCGTCCCATTCTGCGCTTAACCTGAGCTCAAGCAACGTCATATTCAACGAATATTTCAGATTTAATCAATCTGAAACAAACGTTGCAAAAATGTTATAAATCACTCCGCGAGTCAACATGCATGAAACAGTTGCCCGATTGATTTTTCCCAATCTGAAAGAAATCCTTGAAATCTCGGGGGTGTGAGCTGGATCTCGTAAACCCGCGGGTAACAAGCGCGTTGCGAATGACTCTCAGGGGGAGGATTGCAGCAATATCTGAAGCGCTTCTTTCTATATCCAAGCCAGAAAATTCGGGTTAGTCTATTGCTCAATGGATTGATCATGTGATCTGGTCCACATTGGATCCCCCGATCCAGCACTCGTATCGTTCAAGAACTCAAGGAGGCGAAATGCGGTTTCAGCGCGTTTCGAAAGCAGTAGCTGTAGGCGCAGCACTGGCCCTGGCCCTTTCGGCTTGTGCACCAGGCGGCGGAGACACAGGCGCCGATGCATCAAAGGATGCTGGCGCAGGTGGCGGCAACGGTTCGGCAGAAGCAGCAAACAGCGGCAAAGCCGATCTGGGTGATATCAAGACTGCCGAAGACAATATCAACGTCACCGTAGGTGCCCCGGAATTCCTGAGCTACAACGGCTTTACTCCGAACACCTATTCCACCTACAACTCGGCCATCGTGGACCGGATGTTCGCTGGGTTCAGCTACTTCGGTACTGACGGCACGCTGTACCCCAACGAGGCCTTGGGCAGCTATGAGAAGGTGAGCGACGATCCGCTCACCATCAAGTACACCATCAATGAAGAAGCCAAATGGTCCGATGGCACGCCGATCACCGTAGCCGACTCCGTGCTGGCATGGGCAGTGCAGAACCTGAACCTCAACGAAGGTTCCAAGGACAAGCCGCTGTTCAACTCGGTCTCAGTTGATCTCGGCGACACTGTTCCAGCTGGTCCGCAGGGCGACTGGGATGGCAAGGAATTCACTGTTGAATTCGCCGAGCCTGATCCGGACTGGGCCCTCCAGTCCTGGATGCTCCACCCAGCACATGTGGTGGCCGAAGAGTCGGGCATGAGCACCGAAGAGCTCGTCAAAGCCATTCTCGCTGGGGAATCCGACAAGCTGAAGAAGGCTGCCGATTTCTGGAACGAAGGCTGGATGACTGACCCGGGCAAGCTGCCCGATGAGAAGATCTCGCCTGTATCCGGCCCCTATAAGCTGGGCAGCTGGAAAGCTGGAGAGTCCGTAACCCTGGTTGCCAATGAGAACTACTATGGCCCCGCGCCTGCAACCAAGGAACTGACCTTCCGCTTCCTTGAAGACGCAAGCATGGTCCAGGCATTGCAGAATAAGGACGTTGACGTCATTAACCCGCAGCCCACCGTTGATACGCTCGCGCAGCTGGAGAATCTTGGCGACGCTGTAGCAATCCAGAAGGGCGACACCCTGACCTGGGAGCACCTTGACTTCAACTTCGCCAAGGGCAACGAAATGACCAATCTGGAACTGCGCAAGGCCTTTGCCATGTGTGTTCCACGTCAGCAGATTGTTGACAACCTGATCAAGCCGCTGAACCCCGACGCCATCGTGATGAACTCCCGCGAAGTCTTCCCGTTCCAGGATAACTACCAGGAAGTAGTGGACGCATCCTACGACGGCCGCTATGACCAGGTGGATATCGAAGGCGCCAAGAAGATCCTTGAAGAGCAGGACGCTGTGGGTACCGAAGTACGCATCGGCTACTCGGCACCTAACGAACGCCGCGCCAACCAGGTCTCGGCCATCAAGTCCTCCTGCGATGAAGCGGGCTTCAAGATCGAGGACACCGGTTCGGCTGACTTCTTCTCGCCAAACGGTGCGCAAGACCGTGGCGACTACGAAGTAGCACTGTTCGCTTGGGCAGGTTCCGGCCAGATCAGTTCCGGCCAGAACATCTACGCCACCGGCAAGCCGCAGAACTTCGGCCAGTACTCGAACGCTGAAGTCGATGCAGCATGGGCGACCCTGGCAAGCTCGCTGGACCCGGCTGTCCATGCCGAGCAGACCAAGAAGATCGAGAAGCTGTTGTGGGATGACCTGTTCGGCATCCCGGTATTCGCCCACCCAGGCTTGAGCGCCTCGGGTTCGGATATCCAAAATGTCCGTCACACCGCAACGCAGGACCAGATCGTCTGGAACGCCGAGCAGTGGGTACGTGCTGAGTAATTGCCCCTAGGCAACGTACTTGCACAATGTGAGTGAGCACATGTGGGGCCCGATCAAAAATCGGGCCCCGCAGTGTGTTCAAAGGTCCCCAACCTCAAGGGCCGGCTCACTTCCGTGAGATGAAAGTAGGACATTAGAACCGTGTGGAAATTTATCGCCAAGAGACTAGGCTCAGCACTTGCCGTGCTGTTCGCCGCATCGCTCTTGCTCTACGTACTGGTAATCAATTCAGGTGACCCGCTCAAGGACCTCCGCGAAAGCAACGCGGATAACCGCGAGTACTTGATGGCCCAGCGTGTGGAATACATGAACCTGGATGCACCCTGGTACGGACGCTACTGGGACTGGCTGACCGGCGCCAGCAAATGCCTGATTGGCCAATGCGACCTGGGACAGAATATCAACGGCGTAGAGGTCTCCGGCTTGCTGGCCAACGCCGCATCGTCCACCTTGCGGCTGGTAGTGCTCGCTACGGTGATCGCCGCGGTTCTGGGTATCGCCATTGGCGTTTTGACTGCAATCCGCCAGTACTCCGGCCTGGATTACATCGTTACCTTCATGACCTTCCTCTTCTTCTCGCTTCCCGTCTTCTGGGCAGCTGTGCTGCTCAAGGAGTACCTGGCAATCAGCTACAACGACTGGCTGGCGGATCCGCAGATATCCCTGGGGTCATCCATAGCCATAGGCATCGTCGTCGGACTCGTCCTGCAGATGTTCCTCGGGGGCTCCTTGAAGCGCCGTGGCATCACCTTCATAGCTGCCGCTGTTTTCGTCCCGCTGGTGCTGCAGTACAGCATTTGGCTGAATTTCTACCGCTACCCGCAAATGGGCCCCGCAATCATCATCGTGCTGACGGCACTCGTGGCCTTGAGCGCCACTGCCATGAGCGTTGGCCTGAAGGAAAAGCGCGTGCTGTACCCGGCGCTGATTACCGTCGTACTGGTCTTGGCCATGTACTACGCGACCTTCTACATGCTGCTGGAACCAAACGCATGGATCCTCTTGTTCGGACTGGTCCTCGCGGTAGCGATTCCGGCAGTAGTCGGGCGCTTCATGGGCGGCCGCTTGCGCAAAGCAGCGATGTCCGTCTCCGTAGCCACCGGTGTTGTCGGTGCAGGATTGACCGTTGTCGATCACATGTTCCGCGCTTGGCCTGGTTTCCTGGACGTCAAGGGACGCCCCATCGCGACCATCGGGTCGTCCACTGCTAACCTCGAAGGCGGTTTCTGGGATCACTTCCTGGATAACGGCACCCAGTTGCTGATGCCGACCATCCTGCTTGCAGTGATTTCTTTGGCTAGCTATTCGCGCTACACGCGTTCTTCCATGCTCGAAGTGCAGCGCCAGGACTACATTCGCACCGCCCGTTCCAAGGGATTGAGCGAACGCACCGTGATTTTCCGGCACGCGTTCCGCAACGCGATGATCCCCATCGCCACCATTGCAGCCTTCGACTTCGCCGGCCTGATCGGCGGTGCCGTGATCACCGAGCGCGTCTTCGGCTGGAAGGGCATGGGCGAAATGTTCGCAACCGGCCTGGATCATGTCGACCCGGCACCTGTGATGGCGTTCTTCCTGGTTACCGGTACCGCCGCAATCATTTTCAACTTGCTGGCGGATATCGTTTACGCCCTGCTTGACCCACGAATCCGAGTCTAGGAGGCATGGACCAATGAACATCCTTCATGCCTGCAACCCTAAGGACCAGCGATGAGCACCCCGAACAAGAACTTGAACGAGAACGAGCCGCAGAACCTGAATTCCGTGGCCGAGGTGGAAGACGCCAAGCTGGCCCAAATCCACGAAAAGCCGAAGAGCCAGGGACGCATTGTTCTCGAGCGCTTCGTCAGCCACAAGCCGGCGATGATTTCCGCGGTGATCCTGGTCGTCATCACCGTTTTCGCTTTCAGCTCCATTGGCTGGGGACCGATCCCCGGCTGGTGGGGACAGAACTTCTACCACGCTGGTGCCGTTGTGGATGGCGGCAAACCGACCTTGAGCCTGGTCCCCGCCTGGCTCGGCGGCGAAGGCATCCGCATCGGAGAGCACCCCTTCGGGCAGGACTCGGTCGGCAAGGACTACTTCGCCCTGGTCATGAACGGCACGCAGAAGTCCATCATTATCGGCGTTGTGGTTGGCTTGGTCGCCACTGTCCTGGGAACCGTCATCGGTGCTGTTGCCGGCTACTTCCGCGGATGGGTCGACGAAATCCTGATGCGCATCACTGACCTGTTCATCGTGATCCCATTGCTGGTCCTGGCCGCTGTTCTGGGCAAGATGGCTGGTGCATCCACCGGTTCCATCATCATCCTGGCCCTCGTGCTCGGCCTGGTGACCTGGACCGGCTTGGCCCGACTGGTGCGCGGTGAAATCCTTTCGCTGCGCGAACGCGAATACGTTGCTGCCGCCCAGGCCATGGGTTCGAAGACCAGCCGCGTGATCTTCAAGCACCTGATCCCCAACACCATGGGCGTGATCATCGTGAACGCAACCTTCGCGATCGCTGGCGCGATCCTGCTGGAGTCCTCGCTGTCCTACCTGGGCTTCGGCGTGAAGGCTCCAGAATCCTCGCTGGGCCTGCTGATCAGCCAGTACCAGAACGCCTTCACCACCCGCCCGTATTTGTTCTGGTGGCCAGGCATGATCATCGTTACCATCGCCCTGTCGGTGAACTTCTTGGGTGACGGCTTGCGCGATGCGTTCGACCCGCGCCAAATCGGAAAGAAGCGCCGCCGCCGCGCCGGCCTGTTCGCCCTTCCAACCCGCAAGGAGAAGCCATGAGCCACGCAGCACCAATGAACGAACAAGGCTCAGACGGCTACGCGCTGAGCTTCACCGACCTCAACGTCGTCTTTGCCACCGGTGGTGCAGACGTCCACGCAGTCAAGGGCTTGTCCTTGACCGTCCGCCCCGGGCAGGTCGTGGCGCTGGTTGGCGAGTCCGGTTCCGGCAAGTCCGTCACCTCAACTGCGGCGATGGGCCTGCTGCCGGAAAACGCCAATGTCTCAGGTGCCGCCAAGGTCGGCAACGTCAACGTGGTTGGCCTGGACGAAGGCAAGCTGCGCAAGATGCGTGCCACCGACATCGCGATGGTCTTCCAGGAGCCCATGACTGCGCTGAACCCGGTGCTGACCATTGAGCGGCAGTTGACTGAAGCGCTGGAACTGCACGACATCGCCTATGGCAAGGAAGCAACCGACCGGGCCATCGAGCTGCTGGACATGGTGGGCATCCCGGATCCCGCCAAGCGCGTCAAGCAGTACCCGCACCAGTTTTCCGGCGGCCAGCGCCAGCGTATCGTCATTGCCATGGCGATATCCTGCGATCCCAAGGTGATCATCGCCGATGAGCCAACCACCGCACTGGATGTAACGGTGCAGGCAGAAATTCTCGATCTGCTGCGCGAGCTGAAGGATCGACTGAATACCGGCATCTTGCTGATCACCCACAACATGGGTGTTGTCGCGGATATGGCCGATGAAGTGGCCGTGATGTTCCAGGGCAACCTCGTCGAGACCGGCACCGTGGAGCAAGTTCTGCTGCGCCCGGAACATCCATACACCCAGCGCCTGCTGGCCGCGGTACCGCGCTTGTCTGCTCCGGCTGTTACTACTGCGACGCCCCCGCACAGCTCCGAAACTGCGCCTCCAGGACGCGAGCTGGTGCTGGAAGCCAAGGACCTCGTGCTGGAATACGACATGCGGGGAAAGATCTTCCGCGCCGTGGAAGAGGTGAGCTTCGATATTGCCAAGGGCGAAGTCCTAGGCATTGTGGGCGAGTCCGGCTCTGGCAAATCCACCATCGCCAAGGCGGTGCTCGGCTTGTTGCCTGTGGCTAGCGGCAGCTTGTCGGTCCAGGGCCATGATCTGCCGAAACTTTCCCCGAAGGAAGCCCGTGCGGTTCGCAAGAAAATCGGCGTCATCTTCCAGGACCCGGCAGCATCCTTGAACCCGCGTTTCCCTATTGGCGATTGCATCACCGAACCAATGGTGGTTCACAAGGTTGGCAGCAAAGCAGGGCGCATCAAGCGTGCTGAAGAACTGCTCGATGCGGTGAAGCTGCCGCGCAACGTGATCAACCGATACCCCCACGAGCTCTCAGGCGGCCAGCGTCAACGTGTTTGCATTGCTCGCGCGTTGACCTTGAACCCCGAGCTGCTGATTGCCGATGAGCCAACTAGTGCTTTGGATGTTTCGGTTCAGGCAGTCGTATTGGAAATGCTGCAGGACCTGCAACGGGACTTCAACTTCGCGTGCCTCTTTGTCAGCCATGATCTGGCTGTCGTTGACATGCTGGCTGATGCGGTCGTAGTGATGCAGTCAGGCAGGGCGGTTGAGCAGGGCATGGTGGATACCGTGCTGCATGCCCCAACGCACGACTACACCAAACGCCTGTTGGCCGCGGCTCCGGTGCCGGATCCGCATGAGCAGGCAGTACGCCGTGAGGCTTGGCGCTTGCTGAACAGCACGAAGTAGATGCTGAGCTGAACGACGAATAAGGGGGCTCGTTTCCAGATCTTTCACTGGAAGCGGGCCCCTTCCGTCTGCCCGGGAGAGCTGGACATGGCGAAAGCCGATTCCCCGGATCCGGCCTCGGTCCGGGAAAGCGATACAAGTACTTGCGGGCCTACGAGCAGGTGCTGGGCGGCGGAACTTGGACCAGCTGAACGAGAGGGAATGCCTCGGGCTCAACACTCATCGCTGCAGGAATCACAGGATGACCCGCACTGGCGTTCTTGCACGGATCGTGCAGCAGAAAACCAGCTCGGGCGGAACCCGCAGACGCCTGCCTGGGGCTTTGCGCCGGGCGCGGGACGATGCTGATCCAGGAAAGGACCAAGGGAACCTCGGCGGTAGAGGCCCGTTAATAGGCAAAAGCTGGCTCTCTGCCGAGAGCCAGCTTTTGCCTATCTTTTGGAATCTAGTCCAGCTGCATGACGTTTTCGGTAACGACCTCTGCGCGGGCGTTGGAGAAGATCTGCTCGGTGCCAACGGTCTTGAACCCTCGGCGTTCCAGGACCTTGATGGAACCTAGATTGTCCTGGACCACATGCGCGGTCAATGGGCGCTTGGTGTATTCGGCGAGGAAGGTGTCTACCGCGCTGGTGGTCAGTCCCTTGCCCCAGTACTTGGTCGAAGTCCAGAAATTGATCTCTGGTACTTCGCCGTCGAAGACCAGAATGGATCCAACGACTTCGCCCTCATGCTCGATGGTGCGAACCAGAACATTCGGATCGTTCAGAATCGAGTTCCAGTGGTGGTCGAATACCGCGCGGTCGGCTGGGTTACGCGCTTGATAAGCGGCCATGAGGTTCGCCTCGGGTTCTTGCTGATGAGCGAAGAATGCGTCCAAGTCGGAAGGGCGGACTTCTCGTAGCTGCACGATAAAGGCCTTTCAATCGTGTGGGTCAGCGTGCCGGTATTGGCACACCAGTGAACAATGGCTTGAAACCTACACTACCGGGGAAGTGAGTGCGGCGAGTGCCATGTTGGACAATAACGGCTTCAGGCCGGACTTTTTAGTCCTCGGCGAGTGGGCGGAATGAGCAGTCGAGTTCAGCAAGCCGAAGACGGCGTGCGCGCGGAATCTGTGCGACTGCTTGCTTCCGGTGGGATGCAATTTGGCCAGTTCCGTAGTCCAAAGCCCGATATAGGAGTTCTGGAGTTTGCGGACTAATGCCAGTTCGGCCTTCGGGAGCGATTTCAAATCACGGTCCTGGACCTGCAAAATGTCCGGGCGGGACAGCGAGAAATCAGTGTGGAAATCAACCAGACGCGAAAGCACCTCCAGGGGAGTGCCGCCGGCTTCCGTGGCCGTGCAGCCCCCGGCATAGATATCTTTGGACATATCTACTAGCAGAGCGATAAGCACTGCCTGCTTGCCGGCGAAATGCCGGTACACGGCCGGACCGGATATGCCGCAGGCAGCGCCCAGATCCTCCAGCGAAACACCCGCGTAGCCATTCAAGGCGAACAGTCGAGTGGCTTCGCGCAAGAGTGCTTCTCGTCGTTCAGCTTTGGCGCGCTCACGCTCTGTTGGTTCATTGAGCGACTGGTATTTGCTCGCCAACACAATCAACTCCTTACGTTTGCCAAGCCTCGGTCTGGACAAGTGTGACCGCTGCCACTAATGTCAAAAATGTAGCTGTTTACCCACCCGTAGGCAGCAACCAGTTAATAAATATTAACCATACGCGTCGCGGCGTGTGCTTCCAAGAAACTCACGCACCTGGCGCAGAACATGACCGCCACCGGTTTATGCACATCCCGCAGCCGATGCCGGTTCGTCCCTCAACGAAGAGAGAGCCTGATGATTGATCTCGAACTCGACGACCAGTATCAAGACCTGGTCGACATGGTCCGCGAATTCGCCCAGGAAGTCGTAGCCCCGCAGAGCGCGCAGAACGATGCCAACCATGCGTTCCCCTATGACATCGTCAAGCAAATGGGGCAGATGGGTCTCTTCGGGCTGCCAGTCTCCGAAGAATACGGCGGTTCCGGCGGCGACTACTTCCACCTCGCGCTGGCGCTCGAAGAACTGGGCAAGGTAGACCAGTCGGTAGCCATCACTCTCGAAGCCGGCGTCTCCCTGGGCGCGATGCCGATCTACCGCTTTGGCAGCGAGGGCCAGAAGCAGAAGTGGCTGCCAGCCCTGGCCGCCGGCGAACGCTTGGCCGGTTTTGGCCTGACCGAACCCGGTGCAGGCTCCGACGCCTCAGCTTCCTTGACCAAAGCGAAACTGGAAAATGGCGAATGGGTTATCGATGGCGCCAAAGAATTCATAACCAACTCCGGTACCGACATCACTTCCCTCGTCACGGCCACCGCTGTCACCGGTGTCGACGAAGCAACCGGCAAGAAGGAAATCTCGGCAATCATCGTGCCGACGGGAACCGAAGGATTCACCGCGGAGAAGGCCTACGACAAGGTGGGTTGGCGTGCCAGTGACACCCATCCGCTGAGCTTCAGTAGCGTGCGAGTTCCGGAGGAGAACCTGCTTGGCGAGCGCGGACGCGGATACGCCTACTTCTTGGAAATTCTCGATGAGGGACGTATCGCCATCGCGGCGTTGGCCACCGGAGCCGCCCAGGGTTGCCTCGACGAGGCGGTGAAGTATGCCAAGACACGGACTTCCTTCGGTCAGGCCATCGGCCAGTACCAAGGCATCTCCTTCATGATCGCTCGCATGGCTTCGCGCGCCCACACGGCCCGTCTGGCCTACTACGCGGCGGCGGCGAAGATGCTCGCCGGCAAGGACTTCAAGATCGAAGCCGCGCATGCCAAGCTGATTGCCAGCGAAGCGGCGATGGATAACGCCCGTGATGCTACCCAGATCTTTGGCGGCTACGGATTCATGAATGAGTCATTGGTTGCACGGCACTACCGCGATTCGAAGATCCTGGAAATCGGCGAAGGAACCACGCAGGTCCAGCAGATGCTCATTGCCCGCAGCTTAGGTCTCTGATTCTTGCCAGAGGGGGCGCTGCATCCTGATTTTGGGGTGTGGCGCTCTTTGGGCGCTCACAGTAAAACGAACCATAATGGGTAGGGTGAGCTCCCAGAAAACTTTCATTCCAGCCGGACATCCCCGTCGCGTCAGCCTGATCGGTTCCACCGGTTCCATCGGCACGCAGGGACTGGACGTCATCGAAAACGCATCCGGACAATTCTCCGTGGCAGCGCTGTCCGGTGGGTACAACCTTGAATTACTGGCTCGCCAGGCAATTAAGCACCGCCCTGCGCTCGTTGGCAGCGCCGTGGAATCCAAGGAGGAGCTTGCAGCGGCCATTAAGCGAGCCGCAGAAGATGCATCGGTAACCGGATACACTCCCGAGCTGGTGGCCGGCGCGCATGCGGCAACCGAGGTTGCCGCTTTCGCCGAGGCCGACGTGGTGCTCAATGGCATCACCGGTGCCATTGGCCTAGCCCCGACCATTGCTGCCTTGGAAGCCGGCCACCTGCTGGCACTGGCCAATAAGGAATCCCTGATCATCGGAGGCCAGGTAGTCAAGCGGATCGCGGCACCAGGCCAGATCTCGCCCGTTGATTCCGAGCACTCCGCCCTCGCCCAGGCCCTGCGCTCTGGCGCGCCCGAGGAAGTGGCCAAGCTGCTGGTGACTGCCTCTGGCGGTCCATTCTTCGGCTACAGCCATGAGCAGCTGCGTGATGTCACCCCCGCCCAGGCGCTGGCTCATCCAACCTGGGACATGGGGCGCATGGTCACCACCAACTCGGCCACCATGGTCAACAAGGCTTTGGAAGTCGTCGAAGCCCACCTGCTGTTCGACGTGCCACTGGAAAAGATCGAGCCTGTGGTGCATCGCCAGTCAATCATTCACTCGATGGTGGAGTTCATCGACGGTTCGGTGATCGCCCAGGCATCGCCGCCGGATATGCGCCTGCCGATCGCTTTGGGCATTAATTGGCCGCATCGGGTTGCCGGTGCCGCGAAGGCTTGCGATTTCTCCACCGCAGCAAGCTGGACCTTCGAACCACTGGATGAGGAGGTCTTCAGCGCTGTAAAGCTTGCCAAGCAGGCTGCAGCGTCGTCGGGAACGCATATGGCTGTCTATAACGCCGCCAACGAAATTGCAGTGGATGCCTTCCATGATGGAAAGATCCGCTTCACCGACATCGTTGAGACCGTGGAACGGGCCTTGGACGAGTACACCCCGATGAGCGCAGCGCTATCGGTCGAAACAGTGCTGGAAACAGACCGCTGGGCCCGCGCCCATGCAACGAAGATCATCGAGGCCAAAGCATGAGTGCATTGCTGTTCATCGGCGGCGTCCTATTCATGGTGGTAGCCGTCGGGCTGTCCATTGCGCTGCATGAAATCGGGCACCTGGTACCCGCGAAACTGTTCAAGCTGCGCGTTCCGCAGTACATGATCGGTTTCGGCAAAACGCTGGTTTCCTTCAAGCGTGGCGAAACGCAATACGGCATCAAGGCCCTGCCCCTGGGCGGCTACATCTCGATGGTGGGCATGTACCCGCCACGCGACCAGGTCGTCTCGGATGCTTCCGGGAAGAAGCCGAATCTCTTCCAGAAGGTCTTCGGACAGATGGTGGATGACGCACGCTCGCAGGCCAACGAGAACGTGCTGCCCAGCGATGAAGGCCGGCTGTTCTACCAGCTGCCGATCTACAAGCGCGTCATCATCATGCTCGGTGGCCCAATCATGAACCTGGTCATCGGGTTCGTGGTGATCGGCATCGTGCTGACCAGCTTCGGCCAGGCTACGCCAACCACCACAGTCTCCGAGGTGTACCAGTGCATTGCCAGCGCGCAGAACGCAGAGCAGGCCGAATGCACCGACAAGGATGTCCCAGCGCCGGCTTACGAGGCAGGCCTCCTGCCAGGGGACACGATCACCGCCGTAAACGGCACCGCTGTTGCGGAAGCTGAATGGAATAAGCTCACCGATGTCATCCGCGATCATCCAGGAGAACCCATCACCCTGGACTATGCCCGCGACGGGCAGATTCGCACCACCGAGCTGACTCCGTACCTGACCGAACGCCCGGCGACCGACGAAAATGGCTACGTGCTGCTCGATGAGCAGGGCGAATACATCATGACCAAGGTCGGTTTCGTCGGGATGGGCTCCTTGCAGCGGGACCTGACCCAGCCGCTGAGCGCGGTTCCCGGCGTGATCGGGGATCAGTTGCTGAGAATTGGCGATGTCATCCTGCACCTGCCCCAGCGCATGGTGGATGTCGCCCAAGCTGCTTTTGGCAGCGAGGAACGCGACCCGAATGGGCCGGTGTCCATCGTGGGCGTTGGGCGCATTGCCGGAGAGATCAGCGCGGAGGATTCCATCTCGGTAGCTGACAAATTCGCAACCTTGCTGTCATTGGTGGGCGGTTTGAACTTGGCCCTGTTCGCCTTCAACCTGATCCCGCTGCTGCCGCTGGATGGCGGCCACGTGGTGGGCGCGCTGTATGAGGGGCTGAAGCGCACAGTTGCCAGGATCTTCAGGATCAAGAAGGTACGGCCTGTGGACACGGTCAAGCTTTTGCCGCTGACTTATGTCGTGGTGGTAGCGATGCTGGTCATGGGCGGGCTCTTAATATATGCGGATATCTTCAAGCCGATACAGCTGTTCTAGGCAGGGAGAAATATGCTGTAGGCATGACTGTTTTTGCTGTTGAATACGCGTACGCCGAGAACTCCACCGAGCTGCGCAATGAACACCGTCCAGCACACCGCCAGTACCTTTGCGGCTTCCTCGGCGAAGGTGCGGTACGCCTTCTTGCTTCGGGGCCGACCCCGGTCAACGACGGCGCGCTGTTGATCTTCGCGGCAGAATCGCAAGCTGCGCTGGACGAAGTGCTTTCCAATGATCCTTTCCAGAAGGTTGGCGGAATCGGCGCGGCCACCGTCACCGAATGGAACCCGGTAATTGGCCTGCTGGAGGATTTCGCGTCCTAGGCGATAGGTACCTTGCACCAGCCTCCGCTGTTCTTTTCCGAGAACAGCGGAGGCTGCCTGCATTAAACAGCTCGGATGGCGCAGACTGGTAGGGGAGAGGAAGTGGAAAACATCATGGATGTGCAGATCACGTCAACGCTGGCGATCCCTGCAGCCGAGCTGAACTGGCATTTCTCCCGTTCCTCGGGCCCCGGCGGGCAGCATGTGAATACCTCGGACTCACGGGTGGAACTCACCTGGGTAATTGGCGCTTCGCGGGCCTTGTCCGACTGGCAGCGTCAGCGCTTGCTGGCGAAGCTCGGACCTCGCTTGGTGGCCGGGGCCATCGTCGTGACTGCTTCCGAAGAGCGATCGCAATGGCGCAACCGCCAGCTCGCCCAAGAGAAGTTGGGGCGCATCGTGGAAAAAGCGCTGGCGCCGGATGCACCGGCACGCAAGGCAACGAAACCTACCCGCGGTTCTCACCGGCGCAGGCTGAGTGCCAAAGCTACTCGCTCAGCCACCAAGCAACTTCGCCGCAAACCAGGGATGGACTGATCCCAGCGATCAGCTACTGTGCTTCATGTCACTTTGCTGCACGGAATGGTTGGGGTGGGGAAACGGTTGAAAGTAGGTGAAGCGTCAGCTTTCTATTATTTTGCCTTTAGGAGAACACCCTATGACCACCAAGGTCCTCACCCTCGTCGGTTCCCTGCGCAACGGTTCGACCAACCAGCAGCTGGCCGAAGCCACTTCGCACAACGCACCTGAAGGCATGGAAGTTTCCGTGTTCAGCGGCTTGGAGAACATTCCTTTCTACAACGAGGACCACGACGTGGAAGGTGGCGTTCCTGCCGCCGCCCAGGCCCTGCGCGACGCAGCCGGTGACGCCGATGCGCTGATGCTGGTCACTCCTGAGTACAACGGCACCATGCCAGCTGTCCTGAAGAACGCCATTGACTGGCTGTCCCGCCCCTTCGGTGCCGGTGCGCTCAAGGACATGCCAACCGTGGTCGTTGGCACCGCTTTCGGACAGTACGGTGGCGTCTGGGCGCAGGACGAAGCGCGCAAGGCACTGAACATCGCCGGCGCCAACGTGCTGGAAAACGTCAAGCTGGCTATCCCTAACTCGGTAGTGCGCTTCGCTGAACTGCACCCGAAGGATGACGCTGAAGTTGTCGAGCAGGTCTCTGGCGTGCTGAGCAGCATCAAGGAAATCGCCGAAGCCAACTAGGTTTTCACGATCCCCGGAAGCTCAATAGTGCAAGAAAGGCCACGGTAACCGTGGCCTTTCTCGCATGAGTACCCGCTCACCGCGATACGGTGACATACTTGGACTAGAGAAATACCCACAATCTATTCGGAGGCGTCCATTGACTTCGGTCAGCCTAGGCATGCCGGCAGGCCCACCGCCGGTACTCGCACCACGTCGCAAGACTCGCCAGTTCCAGGTTGGATCCGTAGGTGTCGGCTCCGACTCGCCGATTTCGGTTCAGTCGATGACTACCACCAAGACCCACGACATCAACGCCACCTTGCAGCAGATTGCCGAGCTGACCGCTGCCGGCTGCGACATCGTGCGTGTGGCCTGCCCAACGGATAAGGATGCGGAAGCGCTGAAGATCATTGCGATGAAGTCGCAGATCCCGGTGATCGCCGATATCCACTTCCAGCCAAAGTACGTCTACGCTGCCATCGAAGCAGGCTGTGGCGCGGTGCGCGTGAACCCCGGCAATATCCGCCAGTTCGATGACCAGGTCAAGGAAATCGCGCAGGCCGCCAAGGACCACGGCACCTCCATTCGCATCGGCGTCAATGCTGGCTCGCTGGATCGCCGCTTGCTGCAGAAGTACGGCAAGGCCACCCCTGAAGCGCTGGTTGAATCAGCTGTTTGGGAAGCTTCCCTGTTTGAAGAGCATGGATTCCATGACTTCAAGATCTCGGTAAAGCACAACGACCCTGTGATCATGGTCCGTGCCTACGAGATGCTGGCCGAACGCGGGGACTGGCCACTGCACCTGGGCGTGACCGAAGCCGGTCCAGCATTCCAGGGCACCATCAAGTCCGCCACCGCTTTCGGTGCACTGCTCTCCAAGGGCATTGGCGACACCATTCGCGTATCGCTGTCCGCTCCACCGGTAGAAGAGGTGAAGGTCGGCAACCAGATTCTGGAATCGCTGAACCTGCGCCCCCGCAAGCTGGACATCGTTTCTTGCCCGTCCTGCGGTCGTGCCCAGGTGGATGTTTACACCTTGGCCGAGCAGGTTACCGCTGGGCTCGAAGGCATGAAGGCTCCATTGCGCGTGGCAGTAATGGGCTGCGTTGTCAACGGACCGGGCGAAGCCCGCGACGCTGACCTCGGCGTTGCCTCCGGCAATGGCAAGGGGCAGATCTTCGTTAAGGGCGAAGTTATCAAGACCGTCCCGGAAGATCAAATTGTTGAGACTTTGATTGAAGAAGCCAACCGTTTGGCAGCAGAAATGGGACTGGACAATGACGAGAATCCTTCCTCGGGTTCTCCCATGGTCTCCGTCAGCTAGAACTAGCCGCCGGAGCGTCGAGGGAGAGCCGCGCATCTTGGGCCGTCGTGATACGACAGCCCTCATTGAGCTGCTCGATCGCGACCCCGTCGCCAATATATTCACCCGTTCGCAGGTGAGCATCCACCGGTCAGCGGTCCCAGACGGGTTTGCCCACATCGTTGGCTTGGACGGCAGCGAAGGTCTTGAATCGGCATGCTGGGTGGGCGCCAACATGGCGCCCACCGCCATGCCGGAGTCCGATGCCCAGAAGTACGCCATGCATGCCATCGATTCCCGACAGCGATTCGCCTCGGTATTCGGACCGGCAGAAACAGTTCTGGCCATGCATGACGTCTTGCGGGATGGTCCGCAAGAAATTTTTGATGTCCGGGAAAATCAGCCACTAATGGCCATCACCCAAATCCCGGAGGGAATTCGCCGCAACCGGATTCGGCCGGCTCAGGTTCAGGAATTCGACCTAGTCCTGCCTGCCAGCGCTGCCATGTTCGAAGAAGAGCTTGGATATTCGCCGTTGGAAAACGGTGGAAGCTTCTACCGCAACCGTGTACGCCAGTTAATTCGTGAGGGGCACACGCTCATGGACTGCGACCAGCGCGGCAACGTGATTTTCAAGGCTGATTTAGGCACCGTCACCGACGAAGTAGTGCAAATCCAAGGTGTTTGGGTGAACCCGATGTATCGCGGCCAAGGCTTGGCTGCCGGCTACATGGCCTCCACGGTGGACTACGCGATGCAGTTCGCTCCTGTAGTGAGCCTGTACGTCAACGACTACAACACCGCTGCAATCAAGACTTATCAGAGCATCGGCTTTGAACAGGTCGGCACCTTCGCAACGATCCTGTTCTGAACAGCAGTGGCACGGGCAACGTGGAAATCAACCGGTTCTGCTCTTGAGCCACCTGCAGCTACGTCGCCAGAAACAATTCCGCCTTACCGCGGATCTGGCTGGCTGCAAAGAATCCCGCAGGTGAAGGCGAAAACGAAGTTGATTGCGGATCCCGGTTCATCGTCTGTTGTGCAACGTTCTCATGACTAATACGGCGCTATAACGGGCCATTCGGTATTCGCGGCAGTCAGTGCTCCAGCTGCGCGGCCAATGAAGCCCGAGCATCGACAAATAAAGTCGCATGAACGACTGTTGCCGGAAGTTGAGCTTATCGCCGCGACCCACTTAGCCGCTATGAGTCCCCATTACCTGCTTTTCCTTTGTATCGCTGGCGAAGCTCGAGTGGCGGGAAACCTGTTTAGCATCCTTTGAGGACTTTCGCTTAGCTGCGGCAAACATCCATTTCTCCGGCTAATGGAGAGCAATCCATTCGCTTAATGACCCGGCAAGGGAAACGGGACCCAGGTGCTATGCAACTTGGGCTATTTCTTCTTCCGCTCAACGCGGGAGCAACAATGCCCATCGAATGATCATCGGTCTTCTAGACTCGAAAGTGTAAAAGTGATGGTGATGGGAAAATTTGTGGTTCAAGCCATTGGTACTAAAGCGTATTTGGGTGCTGGTATGTGCGCAGCAGTACTCCTCATTGGTGGGTGCAGTTCGCCAGAAGTCGAAACCGGTGCCTCGACGGTCGCCCCAGTCCAGCTCGACGGCGGACAGCTGGAAAATCTGCTTGAGGATTTCGCCAAAGACGAAGAAAACTCCCAAGTCATCAACGACAAACAGCTACGCAAGAGCATTCCGCAAGCACAGGAGTGGATAGAGAACGTCCAAGTGAATCCCAGTAAATGCGGAGTTACCTTTGCTGAGCCGGTCGCAGATCAATTGCAGAGCGCCACGATGGGCGCCATCGAATTCGAGGACAGCTACCTAACTGTTGCAATCTACAAAGACCCTGAAGTTTTGCAAGCGCAATGGGTTGCCAAAACTGAGGCCAATGCTGATTGCTCGCGTTACACAGTCAAATTAGGCAATGAGACTCGCGCTTACCACATTGCAAAGCAGCCTATTGATTCTGCTGCAGGATTGGCCGACGGGTATGTAATTACCAGCAGTGATGGGTCGTCCACCAAACAGCAGCTCATCATTCGCTCCGCTAATTCGAACGTCCTGCTCGGCATTCAGCGTTCCACTTCTGCCGCGAACACCGCGAACGAAGTTGAAGAAGCATCCGGGATCCTCCAAGAACTCATGAACCGACTTACCCAGTAGTTCATTTCAAGACGCCATCGGTCTTCCGGTGGCAATTACGGAAAGCAATAGATGACTAAGCGTTTAGCCCTCTGGGCATTGCCATTGGCCACGACCATGATGCTGGCTGGATGTTCTTCGAATTCCGCGACAGAACCAGCGGAAACGGCTGTTTCGACGGCCCCGGCGGAAAGCAAGAAGACTTCTGCCTCGGGTGATGTGCTCAGTGCGGAGCAGGTAGAGTCCATTGCTTCCAAGCTTTTGGAAGGCGACAACGCAGTCCAGATAGTTGGCAATGAGCAGATGCAGAAGCAACTGGAAGTTGCCAAGAACGCTGAAACTCCCAGCGGAATCAAGCCGGAAAAGTGTGCCGAGATGAATGCCAAGTATTCAGTTACCGACTTGACGGCATCGGTATCCGCAACGGCGACCAGTTCCTCCGAATCCGTCGGCAAAGTCGTGCAGGTCTTCTCGTTGACCGACGAGGCCACCCGCAAGAACGTATCGGAGGCATTGACGCTGGATGATCTGGAGGGATGTGAAAAGGCCACTGTTGAGCTGGGCGGCGAGGAAATCGAAACTCAACGCCAGATCCTGCCGCTGGACGTCGAAGCGGATCAATCGTTGACCATGTCCACCCAGATGGATGCGGGTGGCGGACAGCTACTGACCTCGGTCGTTGTGCAGGCTCTGCAAGATGGCAATTTCGTGCTGGTTACCCTGCAGACTGGTTCGCAGCAACCAGCTGAACTGGCCGCACAGGCAGTGGAGCTGGCAGATCGGGCGTTCGCCGAAATCGAGGCGGCTCAGTAGCCGAACGGGCGGGGTATCCGTTTTATGGACTCTCCAACATCAGTTGGCCTTGCACCGAGGAGTGCAGAGCTCGTGGTTTAGCAGCCAACATGCCTTTTCCTCGAAGCAGCGTACCTCCGAGTCATATTGGCCCCCTTGGCAGATGAACGATAAATCAACTGCTGGGACCTTGTTTCTGTGCGGTGCCTGCCGATTTCTCTTTGACTGGTGCTTTTCCTGGCAACGGGTGGCAAGCGACCAACCCTTGACCATTCAAGTGAACTTTGGACTCTATTCCATTCGCTGCAACACTCTCTCATAGTCCTTTTATTTCCAACACATTGTGAAATACTGTGGATGGCTTATCATCACCAACGTGAGGAAATCACCATGAAGAAGCGTTCACTCTGGGTGCTGCCTGTAGCAGTTGCCCTTGCCTTGACCGGTTGCAGCTCGAATTCAGGGACTGAGGGCGCTGCTGGCTCTTCGGAGGCCCCTCAGGAGCAGGAAAGCGCGGGGGTGCCAGCGCTGACTGCTGAGCAAGCCGCTGCAGTTGCCAAAACCCTGGGTGGAGACGGACCGAATGTGCAGGTTCTGGCTAGCGATGCACTTAGCGGCTCATTGGAAAGCGCCAAGGGCCTGATCGATCAGATGGAGATCGAACCTGCGAAGTGCGCCGAGTTCGTCTCGCAGCAGGGGACCCAGGACCTGGACGGCGTCAACATGGCCGCAGCGATCGTCGTTGGCGAAACAGGCGAGAGCAACAGCTACTCCGTCGCTGGCTACGAGGATACTGCCAAGCTGGATGCAATCAAGGGCATGGTAGATGCCAAGGACCTGCAGGGCTGCGAGGACTTCTCGATGAGTGTTGCGGGCCAGAAAGTTTCTGCCTCGGCCAAGATCCTGGATGCTGAATCCGATGCGGACAAGACCATCGCAACCCACACTGCCATGACCATGAATGGCGAAGAGGTCCCAGGCGGTTCTTACCAGATTCAGGGCGTAGTCGGTGAAAATGTTGTGGCCGTTTCCCGCACCCAAACTGGCGAACAAGCTGATGGCGAGGCTGTGAAAGCACTCGTTGAGGAACTGAACAAGGCAGTTGAAGAGGTTAAGGCCACGGCCAAGTAGGCCTCCTTCAGCCGTTGACGGCTCTTCTGGTTCCAAGGGAATCAGAAGAGTCTTCACTTCTTTGCGCGGCAAATGCTTCCCAATGATGCGCGAGTCATGGCATTCTCAATGGATGACCCTGGAACACGGTGCGCCACGCAAATCCATCGAGGCTGCCTTGACTGCGGGCGAGGATCCGACGCGCAAAGCCCGAAGCTTGAAGTCCCTGCATCAGCTCTGGGCCGCAGGTGCGTGCATCCCTGAAGTGGTTCGGCCAGTGGTGGCGCGTTCATGGTCCAGGGCCGGCAAGCTTGGAACAGATATCGTTCCTTTGGATACTTCTGAAATACGCGAGCGCAGGCAGGCCAACGAAGAACTCAACGGACTGGTCGAGCTCTTCAAGGAGCGTTTGCTCTCCTTGGCCACCCAGGCGGGAAACCAGCTGGTCATCTCCGACGAGCAAGGATTCGTGCTCTGGGTGCTCGGGCCCTCTGCAGTACGCCGCCGAAGTGACGGCATCGGATTTGTCGCCGGTGCACGCTGGCGCGAAAGCGACGTGGGCACTAATGGGATCGGCGCGGCAATGGCCGAGCGTACCCCGGTGCAGATTTTCGGCCCGGAGCATGCCCGGGAAGAACAGCACAACTGGGTCTGCACATCGGCGCCGGTCATGAATCCTGCCGCCTCGGCGCTGATTGGCACGATCACGCTGGCAGGCTCGTTCCGCACGGCGCATCCGCACTCCTTGGCTCTGGTCTCATCCGTGGCCCGAGAAGCAGAATTATTCCTGCAAACCGAGCATGCCTTGAAAATGCAGACGCTCCAGCTTTCCACCCAACTGCCCGAAGGCGAGTACGTCCTAGTTGACGTGCAAGGCTCCATAGCCGCCGCCCAAGGCTACAGTGTTGGATCCAAGCTCAATTTGCCGATGTCCATGGAAGAAGGGAGGAACTGGATTTCCGGGCTGGGATCAATTGATGCGCGGCGGACACCGGGAGGCTGGCTGCTGCAAAGGGCAGAAGGCCAGGTGAGCCTCCAGCTGTACGCAGGAGCTTCACTGCAGGCTATTGTCCATTCGCCCGGTGGGGCGACGCGCATCAACTTGAGCGCGAAGCATTGGCAGATCCTTGAGCTGCTGGCTGCGAACCCTCACGGAGTGAGCTCAGGGCAGTTGGCGAGCCTGTGGCCTGCGGATACGCCGAACGTCACCATCCGCGCCGAAATATCCCGCTTGCGTTCCAAGCTGCGTGGCCTGATCGCCTCACGTCCCTACCGGATCGTGGTCCCGGTGAGCAGCCACTAGCAATCCCGGAGCAGCTGCAACCTATTGCAACGCTTTTCTTTTGTGACGCAGATCATATTCTTTCATTAGTCGCGGAGGGCCCGAATGGCCATCCATTGAATCCCGATGAAGAGATGAGACGCAAATGACTGACAATGATTGCTTGTTGCAAGCCCGGATCTGGTTCCATTCCTTGCAGATAGCGTTGGAAGCGGGTGACGCGCCAGCAGCTGTGCAGCTATTTTCGGAGGAGTGCTACTGGCGGGATCTGGCCTCGATGACATGGAACCTTCACACCAGCGAGGGCCGTGACGGGATCGAGAAGATGCTGCTTGGCGTTGAACGAGGCGCGTGGCCGCGGAACATCGAAGTCACCAGCGCACAAGAGGCTGACGGCGTCATTGAAGCCTGGTACACGTTCGAGAACGACGCATTCAACGGGCTTGGATTACTCCGCTTGCGCGATGGGAAGGCCTGGACCCTGCTGAGCACCGCGCAGGGCCTGCGCAAATTCCCCGAACCAGCTGGTCCGCGCCGCGAACTGGGCGCCGAGCACGGCGTAGCGATGAGCAAGGAAAACTGGCTTGATCGACGCACCGCGCAGCAGCAGTCCCTGGGGATCACCGACCAGCCCTACACGCTGATTGTCGGCGGCGGCCAAGGCGGCATAGGCTTGGCCGCTCGGCTCAAGCGCATGGGTGTTCCTGCCCTGGTCATCGATAGGCATCCGCGTCCCGGTGACCAATGGCGTTCGCGCTACCATTCCTTGGCGCTGCACGATCCGGTCTGGTATGACCATATGCCCTACATTGATTTCCCCGACCACTGGCCGGTGTTCACGCCCAAGGACAAGATGGGGGATTGGCTGGAAAGCTACACCAAGCTCATGGAGCTGGACTATTGGTCACTGACTGAAGCGACCAGCGCCCGGCAGGATCCGGAAGGAGAGGGGTGGATCGTCGAGGTAGAACGCGACGGAGTACCGTTGACCCTGCGTCCCACCCAGCTGGTGCTGGCCACCGGCATGTCCGGTATTCCGAACATTCCCCAGTACCCGGGAGCCGAGATCTTCAAAGGCGAGCAGAACCATTCCTCCAAGCATCCAGGCGGCGAACGGTACGAGGGCAAGAACGTCGTGGTTATCGGTGCCAACAACTCCGCACACGATATCTGCGCGGATCTGGTGCAAAACGGGGCCAAGCCGACTATGGTCCAACGTTCCAGCACGCATATCGTGCGCTCCGAATCGCTGATGAAGCATGTGCTGGGCGGACTGTACTCGGAAGAAGCCCTCGCTGCCGGCATAGACCACAACAAGGCAGACCTGATCTTCGCCTCCATCCCGTACAAAGTCCTCCCGGAATTCCATAAGCCGGTCTTCGAGAAAATCCAGCAGGAAGACGCGCACTTCTACAAGTCGCTGGCGGATGCGGGATTCGAGCTGGACTTCGGCGACGACGGTTCAGGGCTGTTCCTCAAGTACCTGCGCCGCGGCTCGGGGTACTACATCAACATCGGTGCCAGCGAGCTGGTGGCCGACGGATCGATTGCTTTGGCCCATGGCGAGGTATCGCACTTGACCGAAGAATCGGTGGTGCTGGCCGATGGCACTCGGCTGCCGGCGGACGCGGTGGTCTACGCCACCGGTTACGGCTCGATGAACGGATGGGCGGCGAAGCTCATCTCCCAGGAAGTCGCGGATGAAGTCGGAAAATGCTGGGGCCTGGGGTCGGGGACCGCCAAGGATCCGGGTCCATGGCAGGGGGAACTGCGCAATATGTGGAAGCCCACCAAGGTCAAGAACCTCTGGTTCCACGGAGGCAACCTGCACCAGTCCAGGCATTATTCGAAGTATCTGGGCTTGCAGCTCAAGGCACGGTACGAGGGCATCGGAACTCCGGTGTATGCGCTCGCCGAAACCTATCATCAATCCTGATAACACCGTTTCCCTGCCCGTGAATCGGTTTCCCGGACCCGGAGCAAGCGCTGTATGGCGCTTCCTCCGGGTCACCCGCGCGTCTGCCACGAGGCGGTTTTCGGGCCTTATCCGGACGTTTCGTTGAACTGCAACGGCCTGGAAATCGCACAACGAATTGAACGGAAAGCCGGATGAACCATGACTCCCACGCTCCTGGCACCTGCGCAGTTTATGAATCGGCGCAGACCGCGGATGCCGCAACAACGCCGGTGCACCGGCCTGCGCGCCGCAGCCGACCCAGCTGCACCATGCTTCCGCGTAAGCCTCGCCATGGGTGCTGGCAAGTACAAATCGTCGGGGAACTGGCACCCGACTGGGATGTCCTTTGCTGGCAGCGACTCAACGAAACAGAACCCTGCAGCGCCCACCATCTATCCAGAGGCCCGCATCCGGCCCCGGGCACGCAACACGATTCCGCGCAAGCCCTTGAATTTATTGGGAAGTGGCCGAAAGCTGTAGCATTGATTAAGGCCAATTTTGCGGCCAAAACCCATTTGATTTTGCATAGCTAGTCGGCATCCGAAAATATTTCTGAAGTCGACGGACGGAAAAGGACACCCCGAGTGGTTTTGAAGCTTTCCACTACCTTCTTGCGCACCTTGCGTGAAGATCCGGTTGACGCCGAAGTCGCCAGCCACAAGTTGTTGGTACGCGCCGGTTACATCCGTCGTGCGGCCCCGGGCATCTACACCTGGTTGCCGATGGGTTTGAAGGTCCTTGCGCGCGTTGAAGCTATTGTTCGCGAGGAAATGAACGCTATCGGCGGCCAGGAAGTCCACTTCCCAGCGCTGCTGCCACGTGAACCTTACGAACAGACCGGCCGTTGGACCGAATACGGCGAAGGCCTGTTCCGTCTCAAGGACCGCAAAGATGCAGACTACCTCTTGGCACCGACCCATGAGGAAATGTTCACGCTGCTGGTGAAGGATCTGTACAACTCGTACAAGGATCTTCCGGTCTACCTGTACCAGATCCAGAACAAGTACCGCGACGAAGCACGTCCACGCGCGGGCCTGCTGCGTGGCCGCGAATTCATCATGAAGGATTCGTACTCCTTCAACATCGATGATGAAGGCCTGGACGAAGCCTACATGGCTCACCGCGGCGCCTACCTGAAGATCTTCGAGCGCCTGGGTCTGGAAGTTATTCCGGTCTTCGCGCAGGCTGGTGCCATGGGCGGCTCCAAGTCCGAGGAATTCCTGCATCCAACAGCTATTGGCGAGGATACCTTCGTCCGTTCGGCCGGCGGTTACGCAGCCAACGTGGAAGCTGTCACCACAGTAGTGCCAGCGTCCATCGATTACGCCAACGCACCTGCGTTCGAAGTTGTCGATACCCCGGATACCCCGACCATCGAGACGCTGGTTGCCGCGGCCAACGAGCTGCGCCCACGCGAGTCCGGTGCTTGGGAAGCCAAGGACACCCTGAAAAACGTTGTCCTGGCGGTGACCGATCCAGAAGGCAACCGCCAGTTGGTAGTCATCGGTGTTCCAGGCGACCGCCAGGTGGACCTGAAGCGTGTCGAAGCTACCGTGGGTGCCCCGCTGGGCATCATCGGCGAGGTCCAGGTTGAAGCCGCTAGCGGTGAAGACTTGGCCAAGCACCCGGAATTGATTGCCGGCTACATCGGCCCAGGCAACGGCCTGGATCAGGCTGTTCTGGGTACCGAAGGCACCAGCGGCATCACCTACCTGGTTGATCCTCGCGTAGTATCCGGTACCTCGTGGATCACCGGCGCCAACGAAAAGGGCAAGCACGTTTTCGGCTTGGTGGCCGAGCGCGACTTCGGCTTTGACGGCACCATCGAGTCGGTCAACGTGCTAGAGGGCGACCCGGCACCGGACGGCTCGGGCCCATTGCGCACCGAACGCGGTATCGAAATGGGTCATATCTTCCAGCTTGGCCGCAAGTACGCTGAGGCTCTGGATCTGCGGGTCCTGGACCAGAACGGCAAGCTGAAGGTTGTCACCATGGGCTCCTACGGCATTGGCGTCACCCGTGCGGTAGCAGCACTGGCCGAGGCTTACCATGACGAAAACGGTCTGGCATGGCCAAAGCAGGTTGCTCCAGCCGACGTCCACATGGTCGTTACCGGCAAGGGCCCAGAGCTGCTTGAGGCTGCTGAGAAGTTGGCCTCAGAACTAGAATCGGCCGGTTTGGAAGTTATCTTGGATGACCGTCCAAAGGTGTCCGCGGGCGTGAAGTTCTCGGATGCAGAACTGATCGGCATTCCAACCATCGTTGTTGTGGGCCGTGGACTTGCTGAGGGCGTAGTTGAGGTCAAGGATCGTGCCACCGGCGAACGCCGCGATGTCAAGGTCGAGGACGTTGTCGCTGAGCTGAGCGCCTAAAAGGCTGTAGCCAATAACTGAATAGGGGAGTAGCGCGGTGCAAGAGTTCTTGGAATTGCTGTCCGTCAACGGTGAACCCGTCTCCTTCTGGCCCCTGGTGTTGCTGCTTCTTGCAGCTTTGGGCGCTGGATGGATTGACGCGGTGGTTGGCGGTGGCGGCCTGATTCAATTGCCCGCGCTGCTTCTTTTCCCCGGCATCACGCCGGTGCAGGCGCTGGCCACGAATAAGCTGGGCTCAATCTTCGGAACGGCTACCAGCGCGGTGACGTACTACCGGCGCACCAGCCCGGATTTGAAGACCGCTATTCCGATGGCATTGACTGCCATGCTCGGTGCCTTCGGCGGAGCTGCGCTGGCCACAATTCTTCCCTCTGGAGCCATTCAGCCCATCATTATCGCAGCGCTCATTGCGGTGCTGCTGTTCACGATCCTGAAGCCCAAAGCCGGGGAGCTGTCGCGCCTGCGCTACGCCGGGCATGGGCATTATCTTCGAGCCATCCTGATTGGGCTGCTGATTGGCGGCTACGACGGGATGATCGGTCCCGGGACTGGATCGTTCTTGATCATCGCCATGGTGACAGTGCTGGGCTACAACTTCTTGCAGTCCTCCGCCAAGGCGAAGATCGTTAACCTTTGCACCAACGCAGGTGCTCTGCTGCTCTTCATCCCCACGGGGCACGTTCTAGTCGCATTAGGCCTGGCCATGGGCGTGATGAATATGCTCGGAGGCTATCTCGGGGCGCGCATGGCGATCTCAAAGGGCAGCGCTTTTATTCGCATTGTTTTCGTGATCGTCGTTTCGGCACTGATCATCAAGCTCGGCTCGGACCTGATCCTCGCCGGCAAGTGATAGCTTTAGCGGCCGCTAGCTGCTGATGTGTCGATTGGCGGGTATCCGGCGTAGTGCTGGACATGCTGGGGTTCAATGGCATGGACCATGGAACTGGTCGCCATTTGCGCGATCCTGAAAGTCAAGAAGCTGGAACCCATTGCAGTTTTGTAGAGTTGGGAAACCGTAGTGTGGCTTGCCAGCGGATCTACAACCTTCAACGCTGTGCAACCGATGGATACATACAGGAACCACAAATCGTTGTTCTCCGGATCGAGAGTAGCGATCAGAGCTGGCGGCTGGTGCGCGGCCACGAGCGACATGACGTCGTTGACTGTTTCCTCAGGTTGCGCAATGACAATAGGCATGCCTTGGACCCAACCATGTGAACTGAGTTGCGCCCGACCTTGCCTTGAACCGATCACTTCGCTGACCAGTTCTGCTGTCTTCGAACGCATGAATCGACCTGACATTACCCAACCTCCAATTGACGACCTAGCCACAAGTTGTTTAGTTCCCCAATAAGTGGAAGAAAGCGGAGAATTCCGCTCCGTGTTATGGGAGCCAAATTCCGTATCTCAAGCACTTGATATTCACGATAGCCCCTTTCGGCGCGAATATCGAGAGCCAGTGAATAGGAACGAGATTCATATATCTTTGAAATCATTCCATGGCGGAGGAAATGGTGGTCGTTGATAAATTGGTTTCGGGTAATACCGCGTAAAACCCGCATGCCATATGCGGGCTATATCTTATAGTGCGGATGGAAATTACGGATCATCCGTGAATTTTAGTGCGCCTCGCGCTGTTTTGGCTCTACCCGAACCCGTGCTCTATTTCGACTCAGGGCAATTAGCAGTCGTGATTATTTCGTGATAATTCAACGAAACGTGAAATACGGCTAAATTCTAGCTGAATCCAGAACTATTTCCCGACTTCGCCAGTCTCCAAGATGCGGTATTCCTCATTCGATCCCTGCTGGCCATTGAGAGCCTGGAAAGCGACGGCGGAAATTTTTGCGCCGGCAGCTCCATCGCTAACGCCCGCTGCTACGACCAATGCATCAGCAAAATCCCCTTCGGCTTCCGCGGATAGGGCAGCCAGGTCTTCGAGGCCGCCTTCGGGTATTGCATAGGCGGGTTCACGCAGGTCTGCGCACTGTTCGTCAACGGCCGCGCGCAGGCCGCGAAGCTGGCGTCCCAGTTCGCTGCGTCGAGCTTCGACGGCTTCCTTGGCGCTGTCGGCACCACGTGCAGCCGTGAGTTGCAGAAGGAAATCCAGTGCATAGCCGCGGTCCAGGGCCCGGGCGACGGCCGTTGGTTCGATGTTCTGCGCTTCGGTGATTTCCTTCGCGGGGTCCAGCAGCTCCTCATTAGGCAGGCAGGCTACTGGCTGGTCTTTCTGCTCTTCTTCACCCGAGACTGCACTCAGTGGCAAGGCCAAGTCCACATCACGCTCTTCTCCCAAAGATGCAACAGCGCTGCGGGCGTCCAGGTTGATCTGGAAAGCAATCTGGGCCAGCTTCGAATCCCTGGACAGCGACGGTTCTGCAAAGGCAGGCATCGCTGACGATGCGTCGGCGACATTCGTGGCAAGCGCAACCAGCGCGTCGGGGGAGAAGCTTTGCGGCAATGCCGCAGGCTCTTGGTCGTCGAAGCGCAATTCACCGAGCACCGCTGACCCCTGCGACAAGGAAGTCGCCAATGCGGATAGCCTCGAAGCGTTATCCTCGGGTGCCAGCTGGGCCAAGGCTTGGGCCTGAGATGCCAGGTCTGCCAGCTTTGCTCCGTATTCCCACGTCATGCGGGCATCGGCGCTGGCCTCATTGACCTGTTCGGGCAGGCCCCGCTCCACCAGGGCGCCTCGGAAGATGGTGCTGCCAATGCCCCACGTCACGGCAAGGGCAACTGCACCAGCCAGTACCGGAGCAATCCAGCCTGGAGCGCGGCGTACTTGCCTGTCGGTGCGACGGGCGGAATGGGGCGATTTTTCAGTCATAGCGTTTCGATCATGCCATGATCAATGCAGGTAAAGAGGGCAATAGCGGTGTCGAGCGCCACGATGGATAGAAAATGGGCGTGAGTTCCTTCACCTGTGCCCGTTTAGATGTTCTCAATGAGCGGAACGCAATATAGGCTTAACGGACAACATCGAATAGCGTGGGAGGATATCCATGACCGGAATGCCGGCCGATACCGAACAGGAAGCGCAGCGTCTGACTGCATTGCTCTCCAAGGAAGTAGAATCCCACGGGCTTCTCCTGGAGGAAGTCGCCTTGCGTCCCTCCGGCAAGCAGATGATCGTGCAGATCATCGTCGACAAGGCCGACGGTCACGAAACGCTGACTCTCGATGAACTTGGTGAAGTTACCACCACCATCTCCAACGCTCTGGACAAGGACGCCGTCTACGCATCGTCGGCTCCTTACGAACTCGAAGTCAGTTCCCCAGGACTCTCCCGCCCATTGACTGCCCAGCGCCACTGGATCCGCGCCCTCAACCGCATGGTCAAGATTTCGCTGGCCGACGGCACGAAGCTTCGCGGGCGCCTGTTTGAGGTCAACGACGGCGACGTGTTGATTGCTGAGCACCGCGAGCCGGCCAAGAAGGGCATGAAGGTCAAGGTGCTCGATCCTGCGGCCTATGCCTTCGAAAATATCCGTAAAGCTGTTGTCGATCCAGAGCTGAACTTCGATGACGCACTATTTGACACTGCCGATACTGAAGATTTGGAGGGCTAAGCGTGGATATCGATCTGAATGCGCTGCGCATCCTGGAAAAAGACCGCGACATCCCAATGGATGTTTTGATTCCGACCATCGAGTCGGCACTGCTGCTGGCTTACAACAAGACCGAAGGCGCCATGCCTGGCGCCCGCGCGCACATTGAGCGCAGCAACGGCCATGTGGCGATCCTGGTAGAGGACCGCGACAACGCCGGCGTGCTGCTGGGCGAATTCGACGACACCCCGCACGGTTTCGGCCGCATCGCCGCCTCCACCGCCCGCCAGGTAATCATGCAGCGCCTGCGTGAAGCTGAAGATGCGCAGGTTGTCGGCGAGTTCGCAGCCCGCGTTGGCACCCTGATCTCCGGCGTCATCCAGCAGGGCTACTCCTCGCATATGGTGCAGGTCAAGATCGGTGATCTGGAAGCGCTGCTGCCACCAGTTGAGCAGTCCCCAGGCGAGAAGTACCAGCACGGAAACCGCCTGCGCGCCTACGTTGTTTCCGCTGAGCGCGGCAACAAGGGCCCAGCCGTTACCCTGTCCCGTTCCCACCCGAACCTGGTTCGCCTGCTGTTCGAAATGGAAGTTCCAGAAATCGCTGACGGCACCGTCACGGTCGAGGCACTGGCTCGTGAAGCTGGCCACCGTACCAAGATTGCTGTGCGCGCAACCAAGGCCGGTGTCAACGCCAAGGGCGCTTGCATCGGTGAAATGGGAACCCGCGTGCGCGCCGTGATGAACGAACTGAACGACGAGAAGATCGACATCGTTGACTACAACGAGGATCCAGCGAAGTTCATCGCCGCGGCCCTGTCTCCATCGAAGGTCGTCTCGGTAGAGATCCTGGACGAAGCCGAACGCCGTGCTCGCGTGGTTGTTCCCGACTCCCAGCTCTCGCTGGCAATCGGCAAGGAAGGCCAGAACGCTCGCCTTGCTGCCAAGTTGACCGGCTGGCGCATTGACATCCTGGCTGCCTCGGGCGGCAAGGAACCGCAGCTCTAAGCAGCTGCGGGAAATAATTCCAGTTCAGCGTGTTGGAAGCCTAGCTGCGTGTGAGCCACAACTCATGCGTGCTATAGCGTCCAAACGCGCTAGACTAGTAGATGGCTCGTAATAACTAGGGAAGGTGGCGACGGCGCTCGCATGAAGCTGCATCAGCAACGCACGTGCATTGGCTGTCGAACCGTAACCAGTAAAAATGAGCTGCTCCGTTGGGTCCTGAAAGACGGTACACCGCTGCAGGCGGTGAGTTTGGATCAACAGGGTTCCGCTTCCGGGCGGGGCACTTGGACCCACGGGACCGAAAAGTGTGTGCAGCAAGCGGTGCAGCGCCGGGCGTTCGCGCGGGCCTTCAGGTCTGCGGTAGACGATTCGCAGGTGCTGCAGGAATTCACTGCATACGAAGATCAGCTGGCAAGCAACCAGCTATCTGGCAAACATGATGAAAGCGGGTCAGAAATCTGATGGCAACCCGATGAGTCGGCAATGCTGAGCGCACAACGATGAACAATCAGTTCTGCGTGATCCACCGTGCGACGGAAGAATTTCACGAATTACACAGCTGATCTGCCAGACCGCTGATCTAAAGATTTATCTTTTGATACCGGGGTTTGAGCAGATCACATCGACACAGGAGAGATGTGGCTAAACCCCGCGTTCACGAGCTCGCTAAAGAGCTCGGAATCACTTCAAAAGAAGCACTAACCAAGTTGCAGGACATGGGCGAATTCGTTCGCTCGGCATCCTCGACCGTTGAACCGCCAGTAGCGCGCAAGCTGCGCGACGCATTCCCAGGTTCCAACGGTGCCGCTAAGCCAGCAGCTGCTGCCAAGCCAGCCGCCGCCAAGCCAGCGACCCCTGGAGCACCGAAGTCGGCTTCCAAGCCGGCTGCTACCCCAGGTGCCTCGGCCCCGAAGCCAGGCGTTAAGCCAGCTCCGGCTCCTGCAGCCCCAGCTGCCCCAGCCGCACCTGCGGCGCCTGCAGCTCCGGCCGCGAAGGCAACCCCTGGCGCTCCATTGCCAGGTGCAGCCCCGGCACCGAAGCCAGGTGCCAAGCCAGCTCCGAAGCCAGGCGCTCCACGCCCAGGCAACAGCCCGTTCTCTTCCCAGCAGGGTATGCGCGGCGCTGAGTCCGGCGAACGCCGTGGTGGCGGCAACCGCGAAGGCGGTCGTGCCCCACGTCCAGGCGCACCTCGTCCGGGCGGTCCACGCCCAGGCAACAACCCGTTCTCCTCGCAGCAGGGTATGCGCGGCGAAGGCGGCCAGGGCGGTCCTCGCCCACCACGCGACGGCCAGCGCGGTCCACGCCCAGCAGGTGCCGGCGGTCCACGTCCGGCTCGTGACGGCCAGGGCGGTCCACGTCCGGCACGTGACGGCCAGCGCGGTCCACGTCCAGCAGGTGCCGGCGGTCCACGCCCAGCAGGCCAGGGCGCTCCACGCCCAGCCGGTGCAGGTGGCCCACGCCCAGCAGGTGCCGGCGGTCCACGCCCAGGTGCTGGCGCAGGTACCACTGCAACCCCGCGCATGATGCCTAACCGCACCGATCGTCCAGCGCCAGCAGGCGGCGGACGTCCAGGTGCAGGTGCCGGCGGCCGCGGTCGCCCAGGTGGCGGCAGCGGTGGCGGCAGCGGTACCGGTGGCGGCTTCCGCCCAGGTGCACCACGCGGTCGCGGTGGCGTTGGCGGTGCTTTCGGCAAGGGAGGCGCCGGTCGCGGCAAGCAGCGCAAGTCCAAGCGCGCAAAGCGCCAGGAATTGGAGCAGATGAGTGCTCCGTCATTGGGCGGCGTGAATGTTCCACGCGGCAACGGCGACACCGAGATCCGTCTGCGCCGCGGCGCGTCGATCACCGACTTCGCCGACAAGATTGGCGCGAACCCAGCAGCACTGGTGACCGTACTGTTCCACCTCGGTGAAATGGCTACCGCCACCCAGTCGCTGGACGAGGCAACCTTCGAGGTGCTCGGCGAAGAGCTGGGCTACAAGGTGCTTGTCGTCTCCCCTGAGGACGAAGACAAGGAACTGCTCGAAGGCTTCGGCCTGGACCTGGATGCCGAACTTGAGGCTGAAGGCGAAGACGTGCTTGAAGAGCGCGCCCCAGTCATCACCATCATGGGCCACGTCGACCACGGTAAGACCCGACTGCTGGATGCTATCCGCAAGTCGAACGTTATCGAGGGCGAGCATGGCGGCATCACCCAGCACATCGGTGCGTACCAGATCAACCACATCCATGAGGGCCGCGATCGCGCAATGACCTTCATCGATACCCCGGGCCACGAGGCGTTCACCGCCATGCGTGCCCGTGGTGCCGAGGTCACTGACGTGGCCGTGCTGGTTGTCGCCGCGGATGACGGCGTCATGCCGCAGACCGTGGAAGCACTGAACCACGCACAGGCTGCCGGCGTGCCGATCATCGTCGCTGTGAACAAGATCGATAAGGAAGGCGCCAACCCTGACAAGGTCATGGGCCAGCTGACCGAATACGGTTTGGTTCCAGAAGAATACGGTGGCGACACCATGTTCGTGAAGGTTTCGGCATTGCAGAAGCAGGGCATCGACGAGCTGCTGGACGCTGTCCTGCTGACCTCGGACGTGCTTGAGCTCAAGGCCAACCCGGACAAGTCCGCTCGTGGCGTGGCCATTGAAGCGAACCTGGATAAGGGCCGCGGTTCGGTTGTTACCGTCCTGGTCCAGTCCGGTACCCTCTGCGTTGGCGACACCATGGTGGTGGGCACCGCCCACGGCCGCGTGCGTGCAATGTTCAACGAGAACGGCGAAAACCTCGACGTGGCACTGCCATCGCGTCCGGTACAGGTCCTGGGCATGTCCTCGGTCCCGCGTGCTGGCGACGGCTTCCTGATCACCGAAGACGAGCGCACCGCCCGCCAGATCGCTGACAAGCGCGAAACCGCAGAGCGCAACGCAATGCTGGCCAAGCGCCGCAAGCGCATCACCTTGGAAGACTTCGACAAGGCTGTTGCCGATGGCAAGATCGATACCCTGAACCTGATCCTCAAGGGTGACGCTTCCGGTGCTGTTGAAGCACTGGAAGACTCGCTGATGAAGATCGAGGTCGGCGACGATGTGCAGCTGCGCGTGATCCACCGCGGTGTCGGTGCGATCACCCAGAACGACGTCAACTTGGCAACCGTGGACAACGCCATCATCATTGGCTTCAACGTCCGCCCAGCCGAGCGCGTGGCAGAACTGGCCGACAAGGAGGGCGTCGACATGCGCTTCTACTCGGTCATCTACTCCGCTATCGACGACATCGAGAATGCGCTCAAGGGCATGCTCAAGCCGGAGTTCGAAGAAGTGGCCCTCGGCACCGCCGAGATCCGCATGGTCTTCCGCTCCTCGAAGTTCGGCAACATTGCCGGTTCGATCATCCGCTCGGGCACCATCAAGCGCAACACCAAGGCTCGCCTGGTACGCGACGGCAACGTCGTGGGCGACAACCTGAACATCGATTCGCTGCGCCGCGAAAAGGACGATGTCACCGAGGTCCGCGAGGGCTTCGAATGCGGTATCGGCCTGGGGTCGTTCAACGACATCAAGGAAGGCGACATCATCGAGACCTTCGAGATGCGCGAAAAGCCACGCGACTAATTGCCGACAAGCAATTAGCAGTGTGACTCACTGATTCGTGGGCGTTTGACCGATAAGCTTTGGTCAAGCGCCCACGAGTTTTGAACCATTAGGAGAAAACCATGGCTGATTCAGCCCGCGCCGCACGCCTGGCTAAGCGCGTACAGGTCCTCATGGCCCAGTCGCTGCGCAACGTCATCAAGGACGAGCGCATTGACAACGTCACCGTGACCGACGCTCGCGTCACCAACGACCTGCAGCACGCTACGGTGTACTACACCGTCTTTGGCGATGACGAGATGAAGAAGGACATCGCTACCATGCTGGAAAAGCGTGGCGGTGCCCTGCGCAAGGAATTGGGCCGCAATCTGACCATCCGCCTGACCCCGACGCTGGCATTCGTCGCCGACGAAATCCCCGAGGGTGCCTCGCACCTGGAGGAATTGCTGGCCAAGGCCCGCGAGAAGGACGCCGAGGTTGCAGCTCTGCGCGAAGGCAAGGACTTCGCCGGAGACCAGGACCCGTACAAGAAGGACGAGGACGCCGAAGAAGCCTAAGGGCTTCTGGGCTTCATCCTGACTGGACCAACGCCCCGGCCAGCACGCATTGCGTGCTGGCCGGGGCGTTGTGCGTTGGCCTCGATTACCCTCACAGCGAAGCGCGAATCCCTGCCGAAGGCTGGTCGCCGGGAAGGTGGTGGGATAGCGTGATCAGAAACCGCCGGATCCGACCAAAGGTGCAGCACATGCCAGAATTCACCACAACATTGAGCGCAACCGGCGGGAACAACGTGGGCATCGTGGTTCCCGATGGCATCGTGCTCGGATTCGGCCGCGGCAAGCGCGTGCCGGTCATCGTGTGCATTGACGGGGACTACACGTACCGGAACAGCATTTCTTCCATGCACGGGCAGTTCCTCATTTCCTTCAGCTCCGAGACCCGTGCTGCCACGGGCAAGGGTGCGGGCGATGAAATCAGCGTGAAACTCGAAGTGGACGAGGAACCGCGCACCGTCGAAATCCCCGAACCGCTGGCCGTGCTGCTCTCCGCCGAGCCCGAGCTGCTGGACGCCTGGAACAAGCTGTCCTACAGCAAGCAGCGCGGCCACGTGGACCCCATCGTGGCTGCCCGCGGCGAGGACACCAGGACGCGCCGGGTCGAGAAGGTCATCAAGACGCTGCGCAGCCACTAGCCTGCCGGGGCCATGCCCGCTGAGCCAGCAGGCCAGCCAGCCCCGGTCGCAGTCGGCAGCAGTGTGAACAACCCACCGGTGCCCCGGAGCTACTGCACGGTGAATTGTAGGCGCTGCCAGCCGCTGGCGCCATTGGGCACCGGGTTGGCTTTCTCGCTGGTCTGCAGCTTGCCCTGTGCATCATAGGCGCGGACGGTTGCCGAGTGCGTTCCGGGTGCTGCGTCCTTCCATACGAAGCGCCACTGCCGCCAGGTATCCAACGAGGCTTCGGTCGCCAGTTGGGCATCTGCCCACGGTCCGTCATCGATCTGCACCTGCACACGCGAAATGCCCCGGGTCTGCGCCCATGCAGTTCCGCCCAAGACGACTTCTCCGGCAGGCACCTGGGCGAACGGGCGAGGGGTATCGATGCGGGAAGACATCTTGATTGGACCGCGTTCGGACCAGCCGCGAGTAGTCCAGTAGGCCGCCTTGTCCTGGAACCGCGTCACTTCCAAATCGACCACCCATTTGGTGGCCGACACGTAGCCGTAGAGACCTGGAACCACCATGCGCACCGGGAAACCATGCTCGAAAGGCAGCGGCTCGCCGTTCATGCCGATGGCCAGCAAAGCCATCCGGTCGTCGGTGAGCGCTTGGAGCGGGGTGGAGGCACTGAAACCGTCGTGCGAAGTCGAAAGCACCATATCCGCGCCGGCCTGCGGAACCGCGCGCTCCAGCAGCTTACGCAGCGGGTAGCCCAGCCATTTCGCGTTGCCTACCAGATCGCCGCCGACGGGATTGGACACGCAAGTGAGCGTCAGATAGGTTTCCACGAGTTCTTCGCCCAGCAGTTCGTCGAAGTTCACGGTGAATTCCTTCTCCACCATGCCGTGCACGCGCAGCGACCACTGGTTCGGGTCGATCTGCGGCACCGAAAGCGCGGTATCGATGCGGTAGAAATCCTGGTTGGGAGTCACGAAGCGGGGCATGTCCGCTACTTCTACCTGCACACCTACGGGCAGGGGTTCCGCCTTGGTCCGGGCCGCAGGCAGGCGCAAGGCTTTGCGTGCGGCGGCGGCCATATTCCGCGATGCCGACAGCGAGGTGGAAACACCGGTGGAGACGGCCGCGGCGGCCAGGGACAGGGCTGCGCCTATCAAGAACTTCCTGCGGCTTGGACCCGTCGCGTTGGCGCCCTCGTCCTGCCTTGGGGCCGCGGCCACAGCCAGCCGGGTCAGCCACTGCAGAAGCCCGATACCGGCGATCGCGCCCAGTACCGTCGGGATGATATCCAGCAGGCTGGTGGAAGCACGAGCGGCCACGGCACTGGAGAGCAGTACGGCCAAGCCGATGATGGCCGTGCAGGCCAGCGCAAAACTTCGCTTGGCGATCAGGCCGATCATCGCCGCCAGGACTGCGGCGGCTGCACCGATGGAAATGAATAACGCCAACTTGTCATTGGTCCCGAAGGTCGCGATGGCGAAGTCCTTGAGCCATGGGGGAGTCAGGTCGATAATGGCTGAACCCAGCGCGAAAAACGGCGAGGATGCATTGTTGAAAAATGCCGAGGCGAATTGGGCCACGGCAAACATGATTGCGGCCGAGCAAATTCCAGCCACCGCGTGGAATACGAGTTTACTGCTGCTGCGCTTCTGCCAAATGCCCACTGCCACTCACCTCATGCGTTGCGGTCCATGTTCCCCTGCAGAATGCAGGGGAACAACTTCTCACAGTGTTTTCGGAACGGGCAGCATTGCGGATTGGAACAGGCTACAAGAACTTCCGCACGCTCACAGCGATTGGACCATGATGGGGTCTGTTGTAGGGGCAGGGGAGCCTGTGGCCGGCTCGACCGTGATCCCGAAGTGCGTGATGCCCTTCATTGGATCCGAAACCATGATCATGCCGTTGGCATCGCCGCCGGTGAGCATTCCCGCAGGAACCGCCCCTTCTGCCGAGATCAGCCACAGCTCGTAGCCCTTGTCGCTGGACAGGGCTGGCATGCCCGAGGTGGACACCGCCATCAGGCCTTCGTCGGCAGAATAGGACAGCGTGATTCGCGCGCCGTCGTCCAGTGTCTGCGTTTTCGACTTGGCATCTGGGGCAGCCAGGATCCGGCTGAGCTCTTCTTGATGCGAGGCCATGGCGGCCATCTGGCTTTCCAGCTCGCGCTGCTGGGAATTCTGGTTGATGGCCAAGCCGCCCAGAGCCACCGCTGCGAGCAGCAGGACGCCGGCGGCCAAGGCGAAGAAGCGCTGCGGGCCGCGTTCTGCGCCAGGTTGCGGTGCTGGATCCGCTGCAGCGGTTTCAGTTTCCCGTTCAGCGGGCGCAGCTGGTTCAGCAGGAGCTATTGGGTCCTGTGCCTGGGCGCCGTCGTGATCGAGGGCCGTCTCCTGCACAGGTGCCAATTGCTCGGTAGTGCGGATAGCGGCCATGATGTTGTTCTTCAGCCGGGCCGGAGGATTGACCGGTTGCGCTGACAAGCCGAGCAGTCCAGCAGTTTCCTGCAGGGCATCCAGTTCCCGGCGTGCCTGGGCAGAGTCGGGACCCCCATGCTGGAGGGCTTCGCGTTCCTTGTCTTCCAGAGCATCCAGGGCGAAGCTGTCGGTCAGCTCGTTCTCGTGCTTGTCCATTACGCCGCTCCCATCAGTTCTCGAAGTTTGCCCATTCCATCGCGTATTCGCGTTTTCGCGGTTCCCACCGGTATTTTCAGCAGCTCTGCGACTTCCGTGTGGGTGTATCCGCCGAAGTAGGCCAGGTGTATCGCCTCGCGTTGCGGGGCGGTGAGCCGCTGCAGGGCTTGGGCTACGCGCATGGTCTCGTCGTGCAAGATGGCATTCTCTTCCACGTCGTCGTAGCTGTCCTGGAATTCCTTGATTCCAACGCGCAAATCCCGGTCCTGGCTCGCTTGGCTTGCTCGCACCCGGTCGACGGCCCGGCGGTGGGCAATAGTCAGCAGCCATGATGCTGCCGTGCCACGCGCCGGATCAAAGCGCCTTGCCTGTTGCCACGCTTCGACAAACACTTCCTGGGTGACTTCTTCGCTCTGTGCATTATCGCGAAGCACCCGCAGCACGAGTCCGAAGACCCGTGAAGCCATGGCATCATAGAGCGATTCGAAGGCAGATTCATCTCCCAGCGCGACCTGTTGCAGCAGGACGTCTGGCGTTTTCACGGAATCGTCTTCCATGGCATCGAGTCTATTGGAACTCATGAATCCTAGGGTCTCATGCATCTGTGGCTAAGCGGCTATCTGCTGTGGCGTGGCGTTTTGCGAAAAGATCCGTCCAAGGGAACCAGGTTCCCGTTGCACCGGCTAAGGTGATGCCTGGAAGGTATTCCATGCACCACCTTCATGCCAGCGGCCTTGATGATTCTGGCGATACTACTTCTTTGCCGGTGGCATCAGGACGGTGTCCACCAGGTACACGGTTGCGTTGGCGGTCTGCACGCCGCCGCAGATGACCGAAGCCCCGTTGACTTCCAGATCGTCGCCGCTACCGGTGACTTCCACCTCTTCGCCCTGGACCGTTGCGTGGGTTCCGGGAAGATCATCTGGTGCAATCTGGCCGGAAACGACGTGGTAGGTCAGGATGCTGGTCAGGGTGTCGGCATCCTTGGCAACTGCGGACAGGTCATCCTTCGGGATTGCCGCGAAGGCGTCGTCAACCGGTGCGAAGACGGTGAATTCGCCGCCATTGAGGGTATCGACGAGATCGACATCAGGATTCAGCTCACCGGAGACTGCAGAAGTCAGGGTGGTCAGCAGCGGGTTGTTCGAGGCAGCGACGGCCACTGGATCCTGGGCCATTCCGGCTACCGAGCCATCACCGGTCGGGACTGCTTCGGCGTAGGCCGCGCAACCCTTGCCCACAAGATTGCTTGCTGGATCCATTGCCGATTCGCTGGCCATGGGCGAGCTGCTTTCCGAGGCGGACGCCGTGGGCGATTCCATGGTTTCCGAACCGGTCGAGCAGGCGCTCAGTCCCATGGCGGCGACTGCGATGAGCCCGAATGCTCCAGCGACTTTGCTGTATGTGCGCTTCATGATTTTCTCCTTGCTTCGCCGCGACTGATGTCGTCGGTCCTTTTCCTGTCCGTGCGGATCAGGTTGTCAATGAGCATTCGGGGCAGGTTGCCCGACGGATTGGATTCTCTTGGAAATTTTTTTTGCGTTTTGCTGGCAGGCCGTGAAGCTGCCGGATCCGCGGGCTGGCGGGCCCGGTCCCGGAGCATTGCCGGCTCATGGAAATAGGCTGCAAGTGGGATCTGCCACGCTTGGAACCAGCGACAGCCTTATTCTCTGCACAAGCCATATACTGGAAGGCGTGAGTAAAGCCGGGCAGAACACGCAAGAGCAGGCCTCAGGCCTCGTATTAGTCGACAAAGAGCAGGGAATGACCTCCCACGATGTGGTCGGTCGCATCCGCAGACTTGCAGGGACTCGAAAAGTCGGCCACGCAGGCACCCTGGACCCCATGGCCACCGGCGTGCTGGTTATCGGCGTGAACAAGGCAACCCGGCTACTGACCTACATCGTCGGCCACGACAAGACCTACACCGCCACCATCCGGCTGGGGCAGAACACCGTCACGGACGATGCCGAAGGCGAAATCATTTCCGAGCGCATCGCCGCAGCGGTCAGCGACGAAGACATCGAGCGCGAGATCGCCCAGCTGCGCGGAGACATCGAGCAGATTCCGAGCTCGGTCTCGGCCATCAAGGTCGATGGCAAGCGTTCCTACGCTCGCGTGCGCGCTGGCGAACAGGTAGAGCTCAAGGCCCGCCCGGTCACCATTTCGCGGTTCGAGATCCATGAAGTGCGCCGCGAAAACGGCGGCAAGATCCTCGACGTCGACGTCACGGTATCGTGCTCTTCTGGAACCTACATCCGTGCCTTGGCCCGCGACCTGGGCGAAGCATTGAACGTTGGCGGGCACTTGACCGCGCTGCGCCGTACCGAGGTGGGCCCATACAAGATCGAGCTCACCCGCACCCTGGAGCAGCTGGCCGGGGAATTCGAGATTCTCCCAATCGAAAAGGCTGCTGCCGCGCTGTTCCCCAACCGCACGGTCAGCGTCGACGAAGCCGTGGAATTGTCTTTCGGCCGCACCATCCCCGCCTCGCATCTGGGCATGGACATTGCCGAAGGCCAGACCGTTGCGGCTTTCGCTCCCAATGGCGTGCTGGTCGCACTGCTGGAAGACAAGGGCGACAAGGCGCGTACCGCCTTGGTCTTCACCGCTAAGTAATCCCGAAAGGAACTGGCTTGATTGCCGTCAATGGATTCTTCATCGCCGGAGCGGTGGTCTGCGCGCTGGCATTGCTGGTGGCAGTTATCGCAACCGCTATCCGCAAGCACCCGGATGACTGGGCGCTGATCGGTGCGGTGGCTACCGAGCTTTTCCTGATTGCCTACGGCATCGCGGCCGCGATCCGCCAGGTCGGGGGAAATGCGGTGCAAGGCGACCCGGTGGAATTCTGGGGCTACTTCATCACAGCGCTGATCATGCCGCCGGTGGCCTTCTTCTGGGCGATTAGCGAGAAGAGCCGTTGGTCCAACGCCGTGCTGGCCGCGTCGGCCGCCGTCACCTTCGTAATGGTGTTCCGCATGGAACAGATCTGGCAGTAGGAGTACTCACATGGGTGAAAAGCCGCGTAATTCGCGAATCATGCAGGCCGCTCAGGCGCGCAGCACCAATAAGGCCCCCAAGCCAAGCCGGTCCACCGGACTGGGCCGCGTGATCATTGCCGTGTACGGCATCCTCGCCCTGGCGGCGAGCGTGCGCGCGGTGTACCAGATCATGAGCAAATTCGACGAAGCGCCGATCGCCTACAGCCTGTCGCTGTTTTCTGGACTGGTCTATTTCCTTGCCACAATCTCGCTGTCTTCAGCCAAGCGGGGTGCCTGGCTGGTTTCGCTCTGGGCGGTAGCCGTCGAATTGGCAGGCGTGATCGTGGTCGGCATCTTGTCGCTGACCCACCCCGAAGACTTCGCCCATCCATCGGTGTGGAGCGGTTTCGGCGAAGGATACGGCTACGTTCCACTGGTGCTGCCGATTGTCGGCTTGTGGTGGCTGTACCGTAACCGTAATGAGCGTCACGCCTAAAGACGTGCAAGAATTACCACGGTGGGTTTTCCATCCACCGCAGCAGAATTTCTGAAGGAGCAAAGTGCACTATTGGAAGGGCTTGGATGCCGTCCCCGCGGATATGGCTCCCACTGTCGTGACCATTGGCAACTTTGATGGTGTCCACCTGGGCCATTGCGAGGTGCTGGATGCAGCTGTCGCGCAGGCCAAAGCACGCTCGGCACAATCGGTAGCGATCACTTTCGACCCGCACCCGGCGCTGGTACACCGTCCCGATGATGCTCCTGAATTGATCATGGGTCTGGCTGACCGCGTGGACACCTTGGCCAGCGTTGGCCTGGATGCCACGCTGATGATCCACTACACCCTGGAATTCGCGGACCAGAGCGCTGAAGAGTTCGTTCGCTCCATCATCGTAGAGAAGCTGAATGCCGTGGCCGTTGTGGTCGGGCATGATGTGCGTTTTGGCCGCGGCAATTCCGGGGACTTCAGCTACATGCAGGAACTGGGCACCAAGTACGGTTTTGAAGTCATAGGTGTCGAAGACGTAGGGGACAAGCGCCGTTTGTCCTCGACCTGGGTCCGTGAAGAACTAGCCGCCGGCAATGTCGAAGCTGCCGCCGCGATCCTCGGCCGGCCGCACCGCATGCGCGGAGAAGTAGTCCATGGCCATGCCCGTGGGCGCGAGCTGGGATTTCCCACCGCGAATCTGGACACCGAAGCCACTGGGATCATCCCCGCCGATGGGGTCTATGCCGGCTGGGTGATCGACGAGGCCGAGGTGCGTTGGCCAGCGGCAATCTCCGTCGGGTCGAACCCCACCTTCGATGGCGTCTCCCGAGTGGTTGAAGCCCACGTGATTGACCGCCCCGAAGAAGGCGTGGAAGATTTCGATCTGTACGGACAGCAGATTGTCGTTGAGTTCATTTCCCACCTGCGTCCGATGGTTGCCTACCGCGGCATCGAAGCCCTCATTGAACAGATGACCGAGGACGTTGACCAGGCCCGTGCGGTGCTGGCCATAGAACGCCACTAGGAATCATGGCTGAGATACCATCATTGCCGCAGAGGGCTTTCGTCGTGGGCGCCCAGCGCCGCGATGAATTAGCTTCTGCTTTCCAAGCCGACGCTGAAAGCTACGACAAGATCCGTCCTTCCTATCCGCAGGAAGCCTTGGAATTCACGCTGCAGCACCGACCGGTGAGTGCCATTGACATCGGTTGCGGTTCGGGGATCTTCACCGAACAGCTCATCCGTGCAGGCCTGGAAGTCAGGGCCGTAGACCCATCGGCAGAAATGCTCGCGGTCCTGTCCAAGAGGCTGCCGGCGGTCGAGGTAACCTGCGCCGCAGGTGAAGCGACCGGCTTGGAGGCCGATAGCGCTGGCCTGGTGACCTATGCCCAGGCATGGCACTGGGTGGACCACCCTCAAGCCAGTGCCGAAGCGGCCCGATTGCTCCATGATGGCGGTTGGCTCACCCTGCTGTGGAATCAGCTGGATGTCGCCCTTCCCTGGGTTCACCGCTTGGCACGCATCATGCATGCCGGCGATGTGCACCGGCCGGAGCTGGAGCCGCCGTTGGGACCGCAGTTCCAGAAGCCGGAGCATGGCATCTGGCATTGGTCCATGGAACTGGATTTCCACGAGATCGTCGAGCTGACCAAATCCCGCAGCTACTACCGCAAGTCTTCAGAGACTACCCGCGCCAAGGTGGAAGCGAATTTGGCCTGGTATTGGCAGGAGCATCTGGGGCACGAGCAGGACGCAAAGGTGCAGGTGCCCTATCTCACCCATGCCTGGAGGTCCCGCCGGCGCACCCGTCGGTGATATGATTGACGGTGGTTCTCGCTGCAGTCCGCGGTTGCGAGTTTCCGCCGTGAGCGTCTCGACGTTCGCACCGACTTATGAACGCGGTCCAACTCTAGGAGTTTGTTATGGCATTGGATGCCACTATCAAGAACGAAATCATCAAGGCTTACGCTACCCACGAGGGTGACACCGGTTCGCCTGAGGTTCAGATTGCCGTCATGTCCCGCCGTATTTCGGACCTGACCGAGCACCTGAAGATGCACAAGCATGATCACCACACCCGCCGTGGCCTGATGGCTCTGGTTGGTCGTCGTCGTCGTATGCTCGGCTACCTGAAGAACACCGACATCGAGCGTTACCGTTCGCTGATCGAGCGTCTGGGCCTGCGCAAGTAGTCCTCTGCTTCAGAGCAAGAAAATCCCCGTCTCCGCTTCAGGAGACGGGGATTTTTCTATTCTCTTACCGCTCAGGGCTCCTCGGCTTCAGCGAGGCCTCGTGCCTACGTAAAAATGCGTTGCGGCAATGGAATGCTGTAGTTTCAGTTCTCTCATTCACGGGTTCGACGTTGGCCAAAGCCCCATAAGCGGTAAGGCGGCCGTTGGACTCGAAATCAGTGGCGGAGGCAAGAAGGGGTACATGTGGCACTACCACCCCAACAAGCGGACCCCTAACGTTCAACTCTTCTACGGAAACCCGACCCAGGGAAGAACCTGCACGAAGCATTGGTGCCGCCAGCTACTGTTGGCGGCACCAATCGTGTTTGAATTGAGGAACTATGGCTGACTACCAAGAACTCCTGCAAGCTGCTCGTGCGCACTACGGGGTTTGCGCTGCTCCACGCGTGTCAGAAGCTGCAGCACTGATCACCACGTTGGGTGGCAAAACATTCGATTACGCCAGATTTGCCGACGATCTCATCGATGAATACGTGGACCCAACGCACGTAGTTGCAGCCTACGACATTTCCGACCCAGAGCTCCTCGCTTCCCGGTCCTTGCCTGTTGAACGCGAAATGATGGAATGGCCTCCCGAGGACGACGAAGACTGCTACGACTGCGAGTTCACTGAAGAAGAGTCACAGTGGAACACGATTCAGGAAGAACTCAGCGGCATGAGACGAGCAATCGTATTACTAGAGCATGCTGAAGGAAACCCAGAAGCAGTAGGCAACTTCCGTGTAGTGGGATTCGCCCAGTGGCTTCGTGAAACCCTCTGGGCCGCTATAGGAGTGGTCCCAAGGGATCCTGGAGGACCAGACCCGAGAGCCACTCTGTACGAGATGGCTTTCGCTTTGGACGGGCGACCAGGATGCGAACCAAACCCGCTCAGCCGATGACGCGTTCACTCCGAGACACCTTTCGGGCTGCACTCATCACCAGCCACGACTTCGGCAAGGGGTGCATTGCGTTGGTCGGAGTACGGACTGCGTCATATAAAGGCCAGTAGAAGTCAAAAACGCTTGGATCCGCGAAGCTACACGGATCCAAGCGTCCTTTATGAGATTTCGGGCTGGGTTACGACTTAGCTCATTGTGCCTCGGCCTCGGACTCGGCGGCTGCGGCTTCAGCGGCCTTCTCCTGGTGGATCACTTCGGCCAAGAGTTTTTCCATTTCCTTGGCGACACCTGCGGCGGAAGCTGGGTTCTGTCCGGTGACCAGGCGTTCGGAGACTTGTACATTCTCTTCGAAGTTATCGGCGGCGATATGCGTGGCGCCTTGCTCGGTGAGCTTGTCGGCCAGGAAGAACGGAATGATCTTGTCCTTGCCTACGGCCACTTCTTCATCGTTGGTGAATGCTGCAACGGTTTTGCCACTTAAGAGTTTCAAACCATGATGCAGCTCGACATCGAGCAGACCGGCCGGGCCGTGGCAGACTGCACCGACAACGCCGCCCTTGTTGTAGATAGCGCCGACCAGCTTTTGCAGACCCTCATTATTGGGGAAGTCCCACATGGTGCCGTGGCCTCCCACGAGGTACACCGCGTCGTACTGTTCGGGATCGACGACTTCAACCCTTGCAGTGTTGTACAGGCCGGCACGGGTCGTTTCGTCCTGGGTGAACTGGACCTGGACCGGGTCGTCCTGATCCACTGTGTCGCGCGGGGGCTGTCCGCCCTTAATGGAAGCGAAGTCGACGAAGTGCCCGGAATCCCGGAACACCTTCCATGGATGTGCTGCCTCGGCGACGTTGTATCCGGTAGGTTCCCTGTCATCACCGATTTCGGAAACGCTGGTCAGGACCATGAGGATTTTCTTCAAGGTGTGCTCCTTTCGCATTCGTCCTTCCACCCTTGTACAACAGGCAGGCTGCCGCAAGGGCGATGCGCAAGTTGCCAGTTTGCTTTCCGGAATCGTGCTCCAGAAGGAGAACAAATGGGACGTGGCTCCTATTTCTAGCCCCGGAGCGAGTTTGGCGTGCGTTGCCAACTAAGCATGCGCTTAAAGCCAACACCCTCGGGGCGGACTTTGCGAGAATGAATGCACCGGCCGGGATATGCCGTGCATCACTTCTTGGACCTTGGAGAGTCATCCCGGATTGGTATCTTTCGAAAGGATTGCACTCGTGAACACCGCCCCTAGCCTGCTCTTGGTCAACGGCACCATCCATACGCTGGATCCGCATGAACGCATAGTCAATGCGATGGCCGTCCGCGCAGGAAAGATTGTCGCGCTCGGAGAGGATGCGCTGGCGCTGCGTGGGCCGGAAATGGAAATTATCGATCTGGACGGGGCCACGATCATGCCCGGGCTGATGGACGTGCACAATCATCACATGCTTGCCGGGCAGATGGACCTGTTCGAGCTCAACGTTCCGCCAACCCTCAACCTGGACGAGTTCCTGGAGGCAGTCGCAGTCTGGTCGGATAAGCTGGCTGCGGACCAGTGGGTCATCGGTGGCAGCTGGGGTTCGGGCCTGTTGAGCGAAATCAATACGCCCCAGGCACTGGCGCGGCTGGACCAGGCCACCGGCGGCCGGCCGGCATTGCTCAAGGATGATGCCAAGCACAACCGATGGGTGAACAGCCGTGCTTTGGAGCTTGCGGGCATCACCGGCGCGACCCCTCACCCCGAAGGCGGGGAAATCATGCGGGATGCCGAAGGCCGAGCCACCGGCGTGCTGCTGGAAGCCGGCGGGGTCATTGTCGAACAGGTCCGCGAATCAATGAGCCCCACGCCGACTTGGCAGTTGGCCGAAGCGGCATCGCGGGGCATGGAAATACTGCATTCTTACGGCATCACCGGTTTCCAGGACGCTGCCGCCTCCTTGCAACTCATGCAGGCCTTGAAAGAACTCGATGAATCCGGGAATCTGCACGCCTGGGTGGTTTCCAGCATGCAGGCCAATGACTTCATTTTCGGGACCCATCCGCTGGGCGAGGGGATCATTGCCGAGCGCGAGCAAACCAGGTCAACTCATCACCGCCCGGATTTCATCAAGATCTTCCTTGATGGCGTTCCGCCGGCAGGGACCGGAGCCTTCATCGAACCGTATCTGGAGGGTGCGGGATTCCCTGAATGCCATTGCGGCAACACCACCATGCCTCCAGAAGAACTCGCGGGCTGGCTGATGAGCACGGCGCGGCGGGGCATTTCCGCGAAGATCCACTGCACCGGCGATGCCTCGGTGCGCCTGGTCCTGGACACAGTCCAGAAGGTGCGCGAGGCAGGTCTGGGCGAGCCGAAATACCATATCGCCCACGGCCAGTTCATTCACCCGGACGACCTGCCGCGCTTTGCAGAACTGGGAGTCACCGCGGATATCTCGCCGTCATTGTGGTTCCCCGGGGTGATTACCGAAGCCATGAAACTCGTCCTTCCCGCCGAGCGGGCATCCAAGATGCACCCGAACAAGACCTTGCTGGCCACCGGGGCGCTGGTTGCCGGCGGCTCGGACTGGCCGGTGAGCGTTTCCCCGAACGCCTGGGAGGGAATCTACGGTCTGGTCACCCGCAAGGATCCTACCGGAGCTTTCCCCGGAACGCTCTGGGAAGAAGAAGCCGTGACCTTGGCTGATGCCTTGCGCATCTACACGATCAATTGCGCCAAGGCGATGGGACTGGGTGACCTGACCGGGTCGCTGGAAATCGGCAAGTCCGCCGACTTCATCATGCTCTCGGCAGACCCATTTGAGGTGCAACTCGAAGAGCTGCCGCAGATCACTGCGCAGCAGACCTGGTTCAGCGGACAAAAGGTCTACGACCGACTCGGATCCTCGAGCGTGCCGGTGCGCTAATCGCGTGCCCGGCACGTTGTTCTCAGCCGGCCAGGGTATCGGCCGGAGCATCCATTATTTACCCGCGGCAACTCGCCGCTGTCTCGAAGGAAAGCCATGGACTCGATACTGGCTGGCGCGCACACAAAAACGGGCGGCGAGCGCGGAACCTACTTCTACATCGGTGCCTACAGCGCGGTGCTGTACATGGTGCTGCTGACCGCACCGGTGATCGCCTCCAAGCTGGTGGCGCAATTCGACCTGACGGCCACCCAAGTAGGCGGGCTGCTGTCCATGGAGCTCGGGGCCTTCAGCTTGGCGACTATCCCAGCCTATCTGTGGCTCAAGCGCGTCAACCTCGTGACGGCAACTCGTGTCTTCACGCTGGTTGCCGTGGCCGGAAATGTGGTCTCGGGCTTTGCCGACAACTACGCGCTCTTGGCGGTGTGCCGCATTGTGACGTCCCTGGCTGCTGGCTCGATCACCGTGGTGATCCTGAGCTTGAGCGGCAGGAGCGCGAACCCAGGACGGGCCTACGGCTTATTCGTTGCGGCCCAGCTGGTCATGGGCGCCGTGATTCTGGCGCTCTTCCCTGTGCTCTTCGCGGATTCCGCGGTGTCTGCGATCTACTGGACCATGGCTGGGCTAGCCCTGTGCTGCATGGCGGTTGCGCACCGCATCGATGGCAACGTGCTGTTGGGAAGCGCCGCTGACCCGGCTGCCGATAGTGCCAACTATGGGCACCGGCCAGCCCCGAGATCCAAGGCGTTTCTGGCCCTGGCGGCGGTAATGCTTTTCTACGTAGCGTTGAGCGGGGTGTGGTCGTTCATGGGGCAATTCGCGGCGGCCGCGCAGATCAATTTGGGTACGACGAGCCTGATTCTCGCTGTTGCGACAGTCCCGGGAATTGCTTCGTCCTTGCTGGCCACATTCCTGGGCGACCATCCGCGCCGCCCGCTGTTCCTCATTCTCGGTTATCTGGCGATGCTGCTGTCCATCGGTTTGCTGTTCGGGTTGAGCGGAGCCGTGCAGTTCGCGGCCGCGGCGATCATCTTCAAATTCTCCTGGACCTTCATCCTGCCCTACTTGCTGTCCACGGTCTCCGACCTGGACTCCAGCGGCCACCTGATGAATTCCACGAACTTGATGATCGGCATCGGGTTCGCGCTTGGACCAGTTCTGGGCGGCATGCTCATCGAGGCTGCCAGCGGCTTTGGGGTGCTTCTCGCCGCCTGCAGTGTCGGAGTGCTGCTGTCCATGACCTGCGTGGTTCTCGTCCAGGGCCGCAACCAGCACGGCTTGCCCCAGCGCGTCGTTCCAATGGGAATTCCTGAATAGCAGTGCACGGCCCGCCACCGGCACATACCAACCAGTGGAAATCAACGACTTTCCAGGACCTGCGCCGCGGGTAAAGGTGCCGAGGCATCTTCAGGGACCACAACGATTCGCCCAGGTCGCCATGAAGCCCCAGCCGGTGTCCTCGATCCTGCGAGGATCACGGACACCCGCTGGGGCCCAGGCGCGCTTTTCCGATTGGCGAGGCGCTAGACTGCCAGCTTGCGGCGGATGAATCCGGAAGCCTGGTCAACGACGATGATCAGAATCAGCACGATGATGATGTGCGTAAGCATCGTATCGAACTGGAACGACTTGATCGCCTGGTTGATGAGCAAGCCGATGCCGCCAGCACCGACCAGGCCCAGGACCAGTGACGAACGGACGTTGACGTCGAAGCGGTACAAGAGCAAGCCAACGAACTGCGGGATCACCAGCGGCAGGGCGCCATGGGTAAGTTGCTGAACCCGTGATGCGCCGGTGGTGGACAGCGCTTCTTGCGGGCCCTGATCGGTTTCTTCCAGGGACTCGGCCCAGAGCTTTCCCATCACTCCCGTGTTGTGGCAGATCAGCGCCAGCACACCTGCGAAGGGACCCAAGCCCACGGCGGTGACGAAGATGAGCGCAAAGACGATATCCGGTACCGCGCGGAAGAAGGACAAGATGCTGCGTGCTGCTTGGTAGGCCAGCGGATGCGGCGTCGTGGTGCGGCATGCGAGCACAGCGAGCACCAAGGCCGTAGGAATGGAGAAGGTCGTACCCAGCAAGCCGATCCACAAGGTGACCAGCGTTGCCTCCAAGCCAGGAAGTATGACTTTGTCCCAGCTCAGATCCGGCGGGAATGCGTCGCTGATGAATCGTGCCATCCCGCGCCAGCCATCCACGAGCAGCGCCGGATCAAAATCAGTTCCCGCGATGGCCAGCAGATGAAGGGCGGCAATCACTGCAACTGCGGTAATCCAAAGGGTACGCCGGGCGGCCTTGTGCGGGTCCCTGGGCAGTGCAGGGGCGGATTTTCCAGCGATCATTTGCGAAGTGCTTTCCACTGCCTGCTCCTTGATGCGAGTCCGGGTATGGAGGCTCATGCTGCAATCCTCTCGGGAGAGTAGAGAACGTCCAGGAAGTCGTCGCCGAGATTCTGGACCGGACCGTTGAAGGCGATACGTCCATGCAGCAACCCGATCGCCCGGTCTGCGTAGCGTTGCGCAAGCTCTGGCTGGTGCAGAACCGCGGCGACTGCAAGGTTTTCGTCGTGCGCCAAGGTAGCGAGCAATTCCATGATGTTCTCGGCCGCATGCGGGTCCAGGGCGGAAACCGGCTCATCGGCAAGCAGCACCGACGCGCGCTGGCACAGGGCCCTGGCGACGGCTACGCGCTGCTGCTGTCCGCCAGAAAGGCGCCCGACCTTGTCCAGGGCGCGATCGGCCATGCCAACCCGGTCCAGGCAGGCCATTGCTTCTTCCCGCAGTTCGCGGGAGAAGAAAGCGGGGGAGAATGAGGCCAAGCCGGTGACACGGGCCAGGGCGCCTGCGCAGACATTGTCCAGTGCTGTGCGGCGGGGCACCAGATGGATCTTCTGGAACACCATGGCTGCCCGGGATCGCGCACGGGCTAGAGCGCGGCCTTGGAGATCGGCCAGGTGGATGCCATCCAATTCGATGCTTCCCGAATCCGGCGTTGTCAGTCCCGCGACGCACTTGAGGGTGGTGGATTTTCCGGAACCGTTGGCACCCAGAAAGGCCACGAGCTCGCCGCGGTTGACGGTGAAATCGACATCATCAAGCACGCGGCGCTGGTTGAAGGACTTGGCCAGGGACTTCACTGAGAGGGCCGGACGGGCCAATTGCGTGGTGTCCATGGTTAGATATCGTCCTCGGTGAGGCCCATTTCGGAAGCCAGGTCGAACAGCGGGCCGTAGGTTTCCTTGGTGACTTCCAGCAATGGGCCCGGAGGGGTCACATCCAGGAAAGCTCCTACCTGGGCGATATCTTCCTCCGGCAGGTTCAGCAGCGCGTGCTTAACGGCTTTCTTCAATTCCGGGTCGGCATCGGCGCTGATGGTGATCGGGTCATTCGGGATGGGTTCCGAGGTCCAGATCTGGCGGTAGTCTTCCGGGTTGAAGGTACCTTCTTCTTCGGCAACTGCCTGGGTCTGCGAGTTGAGCTGGGCGGCGTCGACAGTTCCGTTAGCCAGGGCCAGCAGTGCTTCAGGATGCCCGCCTGCGTAGTTCAAGTTGACTTCCGACTCGGCAATGCCGGCAGTCTTCAGCGCGTAGCGCGGCAGGACATCTCCGGAGGTCGAGCCCACGCCGCCCAGTGCGAAGTCCTTTCCGCGCAGGTCTTCGAGGGTCTTGATTTCTGAATCCTTCGCAACCCAGATGCCACCGGTGTAGGTGCTGAGCTCGCCTCGGGCGGTCCCGAAGGACACTAGCGGTTCAGCGCCGGCCTGCTGGCTGGCGAACACGTATCCCACGGGACCGAACTGGCCAAGATCCAGTTTTCCATTGCGCATTGCCAGTACCTCTGCGGCGTAGTCCTCGACAACTTGGACCTCGACTTCGCATCCGAGCTCGCGCTCCAATGCGTCGGCGAGCACGCCGTACGCCGGTTCGAGCTTGGCTGGTGCCTCGTAGGGCTCGATGCCGAAATTGATGGGCCCATCGGCGCAGAACGCGGGGGCCGCGGAGTTAGCTTGCTCATCTGCCTGGGCGGACCCGCAAGCGGTGAGGGCCAGCAGCCCCAGCGAGACGGCAGAGAATTTAAGTGCCTGGGCGATCTTCATGGTTTGCTCCAATGCGTGGTGTAGTTAAGCTAGGCGGTGATCGACGAAGCCATGGCCGGCTTGGCGAGGTCTTTGATGTTCTTGTCGGCCAGGCCGAAGGACAGGGTCATTCCGACTCCGGCGGTAACGGAGACTACGGTAATGGCGTTGGCGGCATTGCGGATGAGCAAGGGGCCGATAGCGCTGGAGGCATAGATTCCTTGCCAGCGTTCAATGACTTTCAGCTCGATGCCACTCATGTAGCCCCCGATAGCCGAGAGCAATGTTTGCGAGGTCGCTTCCTTGAGGAAGGGGGGTTGGGTTGCGGCGTAGCTGTGCGAATCTCCCATGAGCAGGGTGCCGTCAGGCCTTTGGGTGAACATGACATTCGCCTGGATATCCAGCAGCTCCGGGTGCTCGGCGAGAACTTCAGCCTGCAGGGCCTTGGCTGCTGGCACTTCGGTGAAGGCCTCGTAGCGCAGCATGGAAGTGGCGGTGAGGACGGCCGGCTTCAATTCCAGGTCTTCGGAAGCTTCTGCGCGGAGCATCTGCAGCGCGCACCGGCTGATCTGGTGCTCCTGCGCGATCTGCGGGAAGAGGTAGTCCACGTCGTGTCCGACGCAAACGAAAACCTGGTCGGCCTCGAAGGCGCCGCGATTAGTTTGCACGCTGGCCCGGCGATGCCGGCCGGCACCGAATCCCAAGGCGCTGGTGCTGAACTGGACGCTGCCAGCAACATGGGCGTTGACCCACTGGGCCAGCTTGGCCACCGTGGTTCGCGGGTCGACACGCAGGTCATCACGCAGGAACGCGCCGCCGAGAAATCCTTCGGTGCTTTCGCGTCCAAGCTGTTCTGCGATGTCCTGCGCGTTGAGCATCTCGACCTGCCCGGTTTCGCGGCGCGCAGACAGTTCGCGCAGGACCTGCAATTCCGTTTCTGTCGAGGCCACCACGACAGCTCCCGATTCAACGGCCCAGAAGCCAGCGCGTTCAGCGTAGTCAAGCCACAAGGGACGTCCTGACTGCGCCAGATCGTAGAGTTCGCCGGACTGCGCGGTGATGCAGCAGTGGCCGAAGTTGCGGACCGATGCGCCGATGGCCTCATGGTCACGATCAATGACGATTACCGAGAAGCCGGCGTCCAGGGCTCGCGCGGCATGGGCCATGCCGACAATGCCGGCTCCGATCACCAGCACATCTGCGTGGTTGGCGACTGGCTGGGTCTGTGGGAAATTTTTTTCGTTGCTCACGACAGTGATCATCCATGCTTGGGATGAGCGGATTCAACCCGAAATGGCACTTGTTTGAACAAGTTCGCCTAGAGTTCAGAATGGGGTCCGACTATTCACTTTCAGTTCACTGGAACGTCTTGTGAATCGCTGATTTCGCGATAAAACCACTTGTATGATCAAGAGGTGATGGAGAACAAGAAGCAACCCAAGTACCAAGCCCTCACCACCTGGTTGCGGCAGGAAATAGCGGCTGGCACATGGCACGAAGGAGATGTCCTGCCCAGCGAGGCAGAGCTCTGTGCCCGCACCAGTGCCTCGCGTGGCACGGTCCGGCATGCGCTCGCCCAGTTGCGTTCGGAGGGCCTCATTGCGGGGGGACAAGGCAAGCCGCCAATCGTGGCGCAACAGGTGCAATCCCAATCGTTTACCACCTTCATGTCCTTTACCGATTGGGCGCGCTCCATCGGATTGGAGGCTGGCCAGGAAACGCGGGAATTGGCGCAGCGCCCGGCCGATGCCCTCGTGGCCGAGCAGCTCGAACTCGAAGAAGGTGCCAAGGTGGTGCAGATCCTGCGCCTGCGCTTTCTCGATGGGAGCCCGGCGATGCTGGAGCGGACTAGCTTTACCCAAGAAGTCGGCCGGCTGCTCTTCGAATTCGATGCGGATGACGGTTCGATTTTCGAGTACTTGCGGGAGCAAGGCGTAGACCTCTACCGAGGCAAGCACACCATCGACGCGGTGGCGGCCGATGAACTGGACGCGCAGCTGCTGGGTGTCCGGCTCGGCGCCCCGCTCCTGCGCGAACGGCGCGTGACTTCCGCCAAATCGGGGCAGAAACTTGAGTACTCCGATGATCGGTATTTGCCGGATCTGGCCAACTTCACCATTGAAAACACCAGCGAGCATCGCGCCTCATTGAGCCGTGTGCGAAGCATTGCTGTCTGAACAGGAAAACACGATGAAACGAGAAGACATGTTTGAACTCATTGCCTGCGATATGGCTGGAACGACCATTGACGAACATGCCGATGTGTACCGGGCTCTGGAGAATGCGGTGTGCGAATTCGGTGTTGAGGTCAAGGAGGAGGATCTGCAGCATTGGATGGGCGCCGAGAAGAAGGAAGCGATCAAAGCGCTGATTGAACTTGGCGGAGCTGTTGCCAGCGATGAGCAGGTGCAAGTGCAGTTTGATCGTTTCCGCCATTTGCTGCTGGGGTACTACCGGGAGAATCCGCCCGTCGCTTTGTCAGGTGTCGTGGAAGCGCTGGAACGCTTGGCTGCCAGCGGCAAGAAGATCGCGTTGACAACGGGGTTCTCGCGCGATGTTGCCGATATTATCCTCGATGGCTTGGGCTGGAAGGTCGGTCCTGGCGAACTTCTCGACGCAGTGGTTGCCGGTGATGAAGCCGCAGCGGGACGCCCTGCGCCGTACATGATTCATCGAGCCATGGAGTTGACGGGAATTCGCGATGTAGCCAAGGTTGTTGCCGCAGGCGACACCGCCAACGACCTGCTGGCCGCGCATCACGCGGGAGTGCATGGGATCGGTGTGCTGACCGGGAAGCTGGGCCGCGAAGAGCTGGACCGGTTCCCTCATGCCGCCATCCTCGAATCCGTGGCGGAGCTGCCGGATTATCTCAAGGCGATCGAGCCCGCGGCCGTGTAGTTCGACCCGAGTAATTTTGCAATGCGGAAGATATGTTTCGTTTCGGGTTGGGATGCGGGATATGCTGAGCTCTAGTTGGAACATCCCATTGAGATGAAAGAGAGTCGTCATGAGCAAGACTGTTCTTCAGCGCCACCTGTTCGGACCGGGTCCATGCAACCCGTATCCCGAGGCAACGGCAGCGCTCGGCCTTCCGCTGCTGGGCCATCTGGATCCGGAGTTCATTGCACGCATGGATCGCGTTGCTGATGGCTTGCGTACTCTCTGGGGAACCGGAAACTCCCGTACCTTGCCTTTGAGCGCCACGGGCTCAGCTGGCATGGAAGCCGCTTTCGTCAACACCATCAACCCAGGTGACGTAGCGGTCATCGCGATCAACGGCTTATTCGGCGAGCGCATGTGCGAAGTTGCCGCGCGCGCTGGCGCTGAAGTAGTCCGCGTCGAGCATGAATACGGCACGCCGATCGATGCCGAACGCGTTGCCGCGGCGCACCCGAACCCAACCGTCATTGCCGGCGTGCATGCTGAAACCAGTACCGGAGTTGTTTCCGATATAGCCGCGCTGGGCGCAATCAAGGGCGATGCACTGCTGATCACCGATGCGGTGACCTCCATTGGCGGCATGCCGGTGCTGGCTGATGAATGGGGGATTGACGTTGGCTATGCCGGCACGCAGAAATGCCTCGGCGTGGCTCCGGGATTGGCACCATTTACCATTTCAGACCGTGCTTTCGAGCGCCGCGTCCAGAAGCCCCAATCCTGGTATCTGGATCTGGGCTTGCTCGGCGGCTACGCCACAGGTTCCACCGGGGGCCAACGCACCTACCACCACACCGCACCGGTCTCGATGGTCGCATCGCTGGAAGCCGGCATCGACCGCATCCTGGCTGAGGGCCTGGACGCGGTCACCGCCCGCCATCAGGAAGCGGGAGGCTTGCTGCAAGATGGCTTGCAGGAAATGGGCCTGGAGCTATTCGCCCAGGAGGGGTACCGCCTGCCGCAGCTGACGACGGTCTACGTTCCTGAAGGCGTTGATTCGGCGAAGGTCCGTGGATACCTGCTCGACCGCTTCAATATTGAAATCGGCGGCGGTGTCGGCAAGTACGCGAGCACCGTATGGCGCGTCGGCATGATGGGCCCCAACGCTAATCCGGGTTCGGTGGCGCTGCTGCTGGCTGCGCTGAAGGAAGCGATCGACAAGGCCTAAGCCCGTGAGGGCCGTGGCCTACTGAGCGGAAAGCAAGGCGGGGCCAACCAGGAGATGGAATGGTCCCGCTTTTTGCTGTGGCCCTTGGGCTAGCCCAGCTGGTCTTGTGAATGCGCAAAGTGCAGCTGCACCGAATCGTCACCGGTCGAAAGCCTGGCGTAGCCGCCAATCGGCAAGGTGAACATCGGGGAAGTGTGGCCGAAATCGAGGTTGGCCACAACCGGGATGCGCTGCAGGATCGGGTGCTTTGCGATGACTTGCTCCAGCAGGCTACGGGTGATGCCGGATTGCCGCTGGAAACGCCCAATGGCCAGCCCGGTCAGGCCAGCGGCGCTAGGGGACTGCAGGAAAGAGGCGAGCTTCCGGGCGATTTCGTGGATGTCTTCGGAGGAGTCTTCCTCGATGAAGAGCATCGCCCCGTGCAAGGATGGCATGAATTCGCCGCCCTGCAACAAATGCAGCGTGCCCAGATTCCCTCCAATCACCGTGCCCGTGGCCGCTCCCTGATTCAGGATCCACGGTCCGCCGGATGCCTGGACGGACCTGTTGTCTTGATCCATGAACCACAAATCGTCGGTGAATTCGCTGGCGTGCTCGATGGTCCACGCGTGCTCGTGGGTTGCGGTCCGGAACCACTGTCCGGTTGGTTCAAAATGATCACGCATGCCGAAGCTGGACCAATGCGCGCCGACATAGGTAACGAGGCCGGTCTTGGCATGCACGGCGTTAGCCAGGGCGGTGAAATCCGAATAGCCGCAAAAGACCTTGGGATTGGCGGCAATGAGATCCCAATCGAGGTAGGGGAGCAGCTCGTTTGAATTGAAGCCGCCAATGACCGAGATGATTCCGGCGACAGATGGATCGGCAAATGCGGCGTGCAGATCGGCCACGCGCGACGGGATCGGCGAGCTGTCGAAGTCATCGTTCTCGTCTACGTGATCGCCGAATTCCTGCTTGAGCCCCATGGCCTCGAAGCGTTCAGTGATCCACTTCGTATTGTCGTATTCCATCACGAAGGCGCGGGAGCACGATGGCGCAATGGCCCTGATGGTGTCTCCGGATTGCAATCGGGCTGGGACAATCGTCGGCTTCTCATGGCTTGTCATGCAATCAGTCTAGGGTCTGGCTTGGCAGGGGATAATAACCCGCACGCAGTCGCAGGCGACTAGTTGGCGAAATTTTCGCAACAAATGAAGATATTCCGCTCCAGCTACTGGGAGAATACTGCGAAATTCGATAACGCGGGCGGGACAGCGCAATTTCTCTAAAGAAAGAAGCAAATAAGGTGAAGTCCCTCTTCGACTTGGAATTCAAACAATTCATCACGCCATCGATCATCAAGATCGTTTACATCCTGATCATGGTCCTGTTGGCGATCGGCTACCTCGGAATCGTGATTTCCGGGTTCATGGCTGATGCAATGCTCGGCTTCCTCATGCTCCTGATCGTGGGTCCTTTGGTGTCCCTAGTCTATTTGGTACTGGTCCGTGCAGGACTCGAATCCTTGCTGGCACAGATCCGCACGGCAGAGAACACCACTGAACTCGTTCGTCTGGCCGGTGGCATCCCGCCGGCAGAAGGCGGCTACCGCCCGCACCCGGGTAATCCTCCTGCTCCCCAGCAGCCGCAGGATCCAACCGCCAATGGCGGCGGCACTCCGCCAGCCAACCCTTACCAGAAGTAAGTCCAACGGCCAATGGCCCGCACCCGTGGTGCGGGCCATCGGCCGTTGTTGAGCGAACAGCGTGCAGAACTACCAGTCGCTGGACGCTTTGAGCGACAGCACCGGGCAGGAGGCCTGGAGCAGAATCCTTTGCGCGTTGCTCCCCATGAGGAACTTGCCCATTGCCGTCCGCTTGCGCAGGCCGATCACGATCAGCTCGGCTCGTTGGGCCTGGGCTATATGCAGGATCTGGTCTGCCGCATCGGCACCCTGGGTGTGGCGCTCAATCCAGAAATCGATGCCGGCATCAGAAAGGCGGGCTTCCAGCTCGTGGTACTGCTTCGCGTCAATGAGCCTGTCGTCAACGAGCTGATCGCCCTTCGAAGAGTTCACTACGATCAATCGCACCTCGCTGCGCCTGGCTTCGAGAATGGCTCGTTCCAAGGCGGCTTCGCCTTCTGGCGAGGGAATATAGCCCACTACGATCGTCATGATTCATTCCTTTCAGCAGCCTTGCTGTTCTCATTTCCGTGGCCAGGCTTCGCCTGTTCCGGCTCGGGGCCGCCAGCTGCATCGTCGCCCAGCAGGGCCTCGGCGGCGGCAGACGCTGTCCCGCGTTTGCGCCGAATAACGGAGATCAGCACTGGCAGCAGGAGCAGGACGGCGATGAGCACGTAGATGCCCACGGCCAGCGGCTCGCTCCAGAGACCTGAGACTTCACCAGCAGAAAGCTGGAAGGTCTTGCGCAGCTGTTCTTCGGCCATGGGGCCGATGATGACACCAAGGATCAGCGGAAGCACTGGCAGGCCGAAGCGGCGCAAGGCAAAGCCCAGCAAACCGATCAGCAGCAGCAGCCAGAGATCAGCTACCTGCATGTTCACCGAGAAGGCGCCCAGCGTTGCGAAGAACAAGATGCCTGCGTACAGGTAGGGGCGCGGGATCTTCAGCAGCTTCGCCCACAGCGGCGCTAACGGCAGGTTGATCAGCAGCAGCAACGTGTTGCCAATGAACAAGCTGGCAATCAGGGCCCACACCAGGTCTGGTTCATTCTCGAAGAGCAGCGGACCGGGCTGGATGCCCTTCATGGTCAAGAACGCCAGCATCACCGCAGCGGTGGCATTGGTGGGCAAGCCCAAGGCGAGCATTGGAGTCAGGGTGCCAGCGGCAGAGGCATTGTTCGCGGCCTCCGGGCCGGCAACGCCCTCAATGGCGCCGTGGCCGAACTCCTCAGGATGCTTGGACAGCTTCTTTTCCGTGACGTAGGACAGGAAGGTCGGAACTTCGGCACCGCCGGCAGGCAGCGCGCCGAAGGGGAACCCAAAGGCGGTACCGCGAAGCCAGGGCTTCCACGAACGCTTCCAATCTTCCTTGCCCATCCACGGGGCACCCACCGGAATGGTGCGGGCCGGGCTGGTGCGCAAGTGCGCGGCAATCCACAGCGCCTCGCCAATGGCGAAGATCGCCACGGCGACCACCACGATGTCCATGCCGTCCACCAGGGGCGCGAAGCCGAAAGTCAGTCGCTGCTGCCCGGAGACCGGGTCCATGCCGACCAAGCCAATGGCCAAGCCCAAGCCCAGGGAAGCGAACCCGCGGATCTTGGAAGAGCCCAAGACTGCGGTGACAGTTACCAAAGCGAGGACCATGATGGCGAAGTAGCTCGGTGCGCCAAGGCTCACCGCGAACTTCACGACGATCGGGGCGACGGTCACCAGCAGCGCGGTACCGATGGTTCCTGCAACGAAGGATCCAATGGCCGCGGTGGCCAAGGCCTGTGCCGCACGGCCGGCCTTGGCCATCTTGTGGCCTTCGATGGCTGTGATGACTGTTGCCGATTCCCCCGGGGTGTTGAGCAGGATCGAGGTGGTTGACCCGCCATACATCCCGCCGTAGTAGATGCCGGCGAACATGATCAGTGCGCTGGAAGTTTCCATGCCGAAGGTCAATGGCAGCAGCAGTGCCACAGCCATGGCCGGGCCGATGCCCGGGAGCACTCCTACAGCGGTTCCCAGGATGACACCGGCGAAAGCGAAGAGCAGGTTAATCGGGGTCAGCGCCGCGGCGAAGCCGCCCATCAATAAGTCCAGAGTTTCCAATTAGAGCACCCCCGAGAGGATTCCGGCCGGAAGCTTGATGCCCAGGCCCAGATAGAAGCCGTAGAACGAACCAAGCGCCAAGGCAAGTGAAATAACCAAGGTCAATACCCAGCGCCGCGCACCCAGGCAGGTAGCCGCGCCGAAGAACATGATGGTTCCCGAGATGACCCAGCCAGCCCAATTCACGATCAGCAGGTTCAGCACGAAGATGCCGATCAGCGGGAGCAGGACCTTCCAATCCGAAGGCTGGCTCAGGTCCACGTCTTCGCCTTCTTCGCCCGCAGCAAGGTTGCCACGCATGACGGTGATGGCCAAGGCAATGGACGAAAGAATGAGAATGCCCGAGACGACGTAAGGCAGGGCCTTGGGACCTACAACGTCTGCCTGGGAGTACGTCACATGAAGCTGCGACGCGTCAACAAACACGATGATTCCGACGATAAGAAGAAACGCGGCGAACAGGAGTTCGACGCGTTTCTTCTTTGCGGTGCCTACTTCGCTCACGCCAGGCCCAGGGTCTTCAGGACGCTGGCAACGCGCTCGTCCTGGTCGGTGAGGAAGGCGGAGAATTCGTCACCGGTCATGAAGGCGTCGCTCCAGCCGTTGGTCGCCAGGGCTTCCTTCCACTCGGCCGAATCATGCATTTCGGTGACCAGGTTGACCCACTTGGCCTTGTCCTCTTCGGAAATCTCAGGTGGAGCCACCAGGCCGCGCCAGTTGGAGAACACCAGATCGATATCCGATTCCTTCAGGGTCGGGGCATCTACGCCTTCCAGGCGCTCTTCGCCGCTGGTGGCCAGTACGCGAACAGAGCCCTCTTCGATCTGCTGCATGTACTCGCCGGCACCGGAGGCAGCGAAGGCCAGCTTGTTGCCCAGGATGGCCGGCAGCAAGTCGCCGCCGCCATCGTAGGATACGAAGTTCACGTCCTTGGGATCAATGCCCACGGCTTCGGCCAGCTGCATTGGCAGCAGATGGTCCGGGCCGCCAGGGGAGGAGCCGCCACCGACCGAGAGCTTGCTTGGGTCGTCCTTCCAGGCCTTGACCAAGTCGTCAATGGTCTTGTACGGAGAATCCTTGGAAACCATGATCGCCCCGGGCTCTTCGATGAGCTTGGCAATCGGGGTGGTATCGGTCAGCTTGGAGTCGGTTTCGTTGGTGTAGCTTGCACCCACCACGCCCAGGCCCATGAGCATGCCCAGATCGCCATTGCCCTTCTCATTGACAATGCGGGCCAAGCCGACGGTGCCTCCGGCACCGGCAAGGTTGAAGACTTCCGGGTTGCTGGCCAGCGATGCGTCATCCATCACCTTGGCGGCAACACGGGCAGTGGTGTCGTAGCCGCCGCCTGGGGTGTTTGGCACCATGATGCGGAGGTTCGCGATGGGGCCCTTGGACTCTGCGGCGTCAGTGCTGGAAGACTCTGATGTCACGCCGCAGCCAGTGGCGGTCAGGGCCAGTGCAGCGGCAGCTGCCAGCGCGCTCAGCGCACGGAACGACTTGAAGGGTTTCATGGGGATTCAGCCTCTTTGATTTCATCGGGGTTGCGAGTGATACCAACTTACGTGCCATCGTGAGTCGGGTCACTCTTGCGTACTCAAAGAAAATACTGTTCATTGTGTAACCGGAAATTGTGATCTGAACCATTCGAATCTTCGGTAAGGTAGCACAGTGCCCGGATGCAGGTGCCAGCAAGGACCTGCCGGGTGCAACGTGGATTTCTGGAATATTGGGGGCGAGGCAATGAGTGCCATGCGTTTCTGGCTCGCTAATCTGTACACGCGCCGCAAGCTGACCCTTGCAGGGCAGTACCTGATACTGCAACTGCTCATTATCGCGGTGGTGCTGGCCGGGGTCATCACGGTATCGCTGACCCAGGCCACCAATAACTTCGAAAAAATCGAGGGGCGCCGCAGCCTCTCGGCCGCCGAATCGCTGGCTGCAAACCCCCTGCTGCGCGTGCTCCTGCCCGAGGCGGAGCCGGAAATGGGTTCGGCGTTGCCTGCCATGGGCGAATCGGTGCGCAGCACCTCGGGTCTCCAATTCGTGACCATTGCCGATCCCCGGGGAACGGTCGTCACCTCCAGCTACCCGGATGAAGTCGGAACCTCGATACTGCACCCTGAATCCGCCGTCACCGGAGGCCGCGGATGGACCGGGGAAATCTGGCGCAATGGCAACCACGTATTGATTGCGCAGGTTCCGGTGCTGGACGACGAGGGGAAGATGGTCGGCATCGTCAGCGCCGGCCAAAGCTATCCCAGCACCGGCGAGATGATCCAGGAGATCGCTCCCAACGCCTTGTTCACCCTGGTCATTTCCCTGCTGCTGGGCACCGCCGGCTCAGTCTTGCTGGCCCGCCGGGTCAAGCACCAGACCCGTGGGCTTGAACCGCGGGAAATTGCAGAGCTTTTCGAGCATCGCGAAGCCCTGCTGCACGGAGTCAAAGAGGGAATCATCTCGGTGTCGCCGGATAGCCGGGTGATGCTGGCCAATGATGTCGCCATCGAGCTGCTCCAGCTGCCCAGCCACTGCGTGGGCAAGACCCTGGACGAATTGGATGTTGTTCCGCAGGTGCGCCATGCACTGACCACCAGCCAAGAGCTGCCCGACCGGCAATTCCTTGTCGGCGAGCGGGTATTGGTCTTCAACCGGATGCCGGTCAAGACCGCCAGGCGGGATTTGGGATCGGTCACCACCTTCCGCGACAAGACCGAACTGACCCTGCTGGAACAAGAACTTGGAGACAGCAAGGCCACCGCCGACATGCTCAGGGCGCAGACCCATGAATTCGCCAACCAGCTGCACGCAATTTCCGGGTTGATCCAGCTCGGGGAATACGACGAGGTCGTGGGCTTCATCGATGGCGTGAGCTTCAGCCGGAGCAAGATCTTCGAGGACGTCTCCGCGTGCATCGCCGAACCCACGATTGCCGCGTTGCTGATTGCCAAGTCCAGCGTGGCCGCCGAGCGCGGGGTGCATCTGAAGATGGCGCCTAGCTCAACCTTGGGCAGGTGCGAGGACCAGCTGGCGCGAGATCTGACCACCGTGATCGGCAATCTCGTCGATAACGCGATGGACGCGGCCGCTGCGGCTGCCAATCCGGAAATCCAGGTCGGGATCGAGGAAACCAGCGAGCTGGTGCGAATCACCGTGAGGGACAATGGAGAAGGCATCGCGGAAGATGCCATGGACGAGATCTTCACCCAAGGTTTCTCCACCAAGGACAGCGCGGTTTCCGGCGGCAGGGGCTTCGGCCTTGCCATCAGCCGCCTGGTTTGCCGCCGCCGCGGTGGAGAGCTGGCCGCGGCCAATGTCCAAGGTGCCCGGTTTACCGCCACGCTCAGGAAGTAGGAAGCAAGAAGTGATCAAAGTACTGGTGATCGACGATGACTTCATGGTCGCCAAGGTGCACGCTGGATTCGTCAACAGCGAACCGGGGTTCACCGTGGTCGGCGTGGCGCACTCCGCCGGTGACGCGATCAAGGCCGCCGGCGCGCTCTCGCCGGATCTCATCTTGCTCGATATCCATTTGCCGGACATGAACGGCCTGGACCTCTTGCAGCGCCTGCGCGAAGTCCAGCCGGAGCTCGATGTCCTGGTGATCAGCGCGGCGCGGGAAATGGATACCGTGCGCCGCGCGCTTCGTGGCGGCATCGTCCACTATCTGATGAAGCCCTTCTCGCGGGATGACCTGCGCGAACGGCTGGAGCACTACGCGAAGGCCTACCAGCCACTGGGCGAAGCAGCGGACCAGGAATTGCAGCAGGCCGATGTGAACATGCTCTTCGGGCTCGGCGGACAAAAGCGCCGGCCTCTTCCCAAAGGCTGCAGCGCCGAAACCATGGAACTGGTTGAGAGCATCGTCAAGGAAGCTGCCGAACCCATCTCGGCCACCGAAACCGCGCAGAAGCTGGGCACGTCCCGGGTGAGCGCTCGCCGGTATCTGGAATACCTGGCAGAGGAAAACCTGGCTCAGGTGAACCTGCGCTACGGGGGAGTCGGCAGGCCCGAACGCCGCTACTCATGGAGGAGCTAGCCCCGGAACCTGGGTTTTGCAGATCAGGAAGCACTGTGGCTGCGTCCAAAAGCACGCAGCCACAGTGCGCGGTTCCGCTCAGCGCTACTTTGACGTGGCCTTTTCAGTCGCGGCCAAGTCTTCCACGCTTTCGGACGGAACGGGAGCCATGTAGCGTTCCAAGCTGTCGTCCAATTCGCTGAGCCACGGCGTATGGTGCGTGGCTGCCATGGTACCGGTCATGACCGAAGGATAAACCTTGTCCCGGTAGGTCATGATGTTTTTCTTCTTGTCGTTCTTCCATGCCATGAAGGTACGGGTGACCTCATCCAGGTCGAACATGGGGTAATCGGTCTGCTCGATGAGATCGCGAATGTAGTCGGCCTGGAACTTCACTTCGTCTTCAGCAGTTTCAATGGCATTGAAACGCCTCAGCCACGCATCGATGCTCATCCGCTGGTCGCCCGCTGCGGGGATCGAGGCCTTCCCGGTAATCAGATCACGGACGTACCATGCTTGGGCATCGAACATGTTGAAGGTAAACCACTGGTCCTGGGCGCCCAGATAGTACAGCTTGTTGTTGTTCTCGGATGCGACACCACGGTACAAGGTATCCGGATAGACATTGTTCGGCGAGTCCAGAGCCAACCCGGAGGGCAAGAACGGGTAATGGTGGAGGTAGCCGGTGCACAGGATTACCGCATCGAACTTGCGTGATACGCCATTGCTGAAATGGGCCGTGGACCCTTCGAAGCGATCGATGAGCGGAAGCTCCTCAATGCCCTGGGGCCAGTCGAAGCCCATCGGAGCGGTGCGGTAGCTGTAGGTGACCGAGCGCGCACCCATCTTGAAGGACTGGACGCCGATGTCCTCGGCAGAGTAGCTGGCGCCGATGAGCAGGATGTCCTTGCCGGCGAAGCGCTCGGCTCCACGGAAATCGTGGGCATGCATGAGCTCGCCGGGGAAAGTGCCTATTCCTGCGAATTCAGGAACGTTAGGGAAACTGAAGTGGCCGGTTCCGACCACGACATGGGTGAAGTCGCTGGACGCAGTCTTGCCGGTTTTCAGATCTTCAGTGGTGACGGTGAAGAGCTCGGTGCTTTCGTTGTAATCTACCCAGCGGACCACGGTGGCACAGCGCACGTACTTCTTTATATCGGATTTCTCTGCGCGGCCATTGATGTAATCCCAGAGCACGGCTCGTGGCGGATAAGACGAAATCGGCCCGCCGAAATGCTCATCGAAGGTGTACTCGGCGAATTCCAGGGCTTCCTTCGGGCCATTGGACCAGAGATTGCGGTACATGCTCGAGTGCACTGGTTCGCCGTATTTGTCGATCCCGGAGCGCCAGTTGTAGTTCCACTGGCCTCCCCAATCATCCTGCTTTTCGAAGCAGACGATTTCTGGGATATCTTGCCCTGTTTTCTTGGCAGAATCGAAAGCCCGCAGCTGGGCGATGCCGCTGGGTCCTGCTCCAATGATTGCGACGCGTTGAGTCAAGCGTTCCTCTCCGGCCTGTAAGCCTTGAAAATCTCGCGCAGGCCGCAGTACCGGAATCCGGGATATTTGGCCGCGCGTTACAACAAATGTGCTCTAAACCAGTTCTCTAGCCGTGTGGACGGGAGGTGCAGATTTCTATATGAAAACCTTCCATAGGCACAGGCTATAAATCCCCATTCTACCAGCCGTCAATTATATGGATCTTGAATGCAGAGGTCAGTGGGTATTTTCGGAATGAGTCAGCCGGAAGAATAGCGTGCAATCGAATGCCAAAGAGGGTGGTCAGGAGTTGGTACAGAGCAGAAGGGAACGCTGTGGTGCAGCCCTGATGGAACCCGGATCAGCTGCACAGCGGAATGCGGGTGCTGGAACTTTTGCGAGAGTCTGAAAATACAGGGGCGCAACGTTGAAAACCGCGCGTAATCATGTCGTTGAAAGGGGAGCTGTGGCAGGGCTGAAGGGTCCAGCAGCTTCGTCGCGGTGCCGGGACCTGTCCGGAGGAATTAGCTCCAGGGATCAAACGAAGGACGCTACAGTATTCTGTCGGTGCTCGCTGGCCGGATAGGAGCCGAGGATCTTGATTTCCCAGGTGAAGAAGTCCAGCTCCTCCAGGGCTCGGCGTACCGGAAGATCGTCGGGGTGTCCTTCGATATCAACCATGAAAGTTGTGGCCGCGAAGCCGGAACCCACCATGTAGCTTTCCAAGCGGGTGAGGTTCACGCCGTTGGTAGCGAAACCGCCCAGGGCCTTGTACAGCGCACTAGGAACGTTGCGAGCCTGGAAGACCAATGTGGTGATCACGGATTCTGGCATGGTGGAGCGACTCGGGAGATCCTGCCGGCGTGCAAGGACAACGAAACGAGTTGTATTGGTCTGGTCATCCTCCACCCCTGTAGCCAGCGCTTCCAAGCCATAGAGTTCTGCTGCCAGAGGTGGCGCCAAGGACAGCTTGGTGGGATCATTCCAATCGCGCACCTCGCGCGCGGAACCTGCGGTATCCCCAGCAATGATCGGAGTGAGCTGATGCTCGCGAATGATCTTGCGGCACTGGCCCAGCGCATGGATGTGGCTGTGCACTTCAGTAGCGCCCGAAATGGTGCTGCCTGGCAGCCCCAGCAGATCGAATCGGATTCGCAGGTAGTGCTCGGCCACGATCTGCAGCTGCGATTCGGGCAGCAGGACGTGGATATCGGCAACGCGTCCGGCCAGCGAATTCTCGATGGGGATCATGGCCAACTCAGCTTCGCCGTTTTCCACCAGGGCGAAAGCATCCTCGAAGCTGGCGCAGGGCACGGCTTCCATATCGGGAAAAAGTTCTGTGCAAGCCATATTGGAATTGGAACCGGCTTCGCCCTGATAGGAAATCTTGTTGCGCATTGAATCAACATAACCCAGTGCCCCTTTCCTGATGAAAAACTTGTGTCAAGGTTGCGGGGACGGGGCTTCTGGACGTCGAGGGCGCGACACCTGACGATGCTTGCGCCCCTTGCCGAACGGAGCTTGGAGTGCTGATGAATTACGGCAAGGTATGCGGATCGGCGACGAATTTTCACGCGAACATAGTTCCGTTCCTCTGCTCCTGGGCCAATTGCGGTCGTTATGCTGTAGACCACAGTGCAAAGGAGCATCAACCATGGCGAGCATATTGGTTCGGCAAGATGACGGGGCATGGTTTGAACCCCAAAAAATTGGGTATGCCTTGGAATCAGAATTACAGGAGATCCTTGCGAACCACCCGGAACTGATTCCAGGCGTGAGTTCCGAAGCGAAAGCCTGTCGCGAATTCCAGTCCGAGGTCGGCCCCGCAGATATTGTCGTGGTGGATGCCGGAGGGGAAGTCACCCTCGTCGAATGCAAGTTGGCGTCTAATCCGCAGATCAGGCGTGAAATCGTTGGCCAGATGTTCGACTATGCCTCGCGTCTATGGAAGATGGACGTCGACGAATTTGCGCAGCGCTGGAGAGACCGTTCTTCCACGCCGCTTTGGGATGAAAATACTGAGACGGCGACGACACTGAAAGAGTCCCTTGCGCTGAACCTGACGCAGGGAAATTTTCGAATCGTGCTAGCGGTCGATGCAATCAATGCCCAGTTGAGACTCATGGTTGAATACTTGAATATGATGGCCGGCCCAGGGACATCGATCGTTGCAGTCGAATATGCCCGGAGGCGGCATGGGGAGCTTGAACTCCTGTTGCCTCACGTATTCGGCGAAGAATTGGCCAATGCGAAATCAACACCGGAGAATCGCCAGACCACCCGGTGGGAAGCAAGCAGCATCCGCTCCTGGCTTCTTGAGAGTGACAGGCAAAGCCTGGAAGCGTTCGACGAACTGATTAATTCTGCGCTCAAGTCGGAATTGCCATTCCTAGGGTCGAGGTCAAAATACCCCGCGGGCACGATTCCCATTTTCGATTCAATGGGAACTCGGCTTGGCACCGTATCGATATTCTATTTCAGTGTGCAAGGGCTGTCCCTGGAATTCAATTTCAAGCCTGTTTCCCAGTTGCCACTCGAAGAAGCGCCTGAATCTGAGGCCAGAGAATTCTTCTTGAATGAGCTGATTGGAATCCCAGGACTGGAAGAGGTCGGAAGGAGCCTGCGGCGCAGCAGCTTTGCCAGTCGAAAGCCTAACGTTCCGCTCTCGCAGATTCCCCCGGATTCGGTGCAACGCGTCGTCAATGCGCTAAGGATTTTTACAAGCTTTGGATCGCAGCAATCCTATTGAGCTGGAGCTTTTCCTCTGGAGGAAAAGCTTGCTCACCGCCGGTAGTGCTCCGCCAGCTTCTCCAGACCCTCGTCAATGCCCACCGTAGGTTTCCAGTCCAGGACTTCATGGGTTTCGCGCTGGTCGAACCAATGCGCGGTAGACAGCTGCTCGGCCAGGAAACGGGTCATCGGCGGCTCATCATGAACCAAGTTGCGCGAACCGGCTGCCAACCACAACTTCTCGATCACCGAACCGGCCGCACGGGCCAGCCAGCCCGGAACGTTGAGCTTCGGAGCCGGGGCGCCGCCCGCCTTGCAGATGCCGGCGATCAGCTCGCCCACCGGCCGAGGTTCGCCATTGGTGACCACCAGGGCTCGCCCGTGGGCGTGGTCCATGCGTTCCAGGCCTCGGACAATCGCCGCAGCGGCATTGTCGATATAGGTGGTGTCGATCAGTGCTGCGCCCTGGTCCAGCAAGGGCAGCCGTCCGGCCTTGGCCCGCTGGATGACGCGTTCCACCAGCTGGGTATCGCCGGGTCCCCACACAACGTGCGGGCGGATGGCGGTGACGCGAAGTGCTGGCGAATCGGCGCCCAGGGCATTGAGCTCGGCCGCTGCCTTGGAGCGTGCATAGAATCCATGCGCCTTGGCCGGATCGGCCTCGCCCGCACCGGCGCCCGCCAGCGAATCGCCGAAGTGCGCCACGGAAGGGGACGAGACGAACACGAAATCCTTGATTCCTGCGCGCTTGGATGCTTCGAGCAGATTGCTGGTTCCCGCGATATTGGTGGCGGCGAAGTCTTCCCATGCACCGGTGAAGGAGACCTTGGCTGCCAGGTGGATGACCGCGTCCATGGACTCCACGGCCGCGGCGACAGCCTGCGGATCCGTGAGCGAGCCGCGGACTTCATCAGTGGCTGATGCCGAGCTGCCGCGCTGGAAGGTGCGCACATGGTGGCCCCTGTCGCGCAATAGCTGGGCTACAGCGCCACCCAGCATGCCACTGGCTCCGGTGACCAGAACGCGACGGGCAGCGTCTTCATTTTTCGATGGGCTCACGGATTGCGGATCCTTCCACCTGCGAGGGTCGCGGCAGCCCAGTGGGCGAGCGCGGCCCGGTCAATCTTGGAGTTGTGCCGGATATCGGTGGGCAGGCTTGGGACTACCAGGACCGCTGCCACCTCGGTGCCGGTGGCCGCGACCGCGGCGCGAACCTGGCGGGCCAGATCCCTGGCGGCCGGACCGGATTTTCGGGCCGCGGGCACCGTTTCCATGACGACCACCGCGGCCTGGGTTCCGTCAGGTCCCACGCCGACCAGCGCGGCACGGCCAGCGCCAGCAACCGACTCGACAGCGTGCTCGGCGGCTACCGGGGTAATCGCGCCCTTGGCGGTGCGCAGTACGTGGCCAAGGCGCCCCTCGACCCACAGGCGTCCGGCCTCATCCAGGTGCCCGACATCGCCGGTGCGATGCCAGCCGGGGATGGAAACGCTGAGCTGTTCGGTGATCCACAGCCGGTCGTAGCGGTCCTTGACGTGCGGGGCGCGGACCAGGATTTCGCCGGTGGCATTCGGGGTGTATTCCGGCTTGTCTCCGGCCACGCCCAGGGCGTCAATCGGTGCGATGGCAACGGTGGCTCCGGCGACAGCGGTGCCCACGCACACGCCATTGCCCGCTCCGGCAGCGCGGATGCCGGCCAAGTCGATATCGGTGACCGGCAAGGCCTCGGTCATGCCGTACGGGGTGTGGACCCGGGCATTGGGAACCAGGTCCTGCACCTTGGCCAGCAGATGCTCGGGAATCGGGGCGCCGGCGGACAGCATCAGCGAGACGCCTTCCAAGGTTTCCCGCTGAGCCTGGTTCAGCGCATCCTGGGTTTCCAGGGCATTAGCCAGCGCGGCGGGGGAGGCGAAGACGGTGGTTGCATCCACCGCGAGGGCGGCATCTGCCAACGCAGCGGCAGTCAAGGTCCGCGGTGCGGTGACGTCCATGTCCGGGGTGACCGACGTGGCACCCAAAGCAGGGCCCAGCAGCGCGAACGGCGCGAAGCCTGCCACCAGCGCAGAGCCGGCCTTGAGGTTGTAGGTTTCACGCAGGGTATCGCGCATGGCGGCCAGTTCGCGATGCGTGTACACCACTCCCTTGGCCGGACCGGTGGAGCCGGAGGTGAACAGGACCGCCGCATCGGCATCCGGATCGGATGGCTCGAAAACCCGGGACCCGGAAGCGGCCTGGCTGCCGGCTTCATAGAGCTCGGGCAGGGTATGGGCTACCCCCAGCAGCTTGCGCTTCGCAGCAGGCAGGTCTCCAGCGGCAATCCTGGTTCCCGGCCAGCCGAACAGCCGCGCACCGGTGAGCGCACGGTCGATGCCAATCAGGTAGCTCGGGCCAGCACCCTTGATGGCTCGGCCCATGCCCTTGGTGCCAAGGCCGGCATCGGCCACCACAATGACCGCCCCCAGACGCAGGCAGGCGTAGATCAGGGTGGTCAGTTCAATTCCCGGTGGAACCAGCAGGTTCACCCGGTCGCCGGCCTCCACTCCGATCTGCCGCAACCCTGCGGCCAGGGCATTCACGCGCTGGCCGAGTTCGGCCCAGGACAGCGATCGCGCAGGATTGATGTCCACCACCGCGGCCGATTGGTCCTCGGTGCGCGAATCGAGTTCGGCAAGCATCGGACGGTATTCGCCCAGGGATTGGGCACGCGAGGTGTTCTTGGAACTCTTCTCGCCGGCAAGCCACTGGAAGATCGGGGTGGCAATATCGTTGTCTTCGCCCACCAAATGGCTGGAGCCTTCAAAGCGGTGAACCTGAGCGTGGGGCAGGCGCGACATCAAATCGCGCAGGTAGCGGTCGGAGAAGACCGGGTCCTTGGGTCCCCAGAGCATCAGGGCCGGGACCTTCAAGGAGCGCACTGCTTCCGAGATCTCGTCCAAGGCCGGACGACTTGGGTGATCCTGGGAGAACGGGATATCGGCGACAAAGTTGGCTACGCCCTCGCGCTTTTCAGCGTTGGTGTACGGGGCCATGAAGGCCTTGCGGATATCCGGGGCCAAGGCCGGCTGCGCCAACGAGTGGGTTACCTGCAAGAAGGCAGGGGAAGTCTTGGTGCCCCAACCGTGCACCGCGGGATGGGACGCGAGTTTCAGCGCGGCGGGAAGCTCGAAGCCTGCAGGGTGGATTGCGGTGTTGGTCAACACCACGTTCTCCAGCTGGTCCGGGTGGGAAACGGCCCAGCCCAGGGAGATGATGCCGCCCCAGTCATGGCCCACGGTGGTGATTTTGCCGGTTAGCCCCAACGCGCCAGTCAGATCACCGAGATCGTTGACGCGGTCGGCCAGGCGGCGGAACTTGCCGCTGCGCTCGGAGAAGCCCATGTCCAGCTGGTCCACTGCCACCACTCGCCACGGCAGCCCGTGCTCGGACACGTGGTTCAGCAGGCTGCGCCAGAGGTAGGACCAGGTGGGGTTGCCGTGCACGCAGAGCAAGGTGCCGGCCGGCTCAATTCCGCGTTGCTGCAGTTCGTCGTTGTTATCCAGGACGTGCCACCGGTGCCTAGTGCCCGGGGTGTCCACCTGCGAAGTGGACGGTACTTCCAGATACTTCGAATAAATGGCATCTACACCGGGGAAAAGCTCGGTCACCAGGCAATCTCCATCATCGCGGTGTTCAGGCCGGAACCCACACCCATGCACAGCACCCGGTCGCCCTTCTTCAGCGAGTCGGCTTCTTGGGACAAGGTCATGGGCAGGGAAGCGGGTCCGACGTTGCCCCACTTGGAGAAAGTGATTGGCACGCGGTCCTTGACCAGGCCGACGGCCTTGATAATGGCATTGGTGTAGGACTTGGAAACCTGATGGGTCACGTAGCGGTCCATGGACTTCCAGTTCCATCCGGATTGGTGGGCTTCATCCCAGGCATCCACGACCAGTTCGAGGCCGTTATCCAGCAAGCCCTTCGTGTCCGTGTACATGCCCGAGGGTCCGCCGACACACAGCTCGTGGTGCTCGGTGCCGGCACGCGATACGCCGCCGACGATGCGGTGCGCTTCCGGGTGCGCATCCGCGGGGCCAATGACCGCAGCGGCGGCGCCGGAACCCAGGGTCAGCGTGGCGAATTCACGCATGTAGTCATCGCGCGTGGAAGTTTCAGCGTTCAGCCGCTGGAAAGTGGTTTCCTGGGTTGGCTTGGCGTCTTCGCCCGCAACAATCAGGGCGTACTTGATCTGGCCGGAGTCGATCATGTTCGCTGCCAGGCTCATGCCGTTGACGAAGCCGAGGCAGGCGTTGGCCACGTCGAAATTCATGGCGGAGGATGGCAAGCCCAAGCCGTTGTGCACCTTGGAGGCCACCGACGGCTCCAAGTTGCGGCGGGTGACCGAAGTGTTGATCAGCAGGCCGATTTCGCTGGCATCGACACCGGCCTGGGCCAGCGCCTTCTTGCCGGCAAGAATTGCAGCGTCGTCGAATTCAACGCCATCGGACCACCAGCGGCGTTCCTTGACCCCGGAAACTCGTTCCAGAAGCTTCTTGGACAGGCGAAGGCGTTTCAGGCTAGGAGCAAGGCGCTCGTCGAATTCTGCAGAGCTCACCACCTCGGGTGCGAGGACGCTGTTCACTGATAAAAGCGCAACGTTGTGGTGCTTAAAGGTGGCATTGCCGTTCAAAATGGTGCCTTCGTTTCTGCTGGACTATCTATGTGCTGCGTGCTGCATTGAAACGTCGTGGCCGATGGGTGTGCGCCATCGGTTGCGTATGTGTTCTCCCTAGGTTATTCCCTGCATGACGCCAAGACCTATTTGAGCGCGTGTTTTCAGCCGAAAGCTGGAATTAGTACCTATGCAGACTATATCGATCCTACAGACTAGTCCTATGAGAATCATGGCAAGTGGGGGCGATCGTTCTGTGGGCCTGCTTTCATCTGCGCAGCCACAGGAAGCTCGCAGTAACACTCATCTGCGCGAAGTCTGAAACTCCGGACAAGAAAAGCGATCCCCGTCACATTGCTGGGCCCGAGTCGCGTTATATGGATATCGCATCAAATCACGCTAATGCCCTCGCCCTCATCGACAAGGCGGTATCCAATGACAACTTCAAGCGTTGAAGCGCAAAGCACGTTTCCGGTCGTTCTGCGATTCGTGATCTATAGCCTTACCGGTATCTTGTTCTTCTTCCTCCCCACCACCATCAACGGCAAGAGCACCATCCCGCTGGATCACTTGGTGACGTGGATTCAAACTGCCGCGGCACCGGTCGTTCCGTACATTATCTTGCTGATGCTCATCTGCGGGACAGTTATTCCCTTCATTACCGGAGGATGGAAGGCATCCAAGGTACGTGGCATATTCGCATTCCTGAACATCTTCGGGCTGGCTGTCGGCTGCTCGCTGCTCTTCAACTTTGCCCCGGCATGGCTCAGCGATCCGGACATGGGTCCTTTTCTGCTGGACAAATTGGTCATTCCCGTTGGCTTGATCGTTCCAGTAGGTGCCATCTTCTTGGCCTTGCTAGTTGGCTACGGGCTGATGGAGTTCCTTGGTGTCTTCTGCCAACCGGTCATGCGACCAATTTGGCGCACCCCAGGACGTTCGGCCGTGGATGCCGTGGCGTCCTTCGTGGGAAGCTACTCGCTGGGCCTGCTGATCACCGACCGCATGTACCGTGGCGGCCGCTATACGGGTCGCGAAGCTGCCATCATCGCTACCGGTTTTTCCACGGTATCAGCCAGCTTCATGGTTATTGTTGCCAAGGCACTGGACCTGATGGACCACTGGAGCCTGTACTTCTGGCTGTCGCTGGTAGTCACCTTTGCGGTGACCGCCATTTCGGTGCGCATTCCGCCTTTGAGCCGGATTCCAGACACGACGTATCTGGGCATGGAACATGACAAGGAAAAACTGGTCACGGGCAATCGTGCACGCGTTGCCTGGAGCGAAGCCATGGGAGCCTCGCGGCGAGCGCCATCGCTGCTCAAGAATGTCGGCGCCAACGTATGGGATGGGCTGAAAATGGCCATGGCAATTTTGCCGTCCATTCTCTCTGTCGGATTGCTCGGACTGGTGGTTGCCCGCTTCACTCCAGTTTTCGACTGGCTAGGCTACCTGTTTGTCCCATTTGCCTGGATCGTCGGGCTGGATGACCCGTTGCTGGCTGGCAAGGCTTCGGCTACCGGCATTGCTGAAATGTTCCTTCCCGCAACCCTCATTGCGGGACACGAATCCATCGAGCTGCGCATGGTGATCGCCATCGTTTGCGTCTCTGCAATCATCTTCTTTTCAGCATTGGTGCCATGCGTCCTGGCGACGCAGATTCCGCTGAACATCCCGCAGATGGTAGCTATCTGGTTCGTGCGCGTTGTCCTGACCATCCTCATCGCGACACCAATCGTGCGCATGCTGCTATAGGCCGGCTGCGCTGGCGCACGGCAGCTTGCGAAACCAATGGGTTGAACCGAGTGATGCTTTCCGATTCGACGCGACCACGCCATGTCGCGGCACTGTTGCAGCTTTGCGATTCCTGAATGCCGTTGCAAGGCGGAGACGATCCGTCGTTGAATGGTCGAACCGATACGACGGAAAGCAGGTTCCAATGAATCACTTACACGAATCAGGTGCTCCGATGCAGGGTGATCCGAGTATTCCCGACCAGCCAGAACCGCCAGCGCAACCGCCGACACCAGATGCTCCGCCAAGCCCGGCGCAGCCGGACGTACCACCAAGCCCTTCGCATCCGGATGGGCCGATCCCGCCCCCGGGCCCGCAGGATCCCACTGAGCCGGTGCCGGGGCACCCAACTGACCCCACGACTCCGCCACCGCCTGCATTCGCCTAGGCGCAACGACCGAGGCTGGCGACATCCAATGCCCTGCAGGAACCTGGTTCCTGCAGGCATTGGCCATAACTGCAAGAAGTTGGGTCAAACGCCTATCGAGATCAAGGAGATCTGCCTCCGCTCGGCGATGCCCGTGAGCGCGCTTGCAGCAAGCCGGGACAGCGACGAAGCCAACCGGGTGAGCTATTTACCGAAGTCGGGATCGCAGGTAGAAGCGGAACGGTTATCGTGACTGCATCAATGTCCTCGTTCGCTATTCCGGGCGACGACGCAAGGACGCAAATCAACCGTGGGAACGCTACCGGGGCCGCTCAGGTAGCTCTACTGTCGCCGCGCATCGTTACAGTGGATCCAAGCAGTATTACTCTGCATTGGCGACCACCCTGTGAAAGGCGCAAATGGCACATTCAGTACAGGTGAAAGATCGAATTCGTGGAGTCCTGACCGGGATGGCTGCCGGAGATGCCCTGGGCGCGGGCTACGAATTCAACGCACCGTTGCCCGAATCCGCCAAAATCTCGATGATTGGTGGCGGGTTGGGCGATTTTGCGCCCGGGGAGTGGACCGACGACACCTCAATGGCCATAGTCGTTGCCCAGGGCCTGCTGGATTCCAACGGCAAGCTTGATGGTGCCGCGAGCAACTACATGGTTCGGGAATGGGCCAAATGGGCCACGAACGCACCGGACGTCGGCAACCAGACGCGGGCAGTCCTTGCCCACGCCCAGCATGTTGCGTCTGCTGACGGAAGAGCCGAGCCGACCGCTGATGATGCGCTAGCTGGTTCTGAACAGATTCACCGGAGAACTGGCCGCTCCGGCGGGAACGGCAGTCTCATGCGCACAGCGCCCGTGGCGCTGGCTTATCTGTCTGAACCGCCTGCTGCCGCATTCGAAGCTGCGGCAGCTATCAGCAAGCTAACCCATTTTGATGATGAAGCCGCTGAGGCCTGCGGGCTTTGGACAGTAGCCATTCACCACGCTGTGCGCACCGGCGCACTAGATATTCGCAGTGGTCTTGCGATGCTTGAACCAGAACGCGCACAAGCATGGGAGCAGCGCATCCACCAGGCCGAAAACCATCGACCTCGGGACTTCACAAATAACGGTTGGGTCGTTGAAGCGTTCCAAGGTGCATGGAGCGCGATCGCCACCGCCGAACCGGAAGACGGGAACGCTCGCTTGGTTCCGGTGCTGGAAGCGGCTGTTCGCGGAGGCGTGGATACCGACACCGTGGCAGCCATCGCCGGATCGCTCATTGGCGCAGCTTCCGGGTTCTCGAGTGTTCCGGCGCAGTGGGTGGATATGGTCCACGGTTGGCCCGGAATGAGGATGCAACAGCTTGTCGATATTTCGAGTGAGCTCGCGGGCTAAGTTCTCCTGCGGGATCTTGCTTCTAGTCCCGGGCTGGTCGTCGAGCTTCCAGCTTCTGTGGCAGCACGATGCTGACTTCGTGGCGCACCCCACGCGCACCGAGGCCAGTCAGATCAATCGCTAGAAACCAGGGTCCGGAATGGGGCACCTTGATTCGGTATGGAGCACGGCGTGCCAGTCCACCGTATGCTTCGAATTCTTCTCCGTCCTGGAATGCCGCGAAATTTTCCGGATCCATCAACCGCAGATGAGCCGGTCCACTGAGAGTCACTACCAAGATGCTTCCCCGCTCAATGAAATCCCAATAATGTTCAGCAAAATTAGGCTCCGCCAATGCCAGCCTCCTCGATCCCAGGTGATCCGCCGAGCAGCGGACCCAGACCCATTAACTCAAATTCAGGCCAGTGTCGCCAACGCACCCAAGGCAAGAGCACTGTACCGGTTCGGGCATTTGCAACGGCAAAGCTGCAGGAGTCTGGAGAACGAGGCCTTCTGGTCTTTGGGGTGCGTCGCGTTGCCACCTCAACCGATGCCAGATCCGCGATCGCAAGAGGGCTAGTGGCAATTACCATTCGAGCTGCCGGCAGGTGGCATGAGCCGATCGCTGCATTGGACGAGCCGGAAGCCATCGGCTATTGGGTCCCGGATACCGGGGCAAGGAAGCAATATGACGACTCGAACGATTCGATCTCAACCGGATTGACGTGCTAGGCGGCAATTAATCCGCTGCTCGCGATAGCGTACCTAAGTGGGATGAAGCAACGCACAACTTGGGTCATGGCGGCCCAGAGCAATGAGGCAAAGTTCATGGATTTACTGACGGGCATTGGCCTGGAACAACTGCGAATGTGGATTTGGATTCTGGTGATTGGTTTTGCCGTGGCGGCGGGGCTATGGCGGCGGCACCAGCTAGTGGCGGTCGCCCTGGCCTCGGTGCTCTTGTTCGCCGCTGCCAGCGCCGGTGCCGGGATCTATATCCTGAAGCGGCCAGGTGATCCGCGATGGACCATGGGCGAGCCTCCGGTGAATGCCCCTGATCTTTCCGGAATACCAGTTGTGGGCAAGCAACTGGCTCCCGTGGAATCTGCATTGGAATCGATTGCCGGGGGAGTGAATTCCTTCTGGGAATTCAATCAGGCCCTGCCGGTGGCCCTCGACTTCTTTGAACGCAGCGGCTGGGCCCTGCTCGCGGCCATTCCGCTGATCATCGCCATGATGATCAAGACTTTCAGGGCTGCCAGCCGCCGCAGGCAGGAACTGAAGAACCTCAGTGGTGCCGTGGCGCAACTCCAATCCGAGCTTGCCGCGATCAAGGGGAATTTGTCTGAGCAGGGCACTGCGGCCGAGGCTCCAGAACAGGGCAGCCAACGGGAGAACGCAGGCACTCGTAGATCGCGCCGGGGCGAATGAACGTTAATTAGCCAGACGCGAAACGGCGCCGGATCTGTCCTGCACTGCTGGACAAGACCGGCACCGTTCTCTGCGACCCGAGTGAGCTGGGGTAACTAGGCCAACGTCGCGGTATCGATTACGAAGCGGTAGCGGACATCGGATGCCAGCACGCGCTCGTAAGCCTCATTGATCTGCGTGGCACCGATGACCTCGATCTCTGCGCCAATGCCATGCTGGGCACAGAAATCCAGCATCTCCTGGGTTTCCTCGATGCCGCCGATCTGCGAACCTGCGAAGGAACGGCGTCCCCCGATCAGTGCGAAGGCATTGACAGGCAACGGTTCTGCCGGAGCACCAACGTTGACCATGGTGCCGTTCACGCGCAGCAGTCCGAGGTAGGCACTGACGTCGATGGAAGCGCTGACGGTGTTGATGATCAGGTCGAACTTCTTCTGCAGATCCTTGAAGGTGTTCTCATCGCTGGTGGCCCGGTAGTCGGTTGCGCCCAGCTTCAGTCCATCATCCTTCTTCTTCAGCGACTGCGACAGAACGGTGACCTCAGCGCCCATGGCACTGGCGATCTTGACCGCCATGTGGCCCAGGCCGCCGAGTCCCACGACGGCAATCTTCTTGCCCGGCCCTGCACCCCAGTGCCTCAGCGGGGAGAAGGTGGTGATGCCGGCGCAAAGCAGGGGCGCGGCAACATCCAGATCGATGCCTTCAGGAATGTTCAGGGCGAAGTTCTCGGTAACCACGACATGCGTGGCGTAGCCACCTTGGGTCATGCTGCCATCACGGTCAAGAGCACCGTAGGTACCAACACTCTGCTCGCAGAATTGCTGGTCTCCGGCAAGGCAGTTCTCGCATTCCATGCAGGAATTGACCATGCAGCCCACGCCAACGCGGTCGCCCACCTTGTGCTTGGTTACCTCTGGCCCGACTTCGGCAACGATGCCGGCAATTTCGTGGCCCGGCACTAGCGGGTAGGTCTGGTTTCCCCATTCTCCGCGCACCGTGTGGATGTCGGAGTGGCAGATGCCGGAGAACTTGATATCAATCAAGACATCGTGCGGACCTACTGCACGACGTTCAATCTGCGTCGGAATGAGTCCATCAGTCGCAGAGTGCGCTGCGTATGCATTGACCATAGTTGCCATCAGGTTTTTCCTTTGTCTTGCGGGTTGCGACTGGAAATGTTCTGGACTGCGGCGATTGCCGCGGTCCGTCAGGGCAAAGCCCATGGAGAACAACAATCGACAGGCTATGAATAATCCCGGCTGGAGAAAATTTCCTTCCGCAGGTTTCCCTGCCTAAATGAGGATCAACGCGCACCGTGCTGGTTGCGCCCGGGGATCGCCAGGGCAGCAGCGCCGCATGATCTTCGCTGGTTGCCCAGGCTGCAAGGCCGCTCTCAAACGATGAATGGCAGCGACGCAAGTGGCTGGCACGCGCCTATCGCCCAAGAACTGCGTCTTTTGCCAATTCCCGGTAGGCTAGTACCTGGGTCTGCATGTTCTATGCGGGCCCCGAAAGAAAATAACTCCCAGGGCTGACTGACCGTTGGTCCCGACCGCCAGTTTCGCGGTCCTCGGTAGTGACTTTCGCTAGGGCAAATATGCGCCTCAGCGCGGGTCTCGATCGAAGACCAGATCTGGGTAGGGCCACACGGTTCGCTCATCCACCACGTGGGAGCGATCGAAAGGAGCACCCCCTTAATGGAGGGTCCAGAAATCCAATTCGCCGAAGCACAGATCGACAACGGTCGCTACGGCACCCGCACCATTCGCTTCGAAACCGGCCGCATTGCCAAGCAGGCTGCAGGTTCGGCAATGGTCTACATCGATGACGAGACCGCACTGCTCTCGGCAACTACCGCTGGCAAGCACCCACGCGAAGGCTTCGACTTCTTCCCACTGACCGTGGACGTTGAAGAGCGCATGTACGCAGCCGGCCGCATCCCAGGCAGCTTCTTCCGCCGCGAAGGCCGCCCATCGACCGAAGCCATCCTGGCTTGCCGCCTGATGGACCGCCCACTGCGCCCAGCCTTCGTCAAGGGCCTGCGCAACGAGGTCCAGGTTGTCGTCACCGTGCTGTCCATCGAGCCAGATGAGCTGTACGACGTCGTAGCGATCAACGCTTCGTCGATGTCCACCCAGCTTTCGGGTCTGCCATTCTCCGGCCCAATCGGCGGCGTTCGCGTTGCACTGGTTGATGACGGAAACGGCGCACAGTGGGTTGCCTTCCCACGCCACTCCGAGCTGAAGAACGCTGTCTTCAACATGGTTGTTGCCGGCCGTATCGCTGGCGACGACGTTGCCATCATGATGGTGGAAGCTGAAGCTACCGACAACGCTTGGGAACTGATCAAGGAACGCGGCGTCCAGGCTCCAACCGAAGAGGTTGTCGCTGAGGGCCTTGAGGCTGCGAAGCCATTCATCAAGGTCCTGTGCGAGGCCCAGGCCGACCTGGCTGCTCGCGCTGCCAAGGAAACCGTTGAATTCCCGGTCTTCCGCGATTACGAAGAAGATGCCTTCGCCGCTGTCGAGGCTGCTGCTTCGACCCGCTTGACGGAGATCTACACCATCGCTGACAAGCAGGAGCGCGACAACGCTGCCAGCGCATACAAGGAAGAGATCGTTGCATCGCTGGCTGGCGAAGGCAACGCTTTCGCAGGCCGCGAGGGTGAAATCTCCAAGGCATTCGGCGCTGTTACCAAGCACATCGTGCGCCAGCGCATCCTGACCGACCAGATCCGCATCGACGGCCGCGGCCTTGCTGACATCCGCCAGCTCTCCGCCGAGGTCGAGGTTCTGCCTCGCGTTCACGGTTCGGCAATCTTCGAGCGTGGCGAAACCCAGATCATGGGCGTCACCACCTTGAACATGCTGAAGATGGAACAGCAGATCGACTCGCTGTCGCCGGTGAAGACCAAGCGCTACATGCACAACTACAACTTCCCTCCATACTCGACCGGTGAAACCGGCCGTGTTGGTTCGCCTAAGCGCCGCGAAATCGGCCATGGCGCACTGGCTGAGCGCGCACTGGTTCCAGTGCTGCCTAGCCGCGAGGAATTCCCATACGCAATCCGCCAGGTCTCCGAGGCATTGGGCTCCAACGGCTCGACCTCCATGGGCTCGGTTTGCGCATCGACCCTGTCGCTGCTGAACGCTGGCGTGCCACTGAAGGCTGCCGTTGCAGGCATCGCCATGGGCCTGGTTTCGGACACCGTAGACGGCGAAACCCGTTACGCTGCCCTGACCGATATCCTCGGTGCCGAAGATGCCATGGGCGACATGGACTTCAAGGTTGCAGGTACCTCCGAGTTCGTTACCGCGATCCAGCTGGACACCAAGCTGGATGGTATTCCGGCATCGGTTCTGGCCGCCGCGCTGACCCAGGCTCGCGAAGCACGCCTGCACATCCTGAACGTTCTGAACCAGGCTATCGACGCTCCGGATGAACTGAACGTCAACGCTCCACGAATCATCTCCGTGAAGATTCCAGTGGACAAGATCGGCGAGGTCATCGGCCCTAAGGGCAAGATGATCAACCAGATCCAGGAAGACACCGGCGCTGACATCTCGATCGAAGATGACGGCACCGTGCTGATCGGCGCAACCAACGGCGAGTCCGCTGAAGCTGCCCGTTCGGCCATTAACGCAATTGCCAACCCTCAGGTTCCTGAGGTCGGCGAGCGTTACCTGGGTACCGTCGTGAAGCTGACCACCTTCGGTGCGTTCGTTTCGCTGACCCCGGGCAAGGACGGACTGCTGCACATCTCCGAGCTGCGCAAGATCAACGATGGCAAGCGTGTCGAGGACGTCGAAGACGTCGTCGGCGTTGGCCAGAAGCTGCAGGTGGAGATCACCAAGATTGATGACCGCGGCAAGCTGTCGCTGGCTCCAGTCGTCGAGGAAGAAGCTGAAGAAGCAGTTGCTGCTGAGTAGCCTTTAGATTCTTGCTGAAAACCCCGATTCGCTTGGCGAATCGGGGTTTTTGCTTATTCTTGCCCGGGAGCTGGTTCCTGCCAAAGTCTTTGGCGGTCCTGGTTGGAGGCAAGGCCTGATGACACAGCCCATTGGACTCTCGCAGATCTTCTTCATATTCCAAAGCGCGTGCCGCTTGGCGGAGAGAACCTATCGCGGGGGGCTCACGCTTCCGATTCAAGAATCATCGGCAGTGCCTCGCGAGAAATTGTGCGCCAGGCATTTCCACTGCGCCACGCTGCCCTGGCTAGCTAAGGTGCTTGTCGTAGAACTCGCGCAGCTGGACGCTCTTCTGCTTGGCGATGTCATCCCATTCGTCGATCGACGCCGAATCATCCGCGTAATCGGAAGGGATCTTGAAGATCTGCAGCGGCACGTTGAAGCGCTGGCAAATGCTTGCGTAGGCGTAGCCCTCCATATCGACCAACGAGGCGCCCAAGGAGTTGATGTGGATACGCTGCTCGTCATTCGAGACGAACACATCGCCGGTAGCCATGGTGACCTGGAAATCAGGAAGCAGGATTGGACCGGTAGGGTCCACATCTGCCGAGGGCAGCGGGAAATCATGCTGGATCAGTTTGGTGATCTGGTAAATGGTGTCCAAGCTCGGACGGTCTTCACCGGCATGGCCAACAACGCCAGCGGTGCCAAGCACGACGACGTTTTCGATGTTGCCTTCAGCAAGCGCGCCAGCCAAGGCTACCGACGCATTGACCTTGCCAACACCGGAAATCAGGTGCTCGACATCTGCAAAGGCTACGGCTTCGTCTGCATGCGCAAAGACGAGCAAGGACTTCTGGTCCGACATGAACTTCCCCTCTAAAGAAATCAGTTCGGGGATTGCTGCCCCGAACGTCCTAAGAAGTCTATCGGTTACCTCCCGCGATATGCTCTCGATTCGCCAGACGGTGAGCAGATAGACTTTGCCTATGAGTGATATTGAACTTGCTGAAGTTGAAAGCTTTGCACTGGACCACACCAAGGTCAAGGCGCCGTATGTGCGCAAGATCGGGGTTGAGCACGGTCCCAAGGGAGACGCCATCTCCAACTATGACATCCGATTAGTACAGCCAAACCACGGTGAGATTCCCACGGCAGGTTTGCACACCATCGAGCACACCATGGCTGGTCTGCTGCGTACCCGCATCGATGGCCTGATCGATTTCTCGCCATTTGGCTGCCGTACCGGCTTCCACATGATCTTGTGGGGCGAGCCAACCCCAGAGGTAGTCGCCGCCGCCATCAAGAGTTCGCTGGAAGATATCGCGCAGAAGGTTACTTGGGAAGACGTACCCGGAACCGAAGCCGTCAGCTGTGGCAACTACCGCGACCATTCCCTGCACTCGGCTCGCGAGTGGGCCAAGGTCGTCCTGGAGCAGGGCATCAGCCTTGATGCATTCGATCGTTCCAAGCTTGCCTAGGCTATAGCTTGAGATCTGAAAATCCCGCGTGTTCCATTTGGAACGTGCGGGATTTTCTTGCTTAGCCGTCCCTTTGTCACGTGGAAGCGCTGGCCCTCGAAACGCAGACTCGCAGCGTCCTGTCGGCAGAATGGACGCTATGCGCAAAGTTTGCTTCATGGCCGCAGCACTAGGCGCCAGGACACTAGCTATCAGTGGATGCGTGAATTCCGATGCGGCGAGCACTGTTTATCTTGCCGGCGCATCTAGCGACCCGGAGCTGCAAACCCCAGTGCGCGCTGACGCAGAGCAGCGCGGATATCTTGACACAACGTAGTCCGCTGACCTAGCTGGAGCGTATTTGCGCAGGCCCGGTCCGAGCGCGTATTTTCCTAGAATGTGATGGCTCCGTCACCACTGGGCTATTGCTTTCAAACCGCGGTTCTATGGGAGAATGAAAGACAGTGTACTTAGCTTGAAATGGCTATTCTCGACGACTTAAGGACGTATATTCGTGGCCATGATTCCATTGCCGTTGCATTCGGTGGAGACCGCGCAGTTTTCTCCGATTGACCCGGCGGACCCGACGTTGGTCCACCGAGGCGAAGGCGGCTCTGAAGTCCGGCGCAGCATCCTGCCCGGTGGCGTACGAGTCCTGACAGAAGCGATGCCCGGACAGCGGTCCACCACAGTGGGCTTCTGGGTACCGGTCGGTTCCCGCGACGAGGAATCAGGGCACTTCGGCTCCACGCACTTCCTGGAGCACCTGCTGTTCAAGGGCACTGCCAAGCGCACTGCCTTGGAAATCGCCCAGTCCTTCGATGCCGTGGGCGGCGAATCAAACGCAGCCACCGCCAAGGAATCGACCTGCTATTACGCCCGCGTCCTGGACACGGAGCTGCCAATGGCCCTTGAGGTCATCGCCGACATGGTTACCTCTGCAGTTATCGACCCGCAGGAATTGGAACAGGAACGTGGGGTGATCATCGAAGAGCTGGCCATGGATGCAGATGACGCGATGGATGTCGCCCACGAGCGGTTCGTTGCCAATGTCTTGGGCGATCACCCATTGGGACGTCCCATTGGAGGAACTCCTGAAGAGATCATGGAGATCTCCCGCGAGGCAGTCATGGAGCACTATCGTGCGCACTACCGCCCAAGCGAGCTGATTGTTACTGCCGCCGGATCCCTGGAGCACGACAAGCTGTGCGAGCTGCTTCTCAAGGCGCTGACCGAAGCAGGCTGGGAACTGGACCCGATGGCTGTGCCAGAACCACGCCGCATGGGTGAACCAGCACAGATCACTTCGAAGGCCGGGCTGGAAGTAATCAACCGTCCGGGCGAGCAAGCCAACATCATCATGGGATGCTCCGGCATCACCGGCCATGATGACCGCCGTCAGGTTCTCGCAGTGCTGAACGCTGTTCTCGGCGGCGGCATGAGCTCAAGGTTATTCCAGGAAATTCGCGAGAAGCGTGGGCTGGTGTACTCGACCTACTCCTTCTCCGCCGCCTACACCGATGCCGGCTACTTTGGCATGTACGCGGGCTGCGCCCCGGCTAAGGCCGCTCAGGTTATCGGGCTGCTGGGGGCCGAGCTTGATCGGTTGGCCAAGGACGGCATCACCGAAACTGAATTGGCGCAGGCCAAGGGCCAGCTATCTGGTGGAACGGTGCTGGCTCTGGAGGATCCAGGAAGCCGCATGTCCCGTTTGGGCCGGGCAGAAATGATTACCGGAGAATTCCAGGACATCGATGAAGCACTGTCTCGCGTCAATGCCGTCACGGCCCAGGAGGTTCAGGATCTGGCCCAGGAACTGGCCTCCAAGGATCGAGTGATCACCGTGGTGGGACCGTTCGAAAGTGAAGCCGACTTGGGCCTCTAGAGCTGGGTGCCGTGCCCCTGGAATCGAATCCGAGGATTTCGATTCCAGGGGCATAACCGTTTTCTCTTGGTCATGCCGCGGCATCTACTAGCGCGGCAAGCTCGGGCGCATGAGAGAAATTGAACCCATGCGCACCCTGATGCATGACGGTGAGCTTGGCTTGCGGTGTTCTTGCGACCAGGCGAAGACCGAACTCCGGTGGAGACAGCGGATCCCGGGTGCCGCACACGACATCAATCGGGCACTGGACCGTACGAAGCAATTCAACGGTGGAGTAGTCCAGCATCTGGGCGCAGCTTTTGGCCCACCATGGGATGCCGCAGCGCAGGTAATCGACGAGCAATATTGCCTTCACCGAGTTCAACTCGTGCGGGAAATCTTCAAAGAGCCGACGGGCCTGCCTGAACAGCGTCGCTTCACGGTCGTTGACCGCAGGAGCTGCAATGACCAGGTGCTTGACCAGATCCGGCCACGCGCGAGCTAGCTCAATGGAAACCTGCGCGCCCATGGAATGCCCGAGGACTATAGCGTTCTCAACCTTCAGCTCGCGCAACGCCAATGCTACTTCGTGCGCGAAACGCGGTACGGTCACCGGGCGGCCATCATCCAGATTCTTGCCGTGGCCTGGAAGCTCGGGAACGATCACTCGATACTTCTTAGCCAAGATGTTGGCCAGCGGAGTGAAATAGCGGCTGGATGCTCCGAGACCATGAATCAGCACCACGTCGGGGCCATGGCCCGCGACACGAACCGAAAGCCTGGTCCTGAGGGATTCGGGCAATTGCCCAAAATAATCGTGGCGCACGCCAGCCTTTCATCGTGCGAAAAGTGCGCACACACTATCGGTAGGGAAAATCGGCACGCTCACCTGAAATGGCGAGACAGGCAAATAGGAATTAACCGCCCGCCCCGGTCGAATGCTGGGTAATAGCGGAACGAAGGTCTTCGGGGAAGAGCTCCTTCACGCCTTCCTCGTACTTGGAACCGTCATCTGGACGGCGCAGTTCCTGCCCGTCAATGCGGAATGGGAAGGCATCTGCCTGGGCAGCGGTGTCCGCCGAGTCCTGGCTATCGGGTGCGCAAGTAGCCCAGCCGTAGGTAGTGGAGTCCTCGATACGGAAAACCTCAACCTGGCAAGTCGGCGAATCGATGACCGTTCCCTGTTCTTGGACGACATCAATAATAGTTGTTCGCTCGTCATCGGAGAGGGTAATCGGTTCATCGCCTGAACCGCAGGAAGTGATTGCAAAGGCCGCGACAAGCGTTGCGCCGATGCCGAAACCAAAGCGCTTAATTTTCTGACCCATGGCTCTGCTTACTACTTGGAGACTCCTGACACATATTTTTCCCCTATTTGCTAGGCAAAACAAGTTGGGCTGACCGTAGGGAGCAAGCAGAAGCAAATATCTGGGAACTCGCCTCAGGGTATTCGCTGCAAAACTCGCGTGGGATCACGTAATCGTTGGCAAGGCAGGTGCCTGCAGGGCGATAGGCTTAAGCCCATGAGTGCACAGATCAAGGTGGCCGTGCTCGGCGCGGCCGGACGAATGGGCTCGGAAGCGGTCAAGGCCGTAACTGAGGCTGCAGACATGGAATTGGTAGCAAGCTTGGGAAGAGGCGACGATTTGTCGCAGATCCTTGAAGCCGGAGCAACGCACATCGTTGACCTTTCTGTGCCGGCATCCACCGAGGCCAATGTGCGTTTTGCCGTCGAGAACGGGCTTCATGCAGTTGTTGGCACCACTGGCTGGGATGACGATCGCCGAGCGAAGTTGGAAGAGCTGCTGGGCAAGCATCCGCAGGCAGGTGTGCTGATTGCGCCCAACTTCGCCCTGGGCTCGGTGCTCGCCAGCGCTTTCGCGGCTACGGCCGCCAAGTACTTCGAATCCGTAGAGATCATTGAGCTGCACCACCCGAATAAGGTGGACGCGCCTAGCGGCACCGCGGTGCGTACCGCTGAACTGATCGCGAAGTCGCGTGAAGCCGCTGGAGTCCCCGCGAGCCCGGACGCTACCGAGACCCAGCTCGATGGCGCCCGTGGCGCAGTCGTCGATGGAATCAACGTTCATTCGGTACGCCTGCGCGGCCTCGTAGCCCACCAGGAAGTGCTCTTTGGCGGCCCGGGGGAGCAGTTCACCTTGCGCCATGATTCCTTCGACCGTGCCTCGTTCATGCCAGGCGTCCTCCTGGGCCTGCGTACTGTCGGCTCTCGCCCGGGCCTGACCTATGGCCTTGATGGCTTCCTGGAGCTGGGCCAGTGAAAACGAAACTTTGGGTAGGCGGCATTCTGCTGCTGTTCGCGCTGTACATTGGAATGACCTTCACCCAGGCGATCCGTCTGCTGAAAACCGGGGAACTGGTCGCGCAGGTCATGGGCATTGCAATCCTGGTTATTCCTGCACTGTGCGTCTGGATCCTCATTCGCGAGGTGCTCTTCGGTCTGCGCACCGAGAAAATGGGCAAGTCCCTGGCCGCCTCAGGTGAGCTGCCAGAGGATCTTCCCCGCATGCCGTCGGGACGTTTCCTCCGTTCGGCCGCCGACGCTGATTTCCCCGTCCATCAGCAGGATGTGGAAGAGAACCCGGAATCATGGAAATCCTGGTACCGTCTGGCACTGGCGTATGAAGCCTGCGGTGACAAGCCGCGGGCCCGCAAATCCATGCGTACGGCGATCGAATTCTGGCGAGCAGACCAGAAGGTCAGCCAGTAATTGCAAAAACAGCATCATGATGATGGCCCGGACTCACGAGAGTCCGGGCCATCGCTCTAGAATTTGCTCTTCGTCTCGGGGGTGCTGTCAGCTCCGCTAAACACACGGACGCCATATTCCAAAGGGCCAGAGGCCTTGCTGAAGCCAAGCCAAATTCCGAAGATGGCCGTCGTTGCACAGAGAACCCACCAAATGGCCATTGGGTCCAGATGGTCTTTCAGCGCCGGCAGCAAGATGATGTGCCCTGCATACAGGGTCAGCGGGGCCCGGCCGGCGCCGGCCAGAATCCGGCCGAGCGCACCCAGCCGACCAATGATCAGCTGGAACAGGCCGATGATAGCGACAGCGCAGGCGGCGTTGTGCAGCGTAGAGAGCGAAGAATTGCTGTGACCGGTCGGCAGCCAGAGATAGGCTGGATTGTCCAGGAACGGATCCAGATTGGCGCCCGGCAAACGCCCGGTGGTGATCATTGTGGGAACGAGGGATAACTCCAGGCCCAGTTCACGGGCTATGAGCTCGGCATTTTGCATGCTCACCGAATGGCCCACCCATTGGGTTGCCGCCGCGATAATCGAACCGCCCAATGCAAGCAGGCTCGCAGTTCTCGTGCTGTGCAGGTTGCATCTTGCGATGGCTATTCCGAGAAGGCCGAAACCGAACCAGACCATCAATGGGTAGTATCCGGTGACCGTTAGATCCTTGAGGAGCAGTTGCGGGGTGAGAATGTCGCCGAAGCTCGGATTATGGCCCAGCGAGTCCGCAATCCAGTTGCTGGCCAGCGGTCGCCAAAGAACCGGCATAAGCAGCAGCCAAAGGGCCGAGACTACCCAAATGGTTATTCTCGACAGCTTCAGCGCCAGTGGAAGCAATAGAAACAGTAGCCCATAGTGGACAAGAATGACCGCGATGGCTTCATTTACTGACCCAATGGCCATTCCGAGCACGGCAATAATTAATGCTCTCAGCACAAGGACTGAGTAAACCTTAGGGTGGGAAAAGCCCTTTCGAGCCAAGGATTTCGAGAGCAGGACCAGGGATAAACCCGCCAGCACCATGAACAGGACAGATGCTCGGCCGGAGGCGAAAGTCCCGGTAAATGTTGGGGAGTAGGCGGGTGCGCCACTGGTTCCATAGAGCGCGAAAACGTGCGCGGCGAACATCCCGAGGATGGCGGCAAGCCGTGCCGCGTCCACCCCCAGCAACCGCTGGGAACTACCCAAATCGTTCATGGAATCATCGCACCACGAATTGCGCGGGGGATGCCATTGCAACATGCGCGAGTGTAGATTTAATGCCATGGCTACAAGTGCAATTGATAATCAGGCATACCCGTTCGGTACCGTGCTGACCGCTATGGTCACGCCCTTCGATGAAGCGGGTGAAGTCGATTACGCGATGGCTGCCAAACTGGCAACGAAGCTGGTTGATGATGGCTGCGACGGACTGGTCGTCACCGGCACCACCGGCGAGACCTCGACCCTGACCGATGAAGAGAACATCGAGATGTTCCGTACCGTCGCCGAGGCGGTGGGGGACCGTGCCGCAGTGCTGGCCGGTTCCACTACCAACGACACCCGCCACTCCATCAAGCTCTCGCTGGCTGCCAAGGAAGCGGGCGTAGACGGTGTGCTGTTGACCACCCCCTACTACAACAAGCCAAGCCAGGCTGGCGTCATCGCCCACGTCAAGGCCATCGCCGAAGCCGTTGAACTGCCCATCATGCTCTACGACATCCCGGGACGCACCGGCATCGCGCTGGCGCCCGAGACCATCATTGAACTGTCCAGGATTCCTCAGGTCATTGCGCTGAAGGATGCCAAGGCGGATTACCAGTCCACCACCACCGTGCTGGCCACAACCGATCTGCACGTGTACTCCGGCGACGATGGGCTGACTTTGCCGCTGATGGCAGCAGGTGCTGTCGGCGTGGTTTCGGTCACCGCTCACGTTGCGGCCGCTAAGTACCGTACGCTTGTTAATGCAATGCATGCAGGAGATCTGGCGACTGCACGCACCACACACTTTGAGCTGGACGCGATCCAGCGCGGCATCATGGGCCACATTCAGGGCGCCGTGGCCGCAAAATATGGACTTCACTGGCAGGGTGTCCTGCCGAACACCGTCGTCCGACTGCCGCTGTTGGCACCGTCGGACGCAGAGCTCGATGCCATCCGCGCGGACCTACGTGAAGGTGGATGGGATCTGTAACGAAAGGGACTAACCACATATGACTGAGAGTTCAGTAGGCAAGGCTGACGCTGCGCGTATGCAGACTCCGGCGAAGCTGAAGAAGGGAACAATGCGAATTGTTCCCCTCGGCGGCTTGGGCGAGGTCGGCCGAAACATGACCGTTTTCGAACTCAACGGGAAACTGTTGATCATCGACTGCGGCGTGCTCTTCCCCGAGGAGCACCAGCCTGGCGTGGATCTGATCCTGCCAGACTTCTCCTACATCAAGGACCGCTTGGACGACGTGGTGGGCCTCGTGCTGACCCACGGCCACGAGGACCACATCGGTGCTGTTCCGTACCTGTTGCGCCTGCGCGAAGACATCCCTTTGTACGGGTCGAAGCTGACCCTGGCCTTCGTCGAAGCAAAGCTGGCAGAACACCGCATCAAGGCCAACACCAATATCGTGGTGGAGGGCGAGATCGCGCAGGTTGGCAACTTCGAATGCGAGTTCGTAGCTGTGAACCACTCGATCCCGGATGCCTTGGCTGTATTCCTGCGCACCGAAGCCGGTACCGTGCTGCACACCGGCGACTTCAAGATGGACCAGCTGCCACTTGACGGCCGCATCACCGACCTGCGCCACTTCGCGCGCCTGGGCGAGGAAGGCGTGGACTTGTTCCTGCCGGACTCCACCAACGCCGAAGTTCCGGGCTTCACCGTTGCCGAACGCGAAATCGGCCCGGTACTCGAGGCAAAGTTCGCGCGCGCCCGACGCCGCATCATCGTCGCTTCGTTCTCCTCGCACGTCCACCGCGTGCAGCAGGTTCTGGACGCCGCAGCGGTGCACGGCCGCAAGGTGGCCTTCATCGGCCGCTCGATGGTGCGCAACATGGGCATCGCCGAACGCTTGGGCTACCTCGAAGTGCCACAGGGCGTCCTGGTCGACCTGAAGCAGATCGATTCGCTGCCAGACCACAAGGTCGTGCTGATGTCCACCGGTTCGCAGGGCGAGCCGATGGCTGCACTGTCCCGCATGGCCAACGGCGAGCACAAGGTCCAGATCAACCCGGGCGACACCGTCATCCTGGCCTCCAGCCTGATCCCGGGCAACGAGAACTCGGTCTTCCGCGTGATCAACGGCCTGATGCGCTTGGGCGCCGAGGTCATCCACAAGGGCATGGCCAAGGTCCACGTTTCCGGTCACGCATCGGCTGGCGAATTGCTCTACTGCTACAACATCCTGCGCCCGAAGAACGTGCTTCCGGTGCACGGCGAAACCCGCCACCTGATTGCCAACGGCCGCCTGGCCGCGCAGGCCGGTGTCCCGGAGGACAACGTGCTGCTGGCAGACGACGGCTCGGTCATCGACATGAAGGACGGCGTTGCAAAGCTCGTTGGCCAGGTCGAATGCGGCTACGTCTACGTTGACGGTTCCAAGGTCGGCACCATCACCGATGATGACCTGAAGGACCGCGTCACCCTGGGTGAAGAAGGCTTCATCTCGGTCATCACCGTGATCAACCGCCAGAACGGTACGATCATCTCCGGCCCGGACATCCACGCACGTGGTGTAGCCGAAGAGGACTCGGTCTTCAACGAGATCAAGCCGAAGATCGCAGCTGCGATTATGGAAGCGGTGGGCAACAACCCGAACCACTCCACGCACCAGCTGCAGCAGATCACGCGCCGCGTGATCGGCTCGTGGGTTTCGCGCAAGCTGCGTCGCCGCCCAATGATCGTTCCTGTAGTGCTCGAAGCCTAGGCTTCCAAAAAATATTGCCTCGAACCAATTAAGGGGCGGGTTCTAACGGTCGTCGCAACACCCTGAACAATCAGGAGTTGCGACGACCGTTAGAACCCGCCAGGTTCGAGGCAATATTTTTATGGGAAAGCAACCGCAAGGCTTGGGTCAAAGCTCAAGTGTCAGCCAAAGAAGCCAAGGTATGCAGGACTTGGCGAGTTATCGAGCTCGATTGCCGGGGCGGGACTTTGCGGCAGGATTTGCCCTGTTTGCGCGTCGACTGCAATGACGGAATCCCAGTGGTCCATATCGATCTGCTCCAGCACCTCACCGGTGCCGGCTTCCATGGAAACTGAGCCGTCCCAACCACCGGATGGGGCGACGCCTTGCTGGCCAGCGAGTGCCGGTGATGAGAGTGCCAGGGCACCAACGATTAAGGTTGCCGTCGCGATGCCTATTGAGCGTATGCGCAAGGTCTTCTCCAAATGCAGTAAAGATGATTTTCACTGACTCTACCGATGTTCCCGAAGGAAACCGGGAACCACCACGCAGCATGAAGCTGGCTATTTCCCGGCATCTGGTGCTGTCACAGCACTTTTAAGGCAGAATTGGGCTCAACGCCAGCTCAAGGAGACGAAATATGCCCGGGCATCACCCAATGGGTTGGATCGAAGCCGCTGTGGAGGAATGTGCATGATTGAGTTCGATAACGTTTCCAAGCACTATCCGGATGGCACCGTTGCCGTCAAGGATTTCAGCCTGCAAATTCCGGCACACCGCACCACAGTCTTCGTAGGTTCCTCAGGCTGCGGCAAGACAACATTGCTGCGGATGATCAACCACATGGTTGATCCGAGCAGCGGTACGCTCCGTATCGACGGCGAGGACATCGCCAGCAAGCCGGCGGTGGGCCTGCGCCGCAGCATCGGCTACGTGATGCAGAACTCCGGCCTGCTGCCTCATTTCACTGTCGCACAGAACATTGCGACCGTGCCGCGGCTCATGGGTGAAACGAGCAAGGCATCACGAGCGCGTGCCTTGGAACTGATGGGCACGGTTGGGCTGGCCGGCTCCATGGCCGACAGGTATCCGCATCAGCTCTCTGGAGGCCAGCAGCAACGCGTTGGCGTGGCACGCGGGCTGGCCGCCGATCCGAACATCCTGCTCATGGACGAGCCCTTCGGCGCAGTGGACCCTATCGTTCGCGCCGAGCTGCAAGAAGAATTGCTTCGTCTCCAAAGAGAACTCGATAAGACCATAGTCTTTGTCACCCACGATATTGATGAAGCCTTCCTCCTGGGGGACCAGGTGGTAATTCTGGCGGCGGGCGCACAGAAGCTCCAGGTCGGCAGCCCCAGCGAGATCATTGAAAATCCAGCCAATGATTTTGTCGCCTCCTTCATTGGCGCGCAGCGTGGGGCACGGGCGCTGAGCTTGAAGCAGACGGAGCACGGAACCGTCCTGGTTGATGCGCAAGGCCGGACCCAAGGCAAGCTGGTCGAGGATGGGTCTGTCCAGTGAACTGGGTCCTGGAAAATCTCGGACTCATTGGTTCGCTATCGCTGGAGCACCTGCGCCAGTCCCTGATAGCAATCATTCTCGGATTCATCCTGTCGATTCCGCTGGGTTGGGTGGCCTGGCGCTACAAACTGGTGCGCGGACCGGTCGTGAGCATCACCGGATTGCTCTACACGATCCCTTCGCTGGCTCTGCTGATGATCCTGCCCGTACTCACCGGGATGAGCGCGATCAGCGAAGCCAATCTCATTCTCGCCTTGGCGATCTACGCGATAGCGATCATGGTGCGCAGCGTGGTCGATGGGCTGAACTCGGTGGACCCGGCAACCAGGTCGGCCGCAACTGCCATGGGCTACGGATCGGCACGCCGTTTCTTCGCAGTCGACCTTCCCTTGGCCGGTCCCGTAGTTCTGGCTGGGCTGCGCGTGACCGCGGTCAGCACCATCTCGCTGGCAACGGTCGGCATCCTGGTTGGGGTAACCAACTTGGGCTACCTATTCACCAACGGTCTGCAGCGTCGCATCATTGAAGAAGTCCTGGCGGGGATCATCGCGGTGGCAGTGATCGCGCTGCTCGTTGACCTGTTGTTGCTCTTGGCCGGCCGTTGGCTGATGCCTTGGGCTGCAACGAACACCAGGCAAAAACGAACTGCAGCGCAGGCGTCCACGCAGAAGGTGTCCTCATGAATCTGATTTCCGATGCGCTGGCGTGGATCTTCGCTCCCGAGCAGTGGCAGGGCGATGGGGGACTGGCTAGCCTGCTGGGGCAGCACTTGCTGTTCACCGTGCTTGCTGTGCTAATTGCTAGCGCGATTGCCATCCCTGCGGGATGGGCCATTGGCCACACCGGGCGAGGAAGGGAATTGGCCGTCGGGCTGGCCGGCGTTGCGCGTGCGGTGCCATCCTTCGGCCTGCTGATTCTGCTGGTGCTGCTTCTGGGAGTTCTGCACAAGCCAGAAGCGGCCATGCTGACCTTCGTCGTGCTGGCAATTCCATCACTGCTGGCCGGAGCCTATACCGGCTTCGAAGCAATTGACCGCAAAACCATCGATGCTGCCCGGGCCATGGGGATGACCGAATGGCAGATCCTCGTCAAAGTCGAGATCCCACTGGGACTTGCGCTGCTCGTAGGCGGGATCCGCTCCGCCGTTCTTCAAGTAGTCGCCACCGTTACTGTTGCCGCCTACGTAAATCTCGGCGGCCTGGGACTGCCCATCATCACCGGTCTGAACCTGCGGCGCTTCGACATGGTCCTGGGCGGCGCCTTGATGGTTGCCGCGCTGGCCTTGGTGCTGGATTTGGCATTTGCCATCGCGCAGAAAGCGGCTGTGCCCCACGGGCTGGGCGTGCCCTCGAAGAAGAAGAAAACTTACCAAGATACCGATGACTCAATCACCCGCGAAAGGGAAATGTCATGAGAACCAAGAAGATATTGTCCACGAGTGCTCTCGTGCTGGCCGGAAGCCTCGCACTCGCTGGATGCTCCGGTGCGGATCCGTTGGCCACCGAAAGCGATGCCACCCGGGAGGGTGGGGAAGCGATCGTTGTCGGTTCGCAGGCCTACTATTCCAATGAAATCGTTGCTGAGATCTATGCCCAGGCGCTTGAGGGAGCCGGCATGGAAGTGGAACGGAAATTCAGCATCGGGCAGCGCGATGCCTACATGCCCCAGCTGGAAGACGGCAGCATTGATGTCTTCCCTGAATACACCGGCAACCTGCTGCAGTTCTACAAGGAAGACACCGAAGCACGCTCCGCCGATGAGGTGTACAGCGAGCTGAAGGAATCCTTGCCGGATTCGCTGGCCGTGCTCGAAGCCGCGCCAGCTTCGGATCAGGACTCCTACACGGTGACCAAGGAATTCGCTGAAGCCAATAAGCTTGCGAGCATCGAGGATCTGGCCGGCATTTCCGAACCCTTGACCGTGGGCGGCCCGCCTGAATTGGCGCAACGCCCCTATGGACCCAAGGGCTTGGAGAGCGCATATGGCGTCAAGGCCGAATTCTCGGCAACTGGCGACACGACCGTTGAAGACCTGGCCGCCGGCACGGTGAATGTCGCCAACGTCTTTACCGCGGATCCGCGGATCCAGACGGAGGACTTGGTAGTCCTTGAAGACCCGAAGTCGCTATTCCTGGCATCGAATGTGGTGCCATTGGTGGCCGCTGATCAATCCGGGGAATTGGCAGAAGTCCTGAATCCGGTCAGCGAAAAACTGACAGCGCAGGTTCTGGTGGACCTCAACGTGCAGAGCACCGTGGACAAGAAGTCTGCCGCCGACATCGCTTCGGCATGGCTGACTTCCGAGGGGCTGTAGCCCGGCAAGCCAGCATAAGAACATAGCTTCACCGCAGCCGCACCGCCCACGCAATGACGGGCAGTGCGGCTGCTTTTCCTTGTCCGGAAACGGCAGCGGCTTGGCTGAGGGGTATTCCGTGGCTTGCTCGTTTTGACAATTGATAATGATTCTCATTAGTGTTTAGCTCTGTTGGCAGAGGAGCTCGCCGGATCTCGGCGGCCGAGGCCTGCCCGCCATGAATGGAGCACTGATAGATGAAAAAACTCAATCCCTGGAAGTTGGCCGTGCCGGTTGCCATCCTGGCCCTGGCCACCGGATGCGGCGCGCCAGCCGGATCTGCCAGCGGTGCACCGCAGGGCACCGGCGCCAAGAGCATTTCCCTGGACAGTTGCGGAAGGCAGGTCGTCTTCGACAAGGCGCCGGACAGCGTTCTTGCAGTCGGGTCCGAAGCCCCGGCCCTGCTGGCCGCCGCTGGAGCGGGAGACAAGCTCACGCACTACGCAGGCAGCTGGCAGGTGCCTTTCGACGAAGAAACCATGGCGGCAGTGCGCAACGCGGAGCGGATTACCGAGGACTCGCATGATGTCTCCTACGAAATGATCCTGGACTCGGGAGCAGACGTGGTGATCGGCACCGATATCGCTGCTGGAATCGATCTCGACTCGTTGGCTGAACGCCTGGAAAGCGCCGGAGTGAAGATGCTGACCGTCAGCGGATATTGCGCCGGATTCGAGGATCGATCCACCGGCGGGCTGAGCGGCTTCGACCAGATCTACAAGGACGTCCAGTCCTACGGCCAGCTCTTCGGCACCGAGCAGGCGGCCGAGGACTCCGTGCAGCAGATGCGAGCACGCGTCGAGCAAGCCGCGCGCAGCGTCAAGCAGGAAAGCCAGCAGCGCGGGATGCCGCTGTACGTGCCCACCGCAGGCACCTTGGGATCCTACGGCCATGAATCGCTGGTTGCCGAGCAGATGGAACTGCTTGGCCTTCAGAACGTCTTCAACGACGTGCCCAAGCGCTACTTCGAGCCCTCCACCGAAGAACTCGTGAACAGCGGCGCCGACAAGGTCTTCGCCATGTACCTGCCGACAGGCTCCTCGAACTTGGAAACCGACCAGCAGGTCATCGAGGCGCTGCGCGACCGCCCCGAATTGGCCGGATTGCCCGCCATCGAGCAGGACAGCGCCATCGTGCCGCTGAACTACTACTATTCCTCGCCCGGTCCGCTGGCAGTGGACGGGGTCGAGCTGATCGCCGACCGGCTGGCCCGTTGATGAGCCAGCCAGCCGCGCTGCGCCGGCAAGCGGCCTCATCGCGCCGCGTGGCCCGCCCGGGGCACGGACGCGGCCCCAACCGCGGCCTGGTCCGGGGCGCCACCCCCGTGGAATTCGTCAAGCTCAGTCCGGCATCGAATACCACCGTGCTGGTGACCAGCCGGCACCCCGCGGCGCACTACCGCAGCATCGCTGACCGGCTGCTGCGCGCCGAGCATGTGCACGCCGAGCAAGTCGGGTTCATCCTGCCTCCCAGCTCGCCCCGGGCCCAGGCCCGGCTGCACATGGCCGGTGGCGAATTCTGCGCCAATGCCGCGATGTCGCTGGCCGCGCTGCAGGCCGCGCGCCGCGCCCGCAGCGGCCCGCTTGAGCTGCTGATCGAAGCCTCCGGCGCCGCGCAACTGCTGGGCTGCCGGGTCGAGCCGGCCGGTGCCGCCTACCGCTGCCAGCTGAAAATGCCCTGGCCGCTGCGCATCGACCCGTACCCGTTCCCGGGCGTCGCCGGCGCCGGGCTGGTGCGCTACGCCGATGCGGTGCACCTGGTCGCCGAATGCGACGGCTCGGATCCGAAGCTGCGCGGGCATGCGCAGCGACTGGCCCTGGACCTGGGCGCCAGCGAAGCGGTGTCCGTCGTGGGCATCATGCTCTACGATCCGGACCGCGGGCAGCTGGCCCCGCTGGTCAGCGTCCCGGCGCTGGGCAGCCTCATCTGGGAGGGCAGCTGCGGCTCGGGAAGCGCCGCGCTGGGCGCCTACCTGGCAGCGAAAACCGGGGCTCCGGTCAATGCCAGCGTGAAACAGCCCGGAGGCACCGTGCAGGTGCACGCCGATGGCAGCCGCGCCAAGGCCACCGCGCTGCAGATCAGCACCGAAGTAAGCATCGTGGCCGAAGGGACTGCATATATCCATGACTGAAACACCACTGGCCACCCAGGCCGCCGCCGCCGGCCTGGCCGGCGTGCTGCACGGCTACCTCGGACTGTTCGCCGAAGCCGCCCGAGACTATGACGGATCGACGCGGCACGCGGCGGCGCTCGAAGAGCTGCTGGCCGGCTATGCGCAGCTGGTCACCGACCCGGCCAATGAACCGGGCTATGCCCAGATGGCCGCCACCGACCAGGGCACGGCGCTGGTGGCGGCGCTGCGCACCGAATCGGCGCGCTGCGTCGCGGTCATCGAGAAGTACCGGGCGCTGCGCCTGCTCGAAGGCCGCAGCGGAGCCGAGGGCTACTTCGCCAACATCGAATCGTGCATCGCCGGGGAATTCGGCGCCGTCGCCCCGGACTCCAGCTCCAAGGTGCTGCTGGTCGGTTCGGGTTCCTTCCCGATGACCCTGCTGAACCTGGCCTCGCGCACCGGGGCCAGCGCCGTGGGGATCGACATCGATCCCGAAGCGCTGGAGCTGGGCCGCCGGGTCGTGGCGCAGCTGGGGCAGGGCCTGGATATCGGCCTGCAGGGCGATCAAATCCACCAGCTGGACTTCCTGCCGCAGGCCACGCACATCGTCTTCAGCTCCACGGTGGCCGTGAAATACGAGCTGCTGCACCAGCTGCACGCGCGCACCCGGCAGGACGTGGTGGTCGCGATGCGCTTCGGCGACGGGCTGAAGTCGCTGTTCAACTACCCGATGCAACCAGTGGACCCCCGGCGGTGGCAGCTGGACGGAACGATCCGCCAGCCCGGGCAGGTCTTCGACATCGCGCTGTACACCAAGGCGCGCACGAGAACGGAAAGCAATTAACCCATGGATGATCTGGGAAATATCCTCATTGCCGGAACCGGACCGGTTGCGGTGCAAAGCGCCGTGCTGCTCGGGGCGCTGCCCGGGGAACTGGGCATTGCCGGGCGCGCCTCGCAGCGCTGCGCCGCCTTCTTCGACGCGCTGGAGGCCAACGCCGGCACCGCCCGCGTCCAGGTGCAAAACCCCTCCCATGCCGCACTGGCCGGGCAGGTGCGCATCGAGCACCGCTACCGCGGCTACCAGCAGGTGCGCGGCGGCTGGGACACCCTGGTGCTGGCGGCCACCGCCGACGCCTACCTGCCGGTGCTGCGCGAACTGCCGCCGGTGGTGCTCGCATCGCTGGCGCGGATCGTGCTGCTCTCGCCCACGCTGGGCTCGGCGGCACTGGTGCGCGAATTCGCCCGCCGCAGCGGCACCAACCCGGAAATCATCAGCTTCTCCAGCTATCTGGGGGACACCCGGCAGGTGGAGGGGACCGGCGGAGCGCTGGTGCTGACCGCCGGCGCCAAGGCCCGCATCTACGCCGGCTCCACCGGCGGGGCCACGCCCGCGCTGCAGCGGCTGCGTGCGGTGCATGCCGCGGCCGGCACCGAAGTGCAGCTGGCGGGATCGCCGGTTGAAGCCGAGGCGCGGAACATGTCGCTGTACGTGCATCCGGCCCTGTTCTTCAACGAGCAGGCGCTGCGCGCGGTCTTCGCTCCCGCCCCGCCCGTCCAGTACGTCTACAAGCTCTATCCCGAAGGCCCGGTCACCCCGGCGCTGATCCACTCCATGGCCGAGGCCTGGCGGGAACTGTCGGCCATCACCGCCGCACTGGGCGGCCAGCCGGTCAACCTGCTGGCCTTCATGCTCGATGACGGGTATCCGGTGCACCCCCAGAGCATCGACCCGGGGAAAGCAGCCAGCTTCGAGCAGCTGCCGGCCATCGAGCAGGAGTACCTGCTCTACGTGCGCTACGCCTCGCTGCTCATCGACCCCTTCTCGCAGCCCGACGCGCAGGGCCGCTACTTCGACTTCTCGGCCATCGCCTTCCGCCCGGTCTTCCGCAATGACCAGGGCCAGTGGGATGTGCCGCGGATGCCCAAGGAAGACTACTACCGCACCAGGATCATCGCCGGCCTGGCCCGGGAACTGGCCGTGCCCTGCCCGATGATCGACGCGCTGCTCGCCGCCTACGAAGACGCCCTGGTGCAAGCGGCCTCGGCCCGGGAAGGCCAGGGCTGCTCGCCGGCCTTCGCGGTGCAGGATTTCGCCGAGGACCTGGCCATGATCAGCGCCGGAATCGGGAGTGCGGCATGAGCCAGCCAGAAGTCGAAACAGCGCAGCAGCTGCCCAGCGAACGGCGCATCATCGCCGAGATCTGGCCGGCGCTGCTGGCCTCGGCGCTGGGCCTGCTGCCCTTCACGGTGCTGAGCACCTTCCTGGTGCCCATCGCCGACTGGGCCGGGGCCGGCTATGCCGAAACCGGCACCCTGCGCGGGCTGGCCGGCGTCGGCGCGGTGCTCGCCGGGGTTGCGCTGGCCCCGCTGATCGGGCGCATCGCCCCGGGCACCGTGGCCGCCGCGGCGCTGGGGCTGATGGGCGCCGCCGCCATCGCGGGGACCTTCTCGGGCCTGGCGGCTCTGGCAGTTTTCTGCCTGGCCACCGGGGTGTCCAACGCGCTGCTCTACCCGGCGCTGTCAACCGCGGCCGCGGACCGCTTCGGCACCACCCCGGCCGCGGGCCGGGCAGCCACCTTGGTGATGACGGCCCAGACCCTGGCCTCCACGATCGGCGCGCCGCTGCTGGTGCTGCCGGCGATGTTCTGGGGCTGGCAGGGAAACCTGGTCGCCATCGCCGCCATCAGCATCGCCCTGATCCCGGCGGTGCTGCGCTACGGCCGCCGCGGCGCCGGGCACTGCTCGGCAGACCCGGCTCCGGCTCCAGCCCGGCTGGGCTACCTGGCTGCCTTCCGCACCCTGGCCGGCGTGCCCGGAGCCCGGGCGCTGCTGCTGGTCTCCTTCGGCCGCGCCGGCGCCTTCATGGGGCACCTGGCCTTCCTGGCCCCGCTGTACGCGGAGAAGTTCGCGCTGACCGCCAGCTGGTTCGCGTTCATCTGGTCGGTCAGCGGCGGGGCCTTCTTCCTGGGGCACCTGCTGGCCGGGCGGATGCTCAACGCCGGGGATTCGCAGCGGCGCACCCGTGCGGTGATGGTTTTCAGCCTGGGCATTTCGCTGGTGGCGCTGTTCGGCGTCTACCTCTCACCGGTGCTGCCGCTGGCGGTGGCCGGCACGGCGCTGCTTTCGGCTAGCCACGCGGTGGTCGCGGCCGCCGTGATGAGCCTGCTGGTGAGCCGTTGCACGCAGGTGCGCGGCACCGCGCTGAGCCTGAACGCGGCCGGCATGTCCCTGGGCCTGTTCCTGGGCACAGCAGCCTCCGGAGCGGCGCTGGCCGCCGCCGGATACCTGGCCGCCGCTGCCGTGCTTGGCGCATTGACCCTGATTGCGCTGGGTGCCGCACTGGGCCTGCGCACCGATTCCATTGGCGAAACCCCCGAAAGGCAGCCATGACCCCGTTGGAACCTATCGTGCGAAAACCCCGGGAACCGCTGGCCTGCGCCGGCGATGACCTGGACCATGACCGGCGGGCCCGGCACACCTGGCTGTGGATCGCCGGGCTGCTGGCCGTACTGCTGGCCACCTTGCCGGTGGCCGTAGGGCTCGGCCCGGTGTCCATCGAGCCGGGCACCGTGCTGCAGATCCTCAAGGCGCACCTTTCCGGGATGCCCGCACCTGGTGCATTCAGCGCCTCGGACCAGTCCATCGTCCTGCTGCTGCGCGTGCCGCGGGTGCTGCTGGGTGCCGCCGTCGGGGCCGGGCTGGCCCTGGCCGGGGTGGCGCTGCAGGCGCTGACCCGCAACATCCTGGCCGAGCCCTACCTGCTGGGCGTGACCTCCGGGGCCTCCACGCTCTCGGCGGCCGCGATCCTCTTCGGCGCCACGGCCGGCATCGGCACGGCCTCGCTGGCCACCAGCGCCTTTGCCGGGGCGCTGGCCGCCGGGATCTTCGTCTACCTGCTGGCGCGGGTCGGTTCGGAGATGACGTCCACCCGGCTGGTGCTGGCCGGGGTGTCCGTGGGCTATGTGCTGCACGCGCTCACCTCGCTGCTGATCTTCGCTTCGGATGATCCCAATGCGGGCCGTTCGGTGCTTTTCTGGACGCTGGGTTCACTGGCGCAGGCGACCGGGCAATCGGCAATGATCACCTGGATCGTGGTGCTCGGGACCGCCACGCTGCTGGCCTATTGGTCGCGGCCGCTGGACGCGCTGGCCATCGGCGATGGCACCGCGCAAGCGCTGGGAATATCTCCGGCCAAGCTGCGTGCGGCCGTCATGGTGGTGACCGCGGTGTGCGTGGGCGCGCTGGTTGCGTCCTCCGGCGGCATCGGATTCGTCGGGCTGGTGATTCCGCACGTAGCCCGGCTGTGCGTCGGCTCCACGCACCGCACCCTGATTCCGGTAGCCGCCCTGCTCGGCGCGATCTTCCTGGTCTGGGCCGATGTGCTGGCCCGGACGGCCATGGCACCGCAGGAATTGCCGCTGGGAATCGTCACCGCATTGCTCGGCGCCCCGCTGCTGTTCGCGCTGGTTCGCAAGCTCAATGCGGCCCAATAGGAACCAAGGACCTGGAAGAAGGCAAGAACCATGATTACTGCTACAGATATTTCCGTGGGCTATGGCGGAAAGCTGGTCATTGAATCGGCGGGGCTGCAGGCAGGCCCAGGGGAAGTGGTGGGGCTGATCGGCCCCAACGGCAGCGGCAAATCCACCCTGCTGCGCACGCTCTATGCGGCGCTGCGGCCCACGGCAGGACTGGTGCTCGTGGACGAGCGCCCCGTCACCGAGCTGCGCGGCAACGACCTTGCTCGCAGGATTGCCGTCGTGGCCCAGGAAACGCCCACCGAGCTGCCGGTCAGTGTCGCCGAAATGGTGCTCCTGGGCAGGGCTCCGCACCGCAAGGCGCTGGCCGCCTTTGCCCGCGAGGACCACCAGGCAGTTGCCTCGGCATTGTCCCGGGTCGGCGCCCGGCACTTGGCCGACCGCCGCTACTCGACCCTGTCCGGCGGCGAAAAGCAGCGCGTGCTGGTTGCCCGGACATTGGCCCAGCAGGCCGAGCACTTGCTACTGGATGAACCCACCAACCACCTGGATATCCGCTACCAGCATGAGCTGCTGCGCATGGTCGGGGAACTGGGAACCACCACGGTGGTGGTGCTGCACGAATTGAACCTGGCCGCCCGCTACTGCAGCAAGCTGGTCATGCTGGCCAATGGCGGGGTCATCGCTGCGGGCACGCCCCAGGAGGTGCTGGACCCTGGGCTTCTGCTGCAGGTCTACGGGATCCACGCGGAGCAGGTGCTGGTGAACGGCATCGTGCAACTGGTCTTCAGCCTGGCCGATGAGCCCAAGGTGCAACATAGTGGCACTCCAGTGCCCGGATGATAGCCTGCCCGGTAGGCAAGCATTGGCCAAGCGCCTGCCTGCCGGGCCCAGCATTGACCGTGAAAGGTATCCCTGCCATGACGAATTCCGCCGTATTCGAGGCTGACAAGCACTACGATCTGATCATCCTTGGCACCGGTTCGGGCAACTCCATCCCCGGTCCGGAATTCGATGGCAAATCCATTGCCATCATCGAGAAGGGCGCTTTCGGCGGTACCTGCCTGAACGTCGGCTGCATCCCGACCAAGATGTATGTCTACGCCGCAGACGTGGCCCTGGAAACCAGGCAAGCGGCACGGCTGGGAATCGATGCGCAGGTCAATTCGGTGGACTGGCCAGGCATCGTCAGCCGGGTCTTCGGCAAGCGCATCGATCCCATTGCCCAGGGCGGCGAGGACTACCGCCGTGGCGCGCAGACGCCGAATATCGATGTCTACGACCAGCACGCGCGGTTTGTCGGCGAGCGCACGCTGCGTACCGGGCAGGGAACAGAAGCCAGGACCATCAGCGCGGACCAGATTGTCCTGGCCGCCGGGTCGCGCCCGTTCATTCCGCAGGAAATCATCGATTCCGGCGTGGCCTTCCGCACCAACGAGGACATCATGCGCTTGGCCCGCCAGCCCAAGTCCATCGTGATCATCGGTGGCGGCTACATTGCCATGGAGTTCGCCCACGTCTTCGAAGCACTGGGCACCAAGGTCACCATCCTGGCCCGTTCCGAGCTCATGCGCCAGCTGGATGCCGATCTGCGCGGGCCATTCAACCAGATGGCCGCAGAACGCTATGACGTGCGCCCTGGCAGGAGCATGGTCAGCGCCGTGCAAGAGCCCGACGGGGTGAGGCTGACCCTGGATGACGGCTCCACCGCCAGTGCAGAGGTGCTGCTTGTGGCCACGGGGCGCATCCCCAACGGCGACCAGCTGGATCTGGACCGTGCCGGCATCGACTCCGAGGATGGACGGGTCAGCGTGGATGAGTACGGCCGCTCGACATCCGCCGAGGGCATCTGGGCGCTGGGCGATATTTCCTCGCCATTCCTGCTCAAGCATGTGGCCAACGCGGAAATGCGCGCGGTACGCCATAACTTGCTGAACCCGCAGAACATGAAGCAGATGCCCCATGAGCACGTGCCGGCGGCGGTCTTCACCCACCCGCAGATCGCCTACGTCGGCATGACCGAGGACGAAGCCCGCGAGGCAGGCCACGACATTACCGCCAAGGTGCAGAAGTACGGGGATGTGGCCTACGGCTGGGCCATGGAAGACAGCACCGGTATCGCCAAGCTCATTGCTGACCGGGAAACCGGCAAGCTGCTGGGCGCGCACTACATGGGCCCGCAGGCGTCAACGCTGATCCAGCAGATGATTACGGTGATGGCCTTCGGGCTGGATGTGCGCGAGGTCGCCACGCAGCAGTACTGGATCCACCCGGCCTTGCCGGAGGTCACCGAGAACGCACTGCTCGGCCTGGACTTCTCCTAGCGGCGGCCTGGCCTCCCGGCAGTGAACCGCGGCCAACTGGCAGCTGAACCCGCTGGCAGTAGCAAATATTGCCTAGTCGTCCTAGGCTGTAGCCATGAATGGGAAAACTTCAAGGACCGTGGCCTCGATGACCCGAAGCATGTTCGCGATCGCTGCAGGGGTGGGCATGGTGCTCGGTGCGCTGGCGGTGCTCTGGATGTTCTGGCCGATCCGCGGGGACGGCTATGGCAGCGGCCTGGGTGATCTCGGCCTGCCCTTGGCCTACGGCGCGCTCGCAGGAGTGGTGGTGGGCCTGATCTGCTGCAGCGGTGCGTATGCGGCCATTGAAATCCAGGCCATGGGGAACCAGCAGGCCTCGGCAGCCAGGCAATCGGCCGCTGCCGGAATCGGCGCGGTCCTCGCGGCACTGCTTCCGGCGTTGGCCATAGCCGCGCTGGGCCTGGGCGAAATCGATCCGGCCCCGTTCCTAGGCACGGCCCTGGGGTTCCTGGCAGTGTGCTTTGCCTCGGGCTTCGCTATCCTGGCTGGGCTCAACCGCTGCGCGGCCCGCGGCTGAGGCCATCCGGGCTCCGCGGCCAGGCGCTGGCTGGCTACTGGCTGGAAGCTGCTGGCAGTGCAGGGCGTGCTGTGGCACTTTTGGAAGCGGGCGCTTGGCCCAAGCGCCGGGGACGAAAGCAGACCAGGAGTGGAAATGAAGTTCAAGAGCCATCTCGCCGCAGGCGCGGCGGCAGGAATGCTGGCCGGGGCGGTGGGGCTGGCCGGAATCCCGGGGGCCCACGCCAGCGGCACGACCTACACCCAAGAGGTCTCCAGCGCCGCTACCTGCGCCATGATGGAAACCGCCACGGTGGATGCCTTCAAGGCGTCCGGGTACGAAGTCGGCAGCCACGCCTGCCTGGAAGGCAATGGCCGCTACACCCTGGTGATCGAGTACTCGCAATAGTTCCCGGGCGCCACGTGACGATTATCTAGCTGCTGGCGCATCCCGTGCAGACGTGTAAATTCGGGGTGCATCCAGCCGGGGGCGATACCCTTGGAGTATGGCCCCACGTACCCAGTCTCAGGGGACGAAGAAGACCGCGGCGCGCAAACCCAAGGCGCCTGGCTCCTCGTCCTCCAAGAAAACGCCCGAGAACCCGGATGCGGAACTCGCCCTGCCGCTGCGCGCAATACGCAGCGTGTGGATGGGCATTGCCCGGATCTTCGGCGGCGCATTCCGCCGCATCGGCGGAACCGTCAAGCCTGACTACGAGCTGCGCCGCGACGGCACCGGACTGTTCCTCGCGCTGATCTCGATGATCGTCGCGATCATCGAATGGTGGGGCCTGCGCGATGCGGGCTGGTTCGGCACCGGCGTGCACGCGGTCGCCGGCGGCACCCTGGGCTTCATGGCCGTGCTGCTGCCGGTGATCTTGTTCATCGGCGCCTTCCGGCTCTTCCGCTACCCGGAGGCGGTCACCGCGAACAACCGCATCGGCATCGGCCTGCTGATCATGACGCTCTCCGGCTCCTCCATCGCCTCGCTGGCCAACGGCTCGCCAGCGGTCTCCGACGATTTCCAGGCCCTCTGGAATGCCGGCGGCATGGCCGGTTCCATCCTGGGCACCCCGCTGGGCCTGCTGATCTCGGTCCCGGGCGCCATGGCCGTGTTCATCTTCCTGGTGGTCATGTCCATCCTGATCGTCACCGCCACGCCATTTACGCAGATCCCTTCGCGCGTGCGTTCGGGCTACAACCGCCTGCTCGGCCAGGACCCGGACGCACCCCGTGCCGCCCGCCCCACGGCCGCAGTGGAACTTGATCCAGCCGGCGAGGACCATGACCAGTCCTACCTCTACCCGCAGGACGAGGCTCCGGCCCCCGCTGCCAGGAAGAAGAAGCCCGGCTTCTTCGAACGCCGGGCCGCGGCCGCCCGCAAGGTCACCGAGGTCTACGACGTGGACGGCGGCGAGCACGCTGAACGCCCCGGCGATGTCGCCTACGACAAGGCGGTCATCGGCCAGGATGATCCTGCCGAGCAGTCCACCGGCGCGATGCCTGCCGTCAACCGCAACTCCGGCAAGATCTTCGACGCCGACGAGGCCGCCACCCAGGCCATCGCCCGCCCGGACTTCGAGTCCGCCGCCGCCCCGGCCCAGGAAGACACCGCCACGGTGGCCATCCCGAAGCCCTCCGGTCCTCCGCCTGGAGTCAAGCGCCCGACCAAGGCCGAATCCGAGATGGCCGAGATCATGGCCAATATCGGGCTGAAGGCCGAACCCGAGGCCACCACCTCCGCGATGGGCCAGGTCTCCTCGCGCGCCGCCGGGCTCGCCGCATCCCCGCAGGCCCCGATCCCCGCGCGCAGCGAGCAGCTGCAGCTGTCCGGGGATGTCACCTACACCCTGCCCGAGGAGCACTACCTTCCTGCCGGCCCGCCGGCCAAGGAAGCATCCGAGGCCAACCAGGTGGTGGTCGACGCGCTGACCAACACCCTGCAGCAATTCAAGGTCGACGCGAAGGTCACCGGGTTCTCCCGCGGGCCCACGGTGACCCGCTACGAGATCGAGCTGGCCCCGGGCACCAAGGTGGAGAAGGTCACCGCGCTGTCCAAGAACATCTCCTATGCGGTGGCTTCCTCGGATGTGCGCATCCTCTCGCCGATTCCGGGCAAGTCCGCCATCGGCATCGAGATCCCGAACACCGACAAGGAAGTCGTGGCGCTGGGCGATGTGCTGCGCAGCTCCAATGCCCGCAAGACCGAGCACCCGATGGTGATGGGCGTGGGCAAGGACGTGGAAGGCGGCTTCGTCGTGGCCAACCTGGCCAAGATGCCGCACCTGCTGGTGGCAGGCGCCACCGGCGCGGGCAAGTCCTCGTTCGTGAACTCGATGATCACCTCGATCCTGATGCGCTCCACCCCGGACGAGGTGCGCATGGTCATGGTCGACCCCAAGCGCGTGGAGCTGACCGCCTACGAAGGCGTGCCGCACCTGATCACCCCGATCATCACCAACCCGAAGAAGGCCGCCGAGGCACTGGGCTGGGTGGTCCGCGAAATGGACACCCGCTACGACGATCTGGCCAACTTCGGTTTCAAGCACATCGACGACTTCAACAAGGCCGTCAAGGCCGGCAAGGTGCACCCTCCGGAGGGTTCCAAGCGCGTGCTCAAGCCCTACCCGTACCTGCTGGTGATCGTCGATGAGCTCGCCGACTTGATGATGGTCGCCCCGCGCGATGTCGAAGAGTCCATCGTGCGCATCACCCAGCTGGCGCGTGCCGCCGGCATCCACCTGGTGCTGGCCACCCAGCGCCCCTCGGTGGATGTGGTCACCGGCTTGATCAAGGCCAACGTGCCCTCGCGCATGGCCTTCGCGACCTCATCGGTCACCGACTCCCGTGTGGTCCTGGACCAGCCCGGGGCCGAGAAGCTGCTGGGCCAGGGCGACGCCCTGTTCCTGCCGATGGGCACCTCCAAGCCGATGCGCGTGCAGGGCGCCTGGGTGACCGAATCCGAAATCCACCGCGTGGTCGAGCACGTCAAGAGCCAGCTGAAGCCCGAGTACCGGGAAGACGTGATCCCGGCTGCCGAGAAGAAGAAGCAGATCGATGAGGACATCGGAGACGATCTGGATCTGCTGCTGCAGGCTACCGAGCTCGTGGTCACCAGCCAGTTCGGCTCCACCTCGATGCTGCAGCGCAAGCTGCGCGTGGGCTTCGCCAAGGCCGGACGCCTGATGGACCTGATGGAATCGCGGGGCGTTGTCGGCCCTTCCGAGGGCTCCAAGGCCCGCGATGTGCTGATCCAGCCCGATGACCTGCCCATGGTCCTGGCTGCGATGCGCGGCGATGACCCGGCGACCAGCACCCCGTCGCCCACCGAGGCCGCGCTGGTGGCCGAAGCCAACGTGAACCACGCCGAGCCGGTCACCGACTATGCCGAGGACCTGGTTGCCAAGGATCTGGAAGATCGCCCGCAAGCCGTCGACTACTTCGATGGCTCCGACGAACCTGGCGAAGACGCCTGGGACCTGACAGGAAGAAACTGAAACCCATGAGCGAGCAAGCTGGCCGCAGTGCCCAGCCACCGGTACCAACGCTGAATATCGCCAACGTGCTCACTACCATCCGCATCATCATGGTGCCTTTCTTCGTCTGGGCCCTGATGGCCGATAACCACGAGCAAGGCCTGTGGCGCTGGGTCGCGCTGGGACTTTTCGTGGTGGCCATGTACACCGACAAGCTCGACGGGGACCTGGCGCGCAGCCGCGGGCTGGTCACCAACTTCGGCAAGATCGCGGACCCGATCGCCGACAAGCTGCTCACCGGTTCGGCGCTGGTTTGCTTCTCGATCCTGGCCGAGCTGCCTTGGTGGGTCACCATCGTGATCCTGGCGCGCGAATGGGGCATCACCTTGCTGCGCGTGGTGGTCATCCGCTACGGCGTGATTGCCGCGAATATGGGCGGCAAGATCAAGACCGTGTTGCAGGCCATCGTGATCGGCCTGTACCTGCTGCCCTACACCCACACCATTGACTGGCTGGGCACCGTGGCGTGGTACCTGATGCTGCTGACCCTGGCCGTCACCGTGGTCACCGGTCTGGAATACCTGGTCAAGGCCGGCCAGCTGGCAGCCGCGGCCAAGAAGCAGAAGTAGGGCCGGCACCATGAAGCCCCAGGCACCCGAGGTGATCGCCAAGGCCATTGAAGGCGATGTGCAGCTGGCTACGGCCGAATCGCTGACCGCTGGCATGATTGCCGCGCGCCTGGCCGAGGTGCCCGGCGCCTCGGCGGTGCTGCGCGGGGGAGTTGTCAGCTATTCCTCGGCGGTGAAGTCATCGCTGCTGGGCGTCGACGAGATGCTGCTTGCCTCCAACGGATCGGTGGATCCCGAGGTTGCCCGGCAGATGGCCGTAGGGGCGCAGCGTGCCTGCGGTGCAGACGCGGCGATTTCTGCAACCGGGGTCGCTGGACCGGACCCGCACGATGGCAAGGCGGTGGGAACCGTGTATATTGGGTGGGCCATGGGCGCTGACTCGGGATCCGAAGTCCACCACTTCGTGGGAGACCGGGCACAGATCCGCGAGCAGAGCACCCTGGCGGCACTTCACCAGTTCGCTGCCATCTTGGATAAAGCTTCTTCACAGTAAGACGCGAAATACTCTTCTTCCCGAGATGTTACGCAAAAATCACGGCATATGTGGCGTAGGTCGCATTTAAGTGATTAGGGTGAATGTACGGGAACAAAATCGTATGACCTGTCGTTGTACGAATTGCAGGGCCGCAAGGATGGCCCCCGTATTTGATTAGATCTTCGAGATGGACCTAGGAGCAGAGGCTAAATTCATGGTCAAGCAACCCGTAACTGTCAATGGTGTCGTCCGTTGGCGCGATATGGGAGAAGCCCATATGGTCCAGCCCGAGAAGGAGGAGCACAAAATGGTAGTACTCCGTCATGAAATCGGCGATGTTCTGCGCGACGTCCGTCAGCGCCAGGGGCGTACCCTTCGCGAGGTTTCGCATAGCGCACGTGTTTCCCTTGGCTACCTGTCCGAGGTTGAGCGTGGCCAGAAGGAAGCCTCTTCGGAGCTGCTCTCCTCGATCTGCGTGGCGCTGGAAATCCCATTGTCCCTGATGCTCCGTGAAGTATCCGAGCGCGTTGCCCTGGCGGAGGGCATTGCTATCCCGGATACCGTCCCTACGGATATGGCCAACGAGTTTGCGGCCAAGAGCGGCAACAAGCCATTGGCCTCGGTCTAGAACCAAATTTTTTAGGGCTACCGCTACTCAGTAATCGAGACTGCCGGCAGCCGTGCAAGGAGCCTGCGCGAAATGCGTGGGCTCCTTGCCTATGCGTGGGAGAATAATTAGGTGAAAATCAGCGATTTCTGGCGCAACATGGAAAACGAGTTCGGCGCGCGGTACTCCCACGTGCTGGCCGATTCCATGGCCCTTACCGAACTTGGCAGCCTCACCGCCGCGCAGGCGCTGGACAAGGGCATCAAGCCCAAGCAGATTTGGGAAGCCCTGTGCAAGGCGCAAGACATTCCGGCCGAACGCTGGCTTGGCGTGGATATCGAGCCGAAGGAATCGTAGCGACTCCGTTCGAAAGTCCCGGCACTGGATCTTCGAACATGCCGTGTTGAATTTCGAACACCTGTTCGGATAGGGTTATCCTAGAAGCAACGCAGGAAACTGCACCAAAAACTTAAGCACTGAGACTGTCCACACTTGAGGGCTATCGGAGTCCAAAGTGTCGGTGGGCAAGCATACTGTCTATTGCAGGACAAAATTCATGAGCAAGTACGTAGCAGGCTTGCAAGAGCAAAGGTGAACCATGGCAGCAAAAAATGATCGGGAAAAGGCGCTAGAGGCTGTCCTGGGCCAAATCGACAAGGCCTACGGCAAGGGCTCGGTCATGCGCCTGGGCGATGAAACCCGTGCACCCATTGAAGTAATTCCTACCGGTTCGGTTGCCTTGGATGTCGCCCTTGGCATTGGCGGCCTGCCACGCGGCCGCGTGGTTGAAATCTACGGCCCTGAGTCCTCGGGTAAAACCACGGTTGCCCTGCATGCAGTCGCCAGCGCGCAGAAGGCCGGCGGCGTTGCGGCTTTCATCGATGCTGAGCACGCGCTTGATCCGGAATACGCCAAGAAGCTGGGCGTCGACACCGACGCACTGCTGGTCTCCCAGCCGGATACCGGCGAGCAGGCCCTGGAAATCATGGATATGCTCGTGGGCTCCGGCGCGCTGGATATCATCGTCATCGACTCCGTGGCAGCGCTGGTTCCACGTGCCGAAATCGAAGGCGAAATGGGTGACAGCCATGTCGGCCTGCAGGCCCGCTTGATGTCCCAGGCTCTGCGCAAGATCACCGGCCGCCTCTCGGCCTCGAAGACTACCGCAATCTTCATCAACCAGCTGCGTGAAAAGATTGGCGTCTTCTTCGGCAGCCCGGAAACCACCACTGGCGGCAAGGCGCTGAAGTTCTACGCTTCGGTCCGCATCGACATCCGCCGCATCGAGACCCTGAAAGAGGGCACCAATGCGGTCGGCAACCGCACCCGCTGCAAGGTCGTCAAGAACAAGATGGCTCCTCCTTTCAAGCAGGCTGAATTCGACATCCTGTACGGCCACGGCATCTCCCGCGAAGGTTCGCTCATCGATATGGGTGTCGAGCACAACCTGGTCAAGAAGTCCGGTGCCTGGTTCACCTACGACGGGGACCAGCTGGGCCAGGGCAAGGAAAACGCCCGCCGCTTCCTGCGCGACAACCCGGATCTGGCCGACGAACTCGAGCGCCAGATCTTGCAGAAGCTCGGCGTTCTGCCACAGGAAGAAGTTGAAGAAGACGAGACCGAACTGCGAGTCGTCGAGGGCGATAAGTAGTGGCCCCAGGCTTCCAGCGACGTAGCGTCCGACCCGGAAAGAATTCCGGGTCGGACGCTACGTCCGTTTCCAAAGAGTTCCAGGGGGATCCCGAGGACATGCCGGACTGGGCAAAACCCAGCCCGGAAGAAGTGGAAGCACAAGCGGCTGAGGAATCAGCTAGGCGGGAACGCGCCGCCCGGCGCGCCGCAACCCCAGCCATGCCAGCGGGCAGCACCTCCCGCACCATTGCCAGCTTCCCGGAGGAATCCAGGAAACCGGGCAGTGTTGAAGAGCTGCGTGCGGCGATGGAACAGATTGTTGCCGCGCCCGCACCGGCCAAACCCTCGAAGCAGGAACGCCGCGAAGCACGCGAAGCGAGAAAAGCGGCGCGCGAAGCCGGGGAGCCCGAAGAGCTCAGCGATGACCAGTGGCGGGAAAAGGCGCGTGGCATTTTGCTGCGCCAGCTCACAGCCAGCGACAAGACCGCGAAACAGCTCAAGGACAAGCTTCTTGACAACCAATGCCCTGAGGATATCGCTGATGAAGTCATCGACCGGTATGCCGAGATCAATCTCGTTGATGATGAACGCTTTGCGAAGTCGTGGGTAGTTGCCCGCGCGCGCTCGCGCGGTTTGGCCCGTGGGGCGATCAAGCGCGAGCTGCGCACCAAGGGCGTAGACGATGAACTGGCCGCTGAAGCGCTTGAGCAGATTGATGATGAGGCCGAGGAGCAGCGGGCCCGTGAACTGGTTCGCGCGAAACTGCGCCCGGAATCCATGGGCGCAGATCGGGATAGGGCATTACGCCGACTAGTAGGGATGCTGGGGCGTAAAGGCTACAACGGCGGCTTGGCCTTCAAGGTCGCGCGCGAAGAATGGGAAGAGCGCTTCGGTAGCCGCTACTGATTGCGCTTCGGATCCTGGGCAGGTGCTTTGCTGCGGCGTCCAAGCCAATCGTCAATGCCCTGGTATGCCCACAGGATCAAGGCGGCGATCCCGGCAAGCACCGAGCCAACACCGATATTGAACAGCAGGTCATCGGTCTCGTGGTCCATCGGCGGGAGGAGGCCGATGGCGATCGGGATGGCGAAAAGGAAAAGTGCGGATATTCCGGCCATCCAGATATGGAAGACCTTCATGCCGCGTGACAAGCGCAATGGGCGGGATTTCTCGGGTTCCGGTTGTGGGCGGGGTGAATGGTTTTCCACGGAAATCTCTCTCATAGGCCGAATTGGCTAGTTGATAGTCTAATTCAATCCTAACCCTTCCGAGGGAAGCGGTGAATCCGGCGATTAGCGGGCACGCGCTGCGAACAGCACGCCGGAGCGCGTCCCAAGGTCACCTGTATTTCAGCAGTACCCAATCTTCGGTAATCTTGAAGAGTGACTGAGCAACATACCTTGAGCAACATCGACAGTGGAGAACTACCCCGTACCTATGAAGTACGTACCTTCGGCTGCCAAATGAACGTGCACGATTCCGAGCGGCTCTCCGGTCTCCTGGAAGATGCGGGCCTAAGCCGCAAATCCGAAGAGCTGGCCGAAGAAGCAGCCGACGTCGTCGTCTTCAATACCTGCGCAGTGCGTGAAAACGCAGACAACAAGCTCTACGGGCATCTGGGCCTGCTGAAGAACCTGAAGGCCGAACGCCCCAATATGCAAATTGCCGTCGGCGGGTGCCTTGCCCAGAAGGACCGGGACACCATCGTCAAGAAAGCCCCATGGGTAGACGTGGTGTTCGGCACGCACAATATCGGTTCGTTGCCTACGCTGCTGGCCCGCTCGCGCCACAACCAGGAGGCGCAACTGGAGATCCTGGAATCACTGGATGTCTTCCCATCCACCTTGCCGACTCGACGCGAATCCGTGTACGCAGGCTGGGTCTCCATTTCCGTGGGCTGCAACAATACCTGCACCTTCTGCATCGTCCCATCCTTGCGCGGCAAGGAGCGCGATCGCCGCCCGGGCGAGATCCTCGCCGAAATCCAGGCCCTGGTCGATGATGGGGCCATCGAAGTGACCCTGCTGGGCCAGAACGTGAATTCCTACGGCGTGGAATTCGGAGACCGCTTGGCCTTCGGCAAGTTGCTGCGCGCTTGCGGCGAAATAGAAGGACTCGAACGCGTGCGCTTCACCAGCCCGCACCCAGCGGCCTTCACCGATGACGTCATCGATGCCATGGCCGAGACCCCGAACGTGATGCCGCAGCTGCATATGCCGCTGCAGTCCGGCTCGGACAGGGTGCTCAAGGAAATGCGCCGCTCCTACCGGTCCAAGAAATTCCTGGGCATCCTGGAAAAGGTTCGCGAACGCATCCCGCATGCGGCAATCACCACCGACATCATCGTTGGCTTCCCGGGCGAAACCGAAGAGGACTTCCAAGCCACCCTCGACGTGGTTGAAGCGTCGCGATTCTCCTCGGCATTCACCTTCCAGTATTCCAAGCGGCCGGGAACACCGGCAGCCGAACTTGAAGACCAGCTGCCCAAGGCCGTGGTCCAGGAACGCTACGAGCGACTGACCGCGCTCCAGGACCGCATTGCCAAGGAAGAGAATGCGAAGCAGCTGGGCCGTACCGTAGAAGTGATGGCCACCGAGCAGTCCGGACGCAAGTCCGGGGAAACCCGGCGCCTGTCCGGACGCTCGCAGGACCAGCGCCTGGTGCACTTCTCTGTGCCTGACGGAGCCCAAGCCCCGCGCCCAGGCGATCTGGTCACCCTGCCTATTACCGAAGTGGCATCATTCCACCTGATTTCCGATCCCACCGCTGACCAGTACTCCCTGCGCCGTTCGCGTGCCGGGGATGCCTGGGACCGTGCCCAAGCCGAAAGCTGCGGGGTACCTTCCCCAGCTGCGAACGGTTCCATCGGCCGCACGAGCTTGGGCATGCCAACCTTGAAAGTGCGTAGCTAAGTACATGACCAATTCGAACCTGCCGGTCATCGCCATCGTCGGCCCCACCGGCACCGGCAAGTCAGATTTGGCTATTGCCCTGGCCCGGGAACTGGGCGGGGAAATCGTCAATTCAGATGCCCTGCAGTTCTACCGCGGCATGGATATCGGCACCGCGAAGCTGCCGGTGGATGAACGTGGCGGCATCGAGCATCATTTGCTCGACACCATGGCCATCACCGAGGAAGCGTCCGTCGCGGCCTTCCAAGCCCAAGCCCGCGACCACTTCGCCCGAATCCAGGCCCGCGGCAAGATTCCGGTGATGGTCGGCGGCTCTGGACTGTATGTACGCGCAGCACTTGACGTCATCGATTTCCCGCCGACGGATCCCGGGGTCAGGAAACGGCTGGAGGCTGAGGTCGAGGCCGAAGGCGACGGACCCCTGCGCCGCCGATTGGCCGAGGTGGACCCGGTGTCAGCTGGGCGCAACCTGGATTTGCGCCGCGCGATCCGGGCCCTTGAAGTCTACGAGATTTCCGGGCGGGCCTTCAGCTCCTTCATGCCGCAACGCGAGTATGCCGCACCGGCAATCCAGATCGGTTTGAACTATGACCGGCATGCATTGCACGAAGCCCTGGAGGCCCGCGTGCACAAGATGGATGCCATGGGATTAGCCGAAGAAGTCGCAGGACTTCTTGAACAAGGATTACGCGAAGGCAAGACCGCTTCGCGTGCCATCGGGTACCAGCAGTACATTGACTACTTGGATGCGCTGATCACCCGAGCCGAAGCCATCGACCAGACGATCATCGCCACGCGCAAGTTCGCGCGACGGCAGATCACCTGGTTCAATGCAGACCAGCGGGTCAACTGGCTGAACCCGATCGAACCGGGACTGCTGGAAAAAACGCTGAAGATCATTGGCTAGCCAACATACGCAGGAAAACTCTAGGAGCATTGATGTACCGCACCGAACTAGGACAGCTGGCTGGACAACATTTTGCCAAGGGCCACGCTACCGGCAACGACTTCGTACTGGTTGCAGACCCTGAAGCAAAGCTCGACATCACCCCCGAACAGGTAGCGGCCCTATGCCATCGCCGCTTCGGCATTGGCGGCGACGGGCTCATCCGTGCCGTGCCAACCTCCAAGGTTCCGGGATACGAAGAGCAGTTCCTGGAGAACCCCAAGGCCTACTGGTTCATGGATTACCGGAACAACGACGGTTCCATCGCCGAAATGTGCGGCAATGGCGTGCGTGCCTTCGCGCACTACCTGATTGCCGAGGGGCTGGTGAGCCTCCAGGTGGGGCAAAGCTTCCAAATCGGCAGCCGTGCAGGGGTCAAGGAAATTACCCGCCTGGTCGATGGCTACGCAGTGAACCTGGGTCCTTGGGGCCTGATCTTCGAGCAGGACGCGGCCGAAAAATCCGTGGACTCCATGGTCAAGCCGCGTGGCTGGGAACAGGCCCTGCCGGCCTTGAGCATCACCATGGGCAATCCGCACACCGTTGTGGCGTTGCCCGATGCCCGAATGCTCGAAGAATTGGACCTGTTCCAGGCACCAGAGGTATCTCCCGTTCCTGCCCACGGCACCAACGTGGAATTCGTGGTTCCATCCGAACCGCTGATTGAAGAAGACGGAGTTGCCCAGGTCCAGATGCGCGTCCATGAACGCGGGGTAGGCGAGACCCTCTCTTGCGGTACCGGTGCCTGCGCGGCTGCAGCTGCCGTACGCTACTGGGCGCGCAGCACCGCGCTGATCAACCAGTGGGCTGTTGCGGTGCCAGGCGGCGTGGTCGGCGTTGAATTCCGCGGCAATGCAAGCGGCGGAGAAGATACGATCCTCAGCGGCCCCGCGGATCTGGTGGCGCGCGGGATCCTCGGTGCGCAGTAGAACTGATCCGGATGTTCGCAGAACCGCAGATTGGCTCGGCTAGCGGATCTGCGGTTTGCCTTCGGTCCTCTAGGCCGGGCGCGCTACCTTCAGCACGCGGAAGGCCTTGGCGGTCGCTTCGCGGGTGATCTTCCACTCCGAGGGAAGCTGCTCAACCAGCCACTTCTGCAACGAGTCACTGCCAAGGTTCTTCTGCACCACCATCCAGGCCTCGCCGCCCGGCGCCAAACGCGGCAACCACAGCATCAGCAGCTCATGCAGGGCATCCTTGCCGATGCGAATGGGCGGGTTGGACCAGATGGTGTCGAATTCCAGGTTCGGATCCACGGATTCAGGAGTGCCGACAACAACGTTGGACAAGCCCAACGCCGTGGCGTTCAAGCGGGCCAGATCGATGGAACGCTCATTGACGTCGACGCCGTAGACCTCGGACTGCGGGGACTGCTCGGCAGCGGCCAAGGTGATGGGCCCCCAGCCGCACCCGATATCCAGGATGCGTCCGCGAGGGGCCGGCACGTACTGCAGCAATACCGCTGTGCCCTTATCCAGCCCGGCAGGGGAGAAAATGCCGGAGGCCGTCTGCGCTTTGCGCAGCGAGCCATTGAGCTCGACTTCGATGGTGCGACGTTCGTCTGCCGAGGCCGGGCTGGCGGTGAAGTAGTGATCCGAGGTCATAGGCAAAGTTTATCGCCCAGTACGGTTACCCCAAAGAACAGGGTCTCCAACGTGAGCAAAGCGATATAGGCACGACACGATATCACTGATAGAGTTTTCCCTATGACTTTCATTTTCGTCTAATACGTAATCCTCTTGGTTACCCGCGATTCCACGAGCTGGCCGTGCACTTCTTGCGCGCCCACCTGCATGAATCAGCAGACAGCAAAGTCATTTCCCCTTCTTGGCAGTTCTTCTTTTTGGAACCCCGCATTCGCCTTTGCTCACCGGTAACCATGCATTCACCTGTCTGCTCATAGACCTTTACTCCTTGCAAAGGACCACGAATGTTTGATGAACCAACCGAAACTGAACGCGCCACGTCGCAAAGTGGGGCCCACCCGCACTATTCTGGAAAGCGAAGTACTTCTAAGGAGACCATGACTAACTCCGAGTCACACGAGCACGATTCGGCATCTATGGATGATGCCCAGATCCAGGCCGCCATCGATCGAATCCTCGCAGCCGACGATGCGCAGAGCCCGCAGGTCCAGCACTTCGGCGAAGAAGAGAGTTCCATCTTCGCCGGGCAAGCCTCTGCACTGAACCGTTTTTCCTCCGGCCTCACCCATTTCGACGGGGACCAGGAAGATTTGGACGACCGCCGTGCGCTGCGCCGCGTCGCAGGCCTGTCCACGGAACTGGAAGACGTCACCGAAGTCGAGTACCGCCAGCTGCGCCTGGAACGCGTCGTGCTGGCTGGCATCTGGAGCGACGGCACCGTCACCGACGCCGAGAATTCCCTGCGTGAGCTCGCCGCTTTGGCAGAGACCGCCGGCTCGGAGGTCCTGGACGGGCTGGTGCAGCGCCGCAGCAAGCCGGACCCATCGACTTTCCTCGGCTCGGGCAAGGCTGAAGAGCTGCGCGGAATTGTTGCTTCCACTGGCGCCGATACCGTGGTTGTCGATGCAGAGCTGGCTCCTTCGCAGCGTCGCGCCTTGGAGGATATCGTCAAGGTCAAGGTGATCGACCGCACCAGCCTGATCCTGGATATCTTTGCGCAGCATGCCCAGTCGCGAGAGGGCAAGGCGCAGGTTGAACTGGCCCAGCTCGAATACCTGCTGCCGCGCCTTCGCGGTTGGGGAGAATCGATGTCCCGCCAGGCCGGTGGCCGCGTGGGTGCCGCCGGTGGCGGTATCGGTTCGCGTGGACCGGGTGAAACCAAGATTGAAATGGACCGCCGCCGCATTCGCGACCGCATGGCGAAGCTGCGCCGCGAGATCAAGGCCATGAAGCCTGCGCGCGAAGCCAAGCGTGCCAACCGCAAGCGCAATGAGGTTCCGGCCGTAGCCATTGCCGGCTACACCAACGCTGGCAAGTCATCGCTGCTTAACCGACTGACCAACGCCGGTGTGCTGGTGGAGAACGCGCTGTTCGCTACCCTGGACCCGACCGTTCGCCAGTCGGCGACCGAAGACGGGCTGACCTACACCCTGGCCGATACCGTGGGATTCGTTTCCAACCTTCCGACCCAGCTGGTGGAAGCCTTCCGTTCCACTTTGGAGGAAATCGCCGATTCGGATCTCATCCTGCACGTCGTTGACGGGTCCCATCCGGATCCCGAAGGGCAGATCCAGGCCGTGCGCACCGTGCTCGGCGAAGTCGACGCGTTGAACATCCCAGAGATCATCGTGGTGAATAAGGCTGATGTGGCTGATCCGTTCGTTATCGAACGCATCCGCAACAAGGAATCCAACACTGTGGTTGTCTCTGCGCATACCGGTGAAGGCATCCAGGAGCTGCTGGAAAAGATCAGTTCCTCGATTCCACGCCCCGGAGTCCAGCTTGAGGTACTCATTCCCTACAACCGGGGGGATTTGATCGCCAAGCTGCACCAGAGCGAATCCGAGATCCTGGAAAGCGAACACCTGGAGGAGGGCACCCGGCTGATCGTCAAGGTGCGCGATTCCTTTGCTGCAGAGTTGGAGACCTTCAACCTTCATGGATAAGCAAGAGCAGGCCCTGGGGCTCCTGGAGGCCGCGGTCACTTCCATGGGCGGCGCCATGCGCACCGGCCAGCAGGAAATGGTCAAGCACGTGGTCAGCGCGTTGGAAGACGAAAAGCATTTGCTGGTGCAGGCCGGTACCGGAACGGGCAAGTCCATGGGCTACCTGATTCCGGCACTGGCCCACGCGCAAACCAGCGCCAAGCCAGTGATCGTCTCCACCGCGACATTGGCGCTGCAATCGCAGATTGTCGGCCGTGACGTACCGCGATTACTCGACTCGCTCAAGGGCAAGCTCTCGCGCCCGATGGATGTCGCGCTGCTCAAGGGGCGCTCGAACTACCTGTGCCAGTACAAGCTCGGCGGCGGATACCCGGATGACGAAGGCACTCTTTTTTCCATGGACGAGCCGGCAATACCTGCCGGCACCACTTACTCGCCGCTGGCTAGCGAAGTAATGAAACTGCGTGAATGGGCCGAAGAGACCGACACGGGTGACCGCGATGAACTGGTGCCCGGGGTTAGTGACAAGGCTTGGAAGCAGGTCTCGGTTTCGGCCATGGAGTGCCTCGGCTCGCAGAAGTGCCCGATGGCGGACGAATGCTTCTCGGAAATGGCGCGTGCACGTGCCGCCGAGTCCGACGTGGTCATTACGAACCATGCGTTGCTGGCGGTTTCGGCCTTCGAGGGGCTTTCGGTTCTCCCGGACTTCGAAGTCGCGATCATCGATGAGGCCCACGAACTGCAAGATCGCGTGACCAGCTCGGTTTCGGGCGCGCTCTCCTCGCGCATGGTGCTTACCGCCGCTGGCGGTGCCAAGCGCCATTGCGGTATCAATGCGGATGAGATGGTCAAGGCCGCAAACCGCCTGGAAAAGTCGTTGACCGGGTTGCCGACAGGCTTGCTGGAACATGGTCTGCGCGAAGACATGGGCATTGCCCTGAACGACATCGTGGAGCAGGCCCGGCTGGCTCTGGCGCTGTCCAAGCCCGAAGCCAATGCACCGGCCGATGGCGGCCGCCAGACTGCCCGCTCCCAGCTGCAGGCAGTGATGGATGATGCGATTCGCATGCTCGAATCCGAAGAACGCCGCGAGGTCCTGTACACCACCCGTCCGCGGGAGTTTGTCGAAGGCCGGGGCTACGTCGAGGCCGATGAGAGCCAGCCTGCAACCTTGAACGTGGCACCGTTGTCGGTGGCCGGCAAGTTGCGCGAGGGCCTCTTCGACGGGCGCACGGTCGTATTGACCAGCGCCACCTTGGCCATTGGCTCGCAGTTCGACTCGGTAGCAGGCTCCTTGGGCCTGATGGGCGCCGGCGCTCCATCATGGACCGGCGTAGATGTTGGCAGCCCTTTCGATTACCCCAAGCAGGGCATCCTCTACGTGGCCAAGCACCTGCCCAAGCCAGGACGCCAACTGGCGGCGGAGACGCTGGATGAGATCGAAGATCTCATCAAGGCCTCCGGTGGCGGCGCCTTGGCGCTGTTCACTTCCAAGCGTTCCGCCGAGGAAGCGGCAAGCATCTTGCGCGAGCGCCTGGACGTGGAAATCTTGTGCCAGGGTGAAGCCAGCATGAAGTCGCTGGTCGAACAGTTCAGCAGCGAACGCGACACCTGCCTGTTTGGAACTATGACCTTGTGGCAGGGCGTGGACGTGCCAGGCGATTCTTGCCGGCTGGTCATCATCGACAAGATTCCTTTCCCGCGCCCGGATGATCCTATCTCCAAGGCCCGTTCCGAGGACGTGGCCAAGCATGGCGGAAATGGCTTCATGCAGGTTGCCGCCACCCATGCGGCGATTCGCCTGGCCCAGGGTGCTGGGCGCTTGATTCGTTCGGTCGGGGATAAGGGCGTTGTGGCGATCCTTGATTCGCGCATGGCCACGGCGCGGTACGGCAGCTTCTTGAAAGCTACCCTGCCGCCGATGTGGCCGACTGTCGATAAGAAGGTCATCACTGGTGTTCTCAAGCGATTGAACCCGGGCGGGAAATAGCCGCGGCCAGAATATGAACTTGAGCTGTCCTTCGGGACAGCTCAAGTTCTTTAACCGGTACCAGCATGATGCTTCCAGACGCACTAAGGTCTGTGACAAGAACTGATGAAGCTCGAATCGGAAGGCACCATGGAGTCCATGCAGGAATTGGCGCACCAAGCCGCGATCGACACCCACCAGCGGTTCGGGCATCGCCTCATGGGGTTGCCCGGAACGTGGATTGGACAGAGCTACAGCAAAGCGCATCGGTTGCGCGACGGAAGCATGCTCAGCAATCTCAATGGTTTCGCGCACCCGCTTGCGGAGTGGAACTATTGGTGGCAGGCGCACTATCTGGATGCCATCATCGATGAGGGCCGATCGTACTGGGACGAAGGCAACGAACACCGGGCGCGCGAAGCGCTTGCCCGGGCCAACGGCCTATTGCGCGGCATTCGAATTCGAAACTTCGGGATCTTGCCCAACTACTTCTTCGACGACATGGCTTGGCTTGCCCTGGCCAGCGGCCGCCTGTCAGAGTTCACGCAGCTGGCGACGGGACACAGGAGCCGTCCTGCCGAGGCGGCAGTTCGGACGCTGGGACGGCAGCTCCATGCCGGCATGGATGGGGTGCTGGACGGCGGCCTGTACTGGTCCAGAAAGCGGGATTTCAAGAACACGCCAGCCAACGCGCCGGCGGCACTGTTCTTTGCCCGTACCGGGGAGAAAGAGACCGCGCGAGAGCTTCTCCAGTGGCTGGAAAAGAATCTGTTCAGCGTGGAGCGAGGACTGTATCTGGACGGACTTCGGTTGACCACGCAGGGACACGCCGTGGAACCATCGGTCTACACCTATAACCAGGGCCTGGTGCTCGGGGCATTGCTTGAGCTTGGCGAGCCTGCTGATCTGGCTCACGCTAAAGTACTGATCGATGCCACCACGAAATCGCTGTCAACTGCTGCCGGGGTCCTCTCGTTCAACAGCGGGGGAGACGGCAACCTGTTCGCGGGGATACTCTGCCGATATCTGGCCCTCGCCGGTAATGATGTCCGCTTGGAAGCCCGGAGCCGGGAGCAGGCCAGGAGGCTGGTCATGGCAACGGCGCGCCATCTGGCTGACCAGGAACCACGCCGGCTTTCGGCGGCAATCCAACGCTGGATGATCTTCTCGGCGGCCGCTCAATTCGAGTTGAACGCCGGCCAATAGCGGGTTAAACGAGAATTGCGCTGGTGCCAAGCACCAGCGCAATGACCGTACGTATTCTAGAGCGAGCGCATCACCGAGACGACGCGTCCCATGATCGTTGCGGCATCACCCAAAATTGGTTCGTAGCGCGAGTTCTGCGGAAGCAGCCAGGTATGCCCGTCACGCTGCCGGAAAGTCTTTACCGTGGCTTCTTCATCGAGCAGGGCAGCTACGATGTCGCCGTTGTCCGCCGTCTGCTGGCGGCGGACAACTACCCAGTCGCCATCGCAAATCGCAGCGTCAACCATTGAATCGCCGGAAACCTTGAGCATGAACAGTTCGCCGTGGCCTACGAGCTGACGAGGCAACGAGAAAACATCTTCGACGGACTGTTCGGCAAGGATCGGACCGCCGGCAGCGATACGGCCAACCAGGGGAACCATGGTGGTGTCAGCGGAAGTGCTCAATTCAATGATCTTGGCGTCTTCGCTGGCATCTGGCTCGACCGGCTTCGAAACTTCGGCCTTCTCGGCGTCTTCGGCCAGCTGCAGAGGCAGCAGGATTTCCATTGCGCGCGGACGGCGTGGATCTCGACGGATATAGCCGAGCTTTTCCAGCTGGCTCAGCTGGTGGGTGACGCTCGAAAGGCTCTTGAGCCCTACTGCGTCACCAATCTCACGCATCGATGGTGGATAACCGTTCTTGCCGATTGACCGCTGGATCGTCTCCAGGATCTTCTTTTGGCGAATCGTCAGCGAACGTGCATTCGATCGGGGAGTGCGTTGTGAAGCTGACATGAGATTTTGCCTTCCCTAGCAATCATTCGAAAGTTCGTAAGTCCAAACTGTCGGCGCTAGATGGTGAGATGTTTTCATTGCTCGTCTACTTCGAAATCTTAGTAGATAAGCGAGCTTCTTTCAAAGATTTGTTCGAAAACTTCTGGACAAGTTCCGCAAACCTCTGTTAGAACAGATATACGAGGTTCGAACAAGTTTTCGAATCTACGCTTTCGAATACAAATTCGCATCACTTGAATTTCTTGAGGAGACAAAGTCATGGCAACCGTCGCACTTGACTCAAATCAGACCCAGGCACCACTGAAGATCCGCATCAACCGTCGCGGATGGGCCGTGCTTGTGGGTATGCCCATTTTCGCACTCACCATCGCCGCAGCTTTCTTCATCTCCATGTTTGCCTCTGACGCGCATGCCGCAGCCGATACTCCTGTTGGAGTCGGAACCGTTGATGTCACCGTTATTCCAGGGGATACGCTGTGGAGCCTGGCCCGGGATTACGCCACCGGTTACGACGTGACCTCGGCAGTGGGCCACATCGCCGAACTCAATGCCCTGACCGGCAGCGAAATCCAGGTTGGCGAAACCTTGTCGATTCCGGTCCTTGCCGGCTAGCTTCCCCAGCCTGCTTAGAGTTTGTTACCTGTGGCCGTAGCGGATTCACCGGCAGGCGCGCTGCGCACGTAGACTTGATGCGTGAATGACCGCAGTGAACTTTTGAGTCAGCTGCCCTTGCGTGAGAATCTCCGCGGGCTATCCCCTTATGGCGCACCACAAATTGACGTGCCCATCCAGCTGAACGTCAACGAGAACACCCATCCGTTGCCACCGACAGTCGTCGATGCCATTGCACAAGAGGTGGCCAAGGCGGCGGCAATGTTGAACCGGTATCCGGACCGCGAGTTCACCGAGCTTCGCGAACTCCTAGCCGATTACCTCGGCCACTCGCTCACCAAGGACAATATCTGGGCCGCTAACGGTTCCAATGAAATCCTGCAGCAAATCCTGCAAGCCTTTGGCGGCCCCGGCCGTGCCGTGATGAGCTTCGGCCCAACCTACTCCATGTACCCGCTGCTTGCCAGTGGTACTGACACGAAATATATCGCCGGTGAACGCGCCGCAGATTTCACGTTGTCCGCCGATTCCGCAGCCGCACAGGTTCGCGAGCACAAGCCGAACATCGTTTTCCTCTGCTCTCCGAATAACCCCACCGGCACGGCCCTTGGCCTGGACGTCATCACCGCGGTATATGAAGCCATGAGCGAGCATAACGGCATGGTGATCGTGGATGAGGCGTACGCCGAGTTCTCCTTGGCCAGCACCACCTCGGGGCTGAGCCTGCTCGAAGGCCGCCAGCGGCTGATTGTCTCGCGCACCATGTCCAAGGCTTTCGGCCTGGCCGGTGCGCGCGTAGGCTACCTGGCCGCTGCGCCAGAAGTCACCGATGCCATCCGCTTGGTGCGACTGCCGTACCACCTGTCGGCAGTGACCCAGGCAACCGCCATCGCGGCCTTGAAGAACATCGAGTTGCTGTTGGCCCAGGTCGAGGACATCAAGTCCCAGCGGGACCGCATCGTCGCGCGCCTGAAGGAACTTGGCCTCAAGCCATCGGTCTCCGACTCCAACTTCGTCTTCTTCGGTGGCGTCGAAGACCCCCACAAGATTTGGGAAGGCCTGTTGGAAGCCGGCATCATCATCCGCGACAATGGAATCCCGGGAACCTTGCGTGTTACGGCAGGAACCGAATCGGAAACCACAGCCTTCTTGGAACGACTTGCCGAACTGCTCGGCTCGCAGAAGTAATCAAAGACAAGCGAAGGAAGACATGTCTGCCGAATTGATTGGCGCACGTCGCGCCCGCATGGAACGCGTGACCAGCGAATCGTCCGTATTCGTTGAACTGGACCTCGATGGCACCGGTGTCTCTGAGATCAGCACCTCGGTGCCGTTCTACGACCACATGCTGACTGCGCTATCCAAGCATTCGCTCATCGATCTCACCGTGCGTGCCACCGGCGATACCCACATCGACGTTCACCACACCGTCGAGGACACCGCGATCACCATTGGCGAAGTACTGCGCGTGGCACTGGGCAACAAGGCCGGCATCCGCCGCTTCGGCACCTCCTACGCTCCACTGGACGAAGCCCTGTCCCGTTCGGTAGTCGATGTGTCGGGCCGGCCATACCTCGTGCACTCCGGCGAGCCTGCGGGCCAGGAATACCACCTGATCGGTGGTCACTTCACCGGTTCGATGACCCGTCACGTCTTCGAAGCCATCACTTTCCACGCACAGATCTGTGCTCACATCGAGGTGCTCTCGGGTCGCGACCCGCACCACATCGTTGAAGCGCAGTTCAAGTCCTTCGCGCGCGCATTGCGCGAAGCGGTAGAGCGCGATGAGCGCATGGGCGACAAGATCCCATCCACGAAGGGTGCACTGTAAGTGGAAAAGAAAACAGTAGTTGTCCTGGATTATGGTTCCGGCAACGTCCGCTCCGCTGTGCGCGCTTTGGAAGCCGCCGGCGCCGAAGTGGAACTGACCGCAGATCCGAAGAAGATCGTGGCCGCCGACGGCCTGGTAGTCCCCGGTGTTGGCGCCTACGCCTCGGTCATGGAGCAGCTGGCCAAAACCGGTTCCCTGCGCTGGATCGGTCGCCGCATTGCCGGGGGCCTGCCGGTTTTGGGTATCTGCGTGGGACACCAGGTCTTCTTTGAAGAAGGCGTGGAACACGGTGTGAAAACCGAAGGCATTGGCGAATGGCCGGGCAAGGTTGAACGCCTGCAGTCAGATGTCATCCCGCACATGGGCTGGAACACGGTACGCCCGCCGGAGGGATCCAAGCTGTTCGCCGGCATCGAGGGTGAACGATTCTACTTCGTGCACTCCTACGCTGTTCAGAAGTGGGAATTCGACGTAACGCAGCCAGCGATGACCCCGCCACAGGTGACCTGGTCGACGCACGGAACGCCCTTCGTGGCCGCCGTCGAGAACGGCCCGCTATCGGCAGTGCAGTTCCACCCGGAGAAGTCCGGGGACGCTGGCGCGCAGCTGCTTCGCAATTGGTTGGGGACGCTCTAGGCATGTGGACCCTTATTCTGGGCGTTGTCGGGGCCTTCCTGATTGGCGGAGCCATTTCGATGAAGAGCCAGAAGGCCCATATCTCATGGATCATCGCGCTGTGGGTACTTGCAGGCCTGAGCCTGATCGCAGCCTGGTCCTTGACCTACTAATCACATTACTTCTTCACTAAGGACGTCATGAGCGAGCAACCAATCCTCGAACTTTTGCCTGCAGTAGATATCGCTGGCGGACAGGCAGTGCGCCTGGTCCAGGGCGAAGCCGGTTCCGAGACCGGATACGGCGACCCGCTGGAAGCTGCGCTCTCCTGGCAGAATGCCGGCGCTGAATGGCTGCACCTGGTCGACCTGGACGCAGCCTTTGACCGTGGCAGCAATGTTGAGATTGTCCAGCGCATTGCCAAGGAACTGGATATCAAGGTCGAGCTCTCCGGCGGTATCCGCGATGACGCTTCACTTGACCGGGCCCTGGAATTCGGTGCTACCCGCGTCAACCTCGGAACCGCCGCGCTGGAGAACCCGGAATGGACCAAGCAGGCCATTGTCCGCCACGGTGACAAGATCGCCGTGGGCATGGACGTGCGCGGAACCACCTTGTCCGGCCACGGCTGGACCAAGGACGGAGGCGACCTGTGGGATGTTCTGGCCCGCCTCGAAGATGCCGGATGCGCCCGTTACGTCGTCACCGACGTGACCAAGGACGGCACCCTGCGCGGACCGAACGTTGAATTATTGCGCGAAATCGCTGCCAAGACCAGCAAGCCGATTGTCGCCTCGGGCGGCATCTCCTCGCTCGAAGACCTCCGGGTCTTGCGCGAGCTGGTTCCAGAAGGCATCGAAGGAGCCATCATGGGCAAGGCGCTGTACTCGGGCCAATTCACCTTGCAAGAAGCGCTCGATGTAGCAGGTCGCCGCTAGGCCCCATGCTGCAGCAGGGAAAGACGATTCAGAAGCTCGCGCTTTTGAATCGTCTTTTTTTATTCGTGAAAGCGGATCCCGGTCTTTCCCTCCTCGGGCCCGCGACTGCGCGCAGGTGCTGGGAAAGAAATCTGAAATCATCGGATAGGGGTGTCCAAGCTCATGACTGCAGTTTTGAAACTTCCCTCCAACAACCCCGAAACCACCGATAGCATGGAGCTATGAGTACCGAGCAACCTGAATCTGCACCCAAACGCCACCTGCCGGGACATATTGTCGCTGCACTGGCGCAGGCAGGCTCTAGCACCGACTCTGCCGGTCAGGACTGGGAAGGCCGGGACCTGAGCGGTGAAGGCAACCCCCTGCATAATTTCGACAAGGACGACGGCAAGGCCGACGCCAACGTCGTTGCCGCACTGGCGGCCTTGCGCGATGGCAGCGCAGGGGAGGGCGAGGTGCATAAATCCTTGTCCGAGGCACGCGTTTTCGTTGCGGTGGTAGCCCAGCTCGGCGAAGAAGCCATGACGGAACACGGCTTCGCATCCGACAAGGAAGCCGATATGGCGCTGGTGAAAATCAAGGCTCCAGATGGCCGCATGGCCCTGCCGATCTTCACGACCGTCGAACGATTGCAGGCTTGGCACAAGGAAGCTCGACCAGTGGCGGTTTACGCCCCGCGGGCGGCCCTCTCGGCAGTCAGCGAGGAATGCCAGCTGCTGGTACTCGATCCCGGAAGCGAATTCACCTTCGTGCTTCGACGACCGGGGGTCTGGAACCTGGCCAAGCAGATCGACTGGATTCCGAGTTATCAGAACCAGCAGATCGCCAACCTGGTGCAGGATGCAACCGAAGGCTTTGGCCAGTTGCAGACCGTCAAGGTTGCCCCGGGCAGGGGAGTCGGCTCACGCAGCAAGGACGGGCAAGTGGTCCTTGGCGGAGGTCCCGGACCGGAACTGAACTTGCAGTTTGTTTTTGCTCCCGGAACGAGCGAGAACGACGCTCGCGAGACGACTCGCGCAATCCACGGACGTTTGTCCCAAAACACCGAATTCGCTGAAGCAGTGGATTCCCTCGAACTCAGTTTGCACAGCGCGCCGAACTAAACCGGCGGGCTCTTTTCGACCAGACAAGGAACTTTCCGGGCATGAAAAGCTATTGGCAGATTTTGCGTCAACCGCAGATCTCACTTTTGTTGCTGATTGGCATGATTGCCCGACTTCCGCACTCCGCATTGAGCATGCTGCTGCTCCTGCATCTGGTGAACAACCTCGGCCAATCCTGGGTTTCGGCCGGTCTGGTCACGGCCGTCATGACCTTGGGCATCGCCATTGGCGCCCCGTGGCGCGGTGCCCGCGTAGATGTCTGGGGATTGCGCCGCGCGATGATCCCATCGGTGATCGTCGAAACACTCGTCTGGTGCACGGTGCCGCATGTTCCACTGGTCTGGGTGTACCCGCTGGCCTTCATCGGCGGACTCTTCGCGCTACCGGTCTTCTCAGTGGTGCGTACCGCGCTGGGCATCATGACCACCGGCGAACAACGCCGTACCGCCTTCGCCTTGGATGCCACCGCCACCGAACTGGTGTTCATCGTCGGACCTGCAAGCGCCGGCATTGTCGCCACCCAGATCAGCAGCGTCATTGGATTGAGCGTCATCGGCGTGACCTCGACGGTTGCCGGGTTGGCGCTGATGATCCTGAATCCGCCAACGCGCAGCGATGATCCCAAGGCGATCGCCTCGCGGGCCAACGTGCACGAGGAACGCTTGGGGGCGGAGGCCAGCTTCATTGCGGCCGCGCCGATGGGTGTACCCGAAGTCGAGGGCGAGCTGATCGCAGCCGGCATGAAGTCTGCCCGCGCCCGCATCAAGCAGCGTGGCCGCAACTTCAAGAACCGTTTCAACTGGGTCAGCGCTTCGGTCCTGGCAGTATTCATTGCCGCGGCCGGAGCAGGCATGCTGCTCACCGGCACAGAAGTGGCCATCGTGGCCGAATTGGACGCGTCGGCGCAGAGCCACCAGCTGGGTCTGGTGTTCTTCTTCTGGTGCGGAGCTTCGCTGGTCGGCGGCCTGATCTACGGGTCGATGAAGCGGGTTATTTCTCCACTGGTGCTGCTGCTGAGCATGGCCGTGCTGACGATCCCCATGTACTTCGCGTGGGATACCTGGTCATTGGCGCTGTTCTCCGCACTCCCCGGCTTCCTGTGCGCGCCGACGCTGTCGGCGGCCTCTGAGTGGCTCACCGACTTGGTGGCCGAAAAGCGTCGCGGCGAAGCCATGGGCTGGTATGGCTCCGCGATGACCGCTGGCACCGCGTTGGGATCGCCGATCACCGGCATATTCGTCGACAACCTCGGACCCGCCCCGGCCTTCCTTGGCATCGGCGCCATGGCTGCAGTGGTCGTGGTGATTGCCTTGATTGCGCAGCAGATCCGCCGCCGCGTTCGCCGCGCCCGCCGCCGTCGCCTGGAAACGATCGCCTAGGCTCTTGGAGCTGCCCTGAGCCGCGAGTACATGTACATGTCCCTGCGTGCGGTGCCCACCTGTTCCCAGCTGCGCAGCAAGCCTTCACGCTGGAAGCCGCACGCTTCAGCGGCCCGCCACGACCCCTCGTTCCACGGCTCCACGTAGAGCTCGATCCGGTCGATTCCCGGATGCTCCAATGCCCAGGCGCCGAGCGCTGCCAACGCGTGCTTGGCAATGCCGCGCCTGCGGTGCTCCGGTGCGATCCAGTACCCGATGCTGGCCCTGCCGTGGTCGGCATTGCGCAGCCACAAGCCGATTTGCCCAACGGCACGATCCGTGGCCGTTTCGGCTATGGCAAATGAATACCCGCTGCCCTCGGCCACCCGGCGGTGCTGGCGCTCGATGAATGCCGCATAGCCGGCTTCAGTTCCTTGCGCCGGGACCGTGGTGATTTGCGTAATGTAGGGGTCCGTGGAGGCCTGCCTCACGGCAGGAATGTCGCTGGGCTGGAAGGGGCGGAGCCGGAAAGCACCGGCGTCGATCACTGGTTGTTCGAGCATCTGCATGATTCCAACCTAGCTTGGTGATCCAAACAACAAATGGACCCGTTTCCCTGGGGAAACGAGTCCATGATGTTAATCTCTTAAAATTCAGCCAATATTACCTAGTTGACCGGTCCGGTGAACTTCTCGCCCGGGCCCTTGCCTGGTGCATCCGGGATGATTGAAGCTTCGCGGAAGGCCAGCTGCAGGCTGCGCAGGCCGTCACGCAAAGGCGCTGCGTGCTGCGAGCCGATCTCGGGCGCACCGGCGGTGACTAGGCCTGCCAGTGCGGTGATCAGCTTGCGGGCCTCATCGAGATCCTTCAGCTCATTGGCATCTTCGCCCTCTGCAAGTCCGCACTTGACTGCTGCTGCACTCATCAGGTGGACGGCGGCCGTGGTGATGATTTCAACGGCTGCAACTTCTGCGATATCGCGCACCTGCTGGTCGACAGCGTGCTGGTGCGAGTTGGTGTCTTCGTTAGTCATACTGCTAAGCTTGTCACAGACCGACTCGATGCCGGTACTTCTCGCAGTTCTCCAGCTAGCACTGGATGAGGGATTCGTACTAGTATTGAGCCATGCAAGTGGAGGCCAACTCCCACCCGCTGTCGCCGTTTCCAGGCTTCCGGGTATTTCGGCAGGATTGCAGCAATGCATTCCCCAAGCGCTTACGCAGGAGCAATCCCGTGTTCGGCTTTGTCGTTCTTTTTGGCCTTCGCCTGCAATCGCAGACGGGGGCCTTCTTTGTTTGCGGTCATGGATTACGAATTTCAGGAGTGACACATCAGCGATCCACGCATTAATGAGCGCATTCGCGTGCCAGAGGTACGTCTCGTCGGCCCTAATGGCGAGCAGGTAGGCATCGTCCGTATCGAGGACGCGCTTCGTCTTGCTCTCGAGTCCGATCTGGACTTGGTCGAGGTGGCACCCAGCGCCAAGCCTCCAGTGTGCAAATTGATGGATTTCGGCAAGTACAAGTACGAAGCCGCTGTCAAGGCTCGCGAAGCTCGTAAGAACCAGACCAACACGGTCTTGAAGGAAGTCCGCTTCCGCCTGAAGATCGACACCCACGACTACGAGACCAAGGTCGGCCACGCACTGCGCTTCCTGGGCGCCGGCGACAAGGTCAAGGCCATGATCCAGTTCCGTGGTCGTGAGCAGCAGCGTCCAGAGATGGGCATTCGCTTGCTTGAAAAGTTTGCAGCAGACGTCGCCGAAGTTGGAATCATTGAATCCAGCCCGCGCATCGATGGCCGAAACATGGTCATGGTTGTTGGTCCGCTGAAGAACAAGGCAGAGGCTCGCCGCGAACAGCAGCAGAAGTCGGGTGGCCGCAGCGCGGCCAAGCGCAAGATCCGCACCGACGCGCCGGCTGAGACCGAGGGCCAGAATGTCGCAGCTTCCATGGATGATGAAGCCCGCGCCAAGTTGGAGCAGGCACGTCAGGCAGCTGAAGGCGACGCCTAGCCAAGCCTGTTGGGCTTTCGAGCCCGTCACCGTTCACGGTGAAGGATCTTCTTCCGGGAAGGTCCAACTACAAGAGAACAACAGCGGTCACCTTTATCGGGGCCCGCTTCGGATGATCCCCACCCGGTGCTTTACCGGGTGGAGCACGTAAGGAGAACGGCAGCTATGCCGAAGTTCAAGACTCACAGTGGCGCCAAGAAGCGCTTCAAGCTCACCGGTAGCGGTAAGCTCGCTCGCCAGCAGGCCAACCGTCGCCACTACCTGGAGCACAAGTCCTCGCGCGTTACCCGTCGCCTGGCTTCTGACCAGATCGTCGCTAAGGCCGATGTAAAGACCATCAAGCGGATGCTGGGCCTCTAAGCTCTCCCTTTCGCAATACGGGGAAGCAATACCCCACCACCCATAGATTTCACCCATCCCGCAAAATCGCGGGCACTGGGGAACTGACTTGAAGGAGTACACACGTGGCACGTGTGAAGCGGGCAGTAAACGCCCACAAGAAGCGTCGCGTCGTTCTGGAACGCGCAAAGGGTTACCGCGGTCAGCGTTCGCGCCTGTACCGTAAGGCCAAGGAGCAGCTGCTCCACTCGTTCGTTTACAGCTTCAACGACCGCCGTAAGCGCAAGGGCGACTTCCGCCGCCTGTGGATCCAGCGCATCAACGCTGCATCCCGCGCCAACGGCATGACCTACAACCGTCTGATCCAGGGCCTGAAGGCTGCTCAGATCGAGGTTGACCGTCGTATGCTCGCAGAGCTGGCTGTTTCGGACTCGAACGCTTTCGCTACCCTGGTAAAGCTTGCCAAGGATGCACTTCCAGCTGACGTCAACGCCCCAAAGGCTGCCGCTGCTGAGGTTGCTGCACCTAAGGCTGCCAAGGCTCCAAAGGCTGCTGCCAAGTCCGTCGAGGGCGAAGGCGTAGTCAAGGCCGTTGAAGGCGAAGACGCACCTGAGGGCTTCATCATCAAGGGCAACGCCGGCTCGAACAAGTACCACGTTCCAGGCTCGACCTGGTACGACCAGACCGAAGCCGAGTTCTGGTTCAACTCCATCGAAGCTGCCAAGGCTGCAGGCTTCGAACCAGCTGGCGGCGAATCCCGTCAGCAGATGAAGTAAATCTCTTCTCCCTTTGAGCTGAGGCTCAGGTAGGACAGATCACACCGAAGGGTGGGTCCCGCGCACAGCGCGGACCCGCCCTTTGCGTGTTTCTACCGGTATTCTCGAGACATGAGCAGTTTTCCACCAGAAGTGATGTCCAATCCACGCGCCGAACGAGTCAAGGCCATCGCGCGTCTGGCCAAGAGCAAGGGGCGCGAAGCCACCGGCGAATACCTCGTTGAGGGCCCGCAGGCGGTACGCGAAGCACTCAAGGCCCATCTGGAGGACGACAACCTGGTCCAGGGCGTCTATGTTGTCGGCGGCTTTCTGGAGAGCCACGAAGAATTCGTGCAGCTGCTCGATAGCGCCAAGGTTCCAACCCGCATCGTCACCGGCGAAGTGCTGCACGCCATGGCTGACACCCAGACCCCGCAGGGCATTCTTGCCGTGGTCGCCATGTCCCAGCCGCAGCTGAGCGAGGTGCTGGACACCAAGCCGAAGCTGATCGCCGTGCTCTGCCGCATCCAGGACCCGGGCAATGCCGGCACCATCCTGCGTGCCGCCGATGCCGCCGGAGCCGATGCGGTGATCCTGACCAAGGGCAGCGTGGATATCTACAACCCGAAGGCCGTGCGCTCCACCGCCGGCTCGCTGTTCCACGTACCGGTGCTGAACAACATCGAATTCGACCACCTGGTCGCCGCCGCGAAGACCACCGGAAGCCAGATCCTGGCCGCCGACGGCTATGCTGCCCACAACCTGGACACCCTGCAGGATGCCGCCGTGCTGCGTGCAAGCCAGCCAGGCACCGAAGCGCCAGAAGCACAGCCGGTGCTGGAAGCGCCAACCCTGTGGCTGTTCGGCAATGAAGGCCAGGGGCTGGAGGAGCACGAGAAGGACGCCGCCGACTACCGCGTGGCCGTGCCGCTCTACGGTGTTGCCGAATCCCTGAACGTGGGTACCGCATCCACCGTCTGCCTGTACGCTTCGGCCCGCGCCCAGCGCTCAGCGAATCGGAGCGCACTGGACTCCCATGGCAGCTGAACTCAAGCAAATTGTTGCCGTGGCCATCGTCGATGACCTGGCCCGGCCCACCAGGCTGCTTGCCGCGCGCCGCAACCGCCCTCAAGCCCTTGCCGGGCTCTGGGAATTCCCCGGTGGAAAAGTCGAACCCGGCGAGAGCGAAGTCCAGGCCGTGCACCGCGAGCTGCGCGAGGAACTCGGGGTGCAGATGCGTCTTGGCGCGCCCATCCCAGGCCCGCATCCCCAAGGGTGGCAGCTGAACGAGAAGGCCGCCATGCGCATGTGGTTCGCCCAGATCACCGCGGGCGAGCCAGCGACCCTGGACGGGCATGACCAGCTGGCCTGGCTGGAACTCGATGACTCGCTGTCCGCCGTCGTCCCGTGGATTCCAGCCGATGCGCCGATCGTGGCGGCATGCCTGGCCCAGGCACGTGCCGGGGCGCAGCACTAAACACCCGTAAGCTTATTACCGCGCCAACTTCTGGCACTGTGCCTATAGCCGATATTTTGAGGAGCACTTTTCGTGAAGCGATTTATGAGCGTTATCGCTCTGGCCTTCGCCGCCGTCCTAGCACTTTCTGGTTGCGTCAACATGAACGCAGAAGTCAACGTCTTGGGCAAAGACAAGGTCGCCGGGGCCATGCAGTTGACCCTGCACAAGTCGACGCTCAATGGCGTCAGCTTTGAAGAAGTCCTCGAGAGCCAGATCGACATCGAAATGATGGAACAGCAGCTGGGGGACCAGTGGAGCTACAGCAACATCGATGATGGCGAAAACGTCGGCCTGCGCTTTGAAACCACCAGCCCGATGACCTACGTCCAGCTGGCTGACGCATTCCGCGTCTTCGGCTTCGAAATCAACCTGGGCGATGACGGGAAGGAATACTCCTTCTCGATGCCGGGCGACAAAGCCACCGTGGATTCTTCCTTCACCGAAGCGAACCTGCACGTCACCTTCCCCGGCGCAGTCACCTCGCACACCCCGGGTACCGTCGAGCACCACACCGTCACCTTCGACATGATCAAGGGCGCCGCCGCCTACCAGGCTACCGCCAAGGTTGACCACACCATGTTCTACTCCGCAGTATTCGGCGGGGCGCTGCTGGTTTTGACCTTCGTCTTCGTTGCCGCTTTCGCGCCAAAGGGTGCCAAGGAATCGCATTAATGAGCAGCAATCCTGCTTCAAGGTAAGAAGCTTCACGCCAAGGGCCCGTCATCGGTGAAACGATCACGGGCCCTTAGCCATAGAATGGAAGCAAAGTGTTCTACGCGTAAGTACAAGATAAGAGTAAGGATCGATCGATCCCATGTCTGATCAGACAACTGAACAAGCTCCTGTCGGGGAGTCCAATGTTCCGCACCCAACCGATGAAGCCGGCATCCAGGGCGCGGTCGACGCCGCCCTGGCAGCCATCCAGGCCGCTGGCGACCTGAACGAGCTGAAGGAAGCGCGTCTGGCCCACACCGGCGAGAAGTCCGCGCTGTCCCTGGCCAACCGCCAGATCGGCAAGCTGGACAAGACCCAGAAGGCCGTTGCCGGCAAGCTCGTCGGCGGTGCCCGCGGACGGGTCAACAAGGCCCTGGCTGCCCGCACCACCGTGCTCGAAGAAGCCGAAGCCGCCCGCATCCTGGTCGAAGAAACCGTGGATGTCACCGCGGCCGCCCGCCGCCGCAGCGTTGGCGCCCGCCACCCGCTCTCGGTCCTGCAGGACCGTGTATCCGACATCTTCGTCGGCATGGGCTGGGAAATCGCCGAGGGCCCGGAAGTCGAATCCGAATGGTTCAACTTCGACGCGCTGAACTTCAAGCCGGACCATCCTGCCCGCGAAATGCAGGACACCTTCTTCGTGGAGCCTGCCGACGCGCACCTGGTGCTGCGTACCCACACCTCCCCGGTGCAGGTCCGCTCGATGCTCGAGCGCGATGTGCCGGTCTACGTGCTGTGCCCTGGGCGCACCTTCCGCACCGATGAGCTCGATGCCACCCACACCCCGGTTTTCCACCAGTTCGAAGGCCTGGCCGTGGACAAGGGCCTGACCATGGCCGACCTGCGCGGCACCCTGGAGCACTTCGCCCGGCAGATGTTCGGCGCCGAAGCGCAGATCCGCCTGCGCCCTGCCTACTTCCCGTTCACCGAGCCATCGGCAGAGCTGGACATCTGGCACCCAGGTGCCAAGGGCGGACCGCGCTGGATCGAGTGGGGCGGCTGCGGCATGATCAACCCGAACGTGCTGCGCGCAGCTGGCATTGATCCCGAAGAGTACTCCGGCTTCGCCTTCGGCATGGGCATCGAGCGCACGCTCATGTTCCGCAACGATGTCCCAGACATGCACGACATGATCGAGGGCGACATCCGTTTCAGCCAGCACTTCGGGATGGAGATCTAAGCAATGCGTATTCCACTATCTTGGCTGCGCGAGTACGCGCAGGTACCAGCCGACGCATCGGCTGAAGACGTCATGGCAGACCTGGTCAAGGTCGGCCTCGAAGAAGAAGATGTCCACCGTCCAAGCGATGAGCTCTCGGGCCCCATCGTGGTCGGCCAGGTGATTTCCCTGGAAAAGGAAGTTGCCTCCAATGGCAAGACCATCAACTGGTGCCAGGTTCGCGTGGTTCCAGAAGGCGCCGAGCAGACCCTGACCGGCAAGGGCATCGACCCCTCGGGCGTGCAGGGGATCGTGTGCGGTGCGCACAACTTCGTGGAAGGCGACAAGGTCGTTGTCACCCTGCCCGGCGCCGTGCTGCCAGGGGACTTCAAGATCTCGCCGCGCAAGACCTACGGCCACACCTCGGCGGGCATGATCGCTTCCTCCCGCGAGCTGGGCATCGGCGAAGACCACGACGGCATCATGGTCCTGTCCAAGCTGGGCCTGGACCCGGAACTGGGCACCGACGTCTTCGAGCTCTTCGGCCTGGATGACCAGGCGGCGGAGATCAACGTGACCCCGGACCGCGGCTACTGCTTCTCGATCCGCGGCGTAGCGCGCGAATACGCGCTGGCCACCGGCACCTCCTTCACCGATCCCGCATCGATCGTGACCGTTTCGGAAACCACCGAAGCCGGCCATGAAGTAGTTCTCCGCGACGAAGCGCCGATCTACGGCGTACCGGGCTGCACCCGCTTCGTGACCCGCGAGGTCACCGGCATCAACCCGAGCCTCCCGACCCCGCGCTGGATGGCTTCGCGCCTGCAGCTGGCCGGCATGCGCTCGATCTCGCTGGTAGTCGATATCTCCAACTACGTCATGCTGGAACTCGGCGCTCCACTGCACTTCTACGATGCTGACAAGCTGGCCGGTGCGATTACCGTGCGCCGCGCCAACGCCGGCGAAAAGCTGGTGACCTTGGATGCCAAGGAACGCGAGCTGTCGGTCGAGGACCTGCTGATCACCGATGAGTCCGGCGCCATTGGCATTGCCGGCGTCATGGGCGGCGCGGCCACCGAGGTCTCGGATTCGACCAGCCGCGTGCTGATCGAAGCCGCGCACTTCGACACCGTGTCCATCGGCCGTTCGCGCCGTCGCCACAAGCTGCCTTCCGAAGCCTCCAAGCGCTTCGAGCGCGGCGTGGACCCACGCATCATGCAGATCGCGGCCCAGCGTGCCGTGGACCTGCTGGTGCAGCTGGCCGGCGGCACCGAAACCGCCAAGGCCACCGACGCGGGCCAGATTCCTTCCGACACCCAGATCCAGCTGCTGGCAGGTTTCGCTGGAGCCCTGATCGGCGTGGACTACACCGATGAGCAGACCATCACCGCGCTGGAAGGCATCGGCGCGAGCGTTGAGCAGAACGCCGAGGGCTTCCTGGTCACCGCACCAAGCTGGCGCCCGGATTTGGACATCAAGGAAGACCTGGTCGAGGAAGTAGCCCGCGTAGTCGGCTATGACAAGATCCCGGCGACCTTGCCAGTGGCCCCTCCGGGCCGTGGCCTGACCCGCGCCCAGTCCCAGCGCCGCCGCCTGCTTCAGGGCTTGGCAGATGCAGGGCTGACCGAGGTCTTGAACTACCCGTTCGTTTCCGAAGCGCAGAACAGCACCTTTGGTGCTGCGCAAGCCGGTACCGAGGTCAAGGCCATTTCGCTGGCCAACCCGATTTCCAAGGAATTCCGCTTCCTGCGCACCTCGCTGCTGCCGGGCCTGCTGGAAACCGCTCGCCGCAACATCGGCCGTGGCTTCCGCGACCTGGCGCTGTATGAAGGCGGCCTCGTCTTCCTGCCAGGTACGCAGCTGGGCTCCTCGGTTCTGCCTCCGCTAGGTGAAAAGCCGAGCGATGAGGTCCTGGCCGAACTGTTCAACGGCGTCCCTGACCAGCCATGGCACCTGGCCGCGGTTCTCACCGGCCGCGAAGCATCGGCTGCGGCCGGCTTCGCACCGCGTGCCTGGGACTGGGCCGACGCGCTGGATGCGGCGCACTGCGCGGCAGATGTCCTCGGCGTTGAGCTTGAGGTTGCCCAGGGCAGCCACCAGGCCTTCCACCCGGGCCGTGTTGCAGTACTGAAGGTTTCCGGGCAGGTCGTTGGCTACGCCGGTGAACTGCACCCGCAGCTGCTCAAGGACCAGGACCTGCCAGCACGTACCGTGGCCATGGAACTGAATGCTGCCGCACTGATGGCTGCTGCACCTGCAGTGGTTGTTGCCCAGCAGCACCTGTCCGCCCAGCCGCTGGCTACCCAGGACGTGGCCTTGGTTGTCGACCAGGACGTCGTGGCTGGAGATGTGCTTGCCGCCCTTCGCGAAGGCGCCGGTGAACTGCTCGAAGACATCGCGCTGTTCGACGTGTACCAGGGCCAGGGCATCGAAGACGGCAAGAAGTCGTTGGCCTTCGGCCTGAGGTTCCGTGCCGCCGACCGCACCCTGACCGCCGACGAGGCGTCCGAGGCTCGTGCCGCCGCGGTGGCTGCGGCTATCGAGAAGTTCGGCGCTTCCCAGCGCTAGGCTTTTGGCCTGCCAGATGCCCTGCTGCTCTCCTGATGATCGGGAAGCGGCAGGGCATTTTGCTTTGTCGCCATGCCCGGGTTGGACAGGTTGAGGACTACACTTGATCTGGATATCCCGACAATGCGACTAGATGAGGGAAGAGGCTTGAAGTGAAGGGATTGCGTTCATGCGGTGCTGTGCTGCTGGTGTTCTTCCTCGGGATCCTGGCCGTTGCCGTCCTCATCGCGGCAGGCTGGGCAGCGGTGCTGTTTATCCAGCGTGGCGCCGGAACCCACCTCGAAGAACCGGCGACCCCGAGCGCTACGGTCGAGGAAGAAGCACCCGATAGGTTCCGCCCATCGGAAACCTACACGCCCTAGCTGGCTGGCGGCACCGGTACAGTGGGAAGAACCCGTGTCAGCGTTATGAGCCCAGGGCCTTCCTTCGCCTGCGCGATGAACCCGTAACGGGCAAGCACTTTCAGCGAGGCGATATTCGAGGCATCGGCACGAGCGATAAATGCGCTTCGACCGGTTTCCTGCAATTGCGCGAGCCCCTCGCTGACTATTGCCTTCGCCAAGCCTTGGCCCCAGCATTCCGGGGCGATCCAATAGCCGATTTCGGTGGCATGCCTGCGTTCGGTAGCGGTGAAAAGTCCAACCGGAGAATTCTGGCGGCGCGCGATAAACCAGGAGATCTCCGGACTGCTCAGGGCATGTTCCACGCGTTGCGCGGTGTGCTCCGGGCTCCAGGTGCTTCCGTCGCCGACATGGGCCATGACGCGTTCGTCTGCAGCCAGGCGCGCAACGAAATCTGCATCCGCCTCGGTCATTGGCGTTAGCAGCAGTGAAGGACCCATGGGTTCAGCCTATGCGGGAACGAAGCGCGCGCAAACTTGTTTCATTGGCCGTAGTTCTTCTACGAGTCCTTCGGGATGGAAGCCGACTTCACCGGGGACTTTCCGCAATGCCCCGGATTCAGCCTGGACTTGCGCCCGCGGCAGTAGCTTCAAAACAAAAGCAGGGAACGGCGAAAGCTCGCCGTTCCCTGCTGAAATTCAAATACTTTACTTGGCTGCGCCAGCGGTAACTGGTGGCAGATCCGACCATGGGAAGGTAATCCACTTGTCGGTGCGGCGCCATTCGTAATCCGGGACCATGATGGTGCGTGGCTTGGTGTACAGGCAGACGGTCTTGACCTCGGCGCCCCAGGCGGACACCAGATCGACAACCTTTTCAAGGGTGCGGCCGGAGTCGGAGACATCGTCAACGATCAGGATCTTCTTGTCGCGCAGGTGGCCATCGTCCAGCATTGGAGGAAGAACCACTGGCTCCGGCAGGACGGTGCCGATGCCGGTGTAGAACTCCACGTTCAGCGCACCGCAGGCCTTGACGCCCAGAGCGTAGGAAATCGAGCCGGCCAGCAGCAGGCCGCCTCGTGCTACTGCCAGAACGATGTCCGGCTCGAAGCCGTCGTCGACAATGGTCTGTGCCAGTTCGCGGGAAGCTTCACCGAAGGTGTCCCAAGTGAGGATCTCGCGCTCTGGTTCTGAAAGGACGGATGCCCCGGAATCGTCAATGCTAGTCATTCTGCAATTTTAGCCCCGAATTTGGTGCGGTGCTGTCCAGTTCAAACCAATCGATCATTTTTTCCTCCCATGCCCGGAGGATTCCCATCCGTTGATTAGGCATGAATAGGCATGCAATGCACCTGCTTGAGGAATCCATCACTTTTCGGCGAATCCCGGTTGGAACAAGCGCGTTGCGGCCCCAATGCGCCGAAAGCCGTCTTAAGGATGATCGATGCCACACCCCGGCTCGCTAGGATAGGAGAAAGGCCATCAGCCGGAGATAACCTGAAACTCGAAAGAAGGAGACGCATCGTGGGCCCACGAACCCGGAGCATTCGAATAGCCGGTACCGCAGCGGCACTTTCCTTGGGGCTGGCTGGCGCCCTGCCTGCCGCGCAAGCTGCCACCGGTGTGCAGGTCGTTGCCGGGCAGAACCTGGAATCGGTCACCATCGAGGATTCCACCGGCAAGCTCAATGAGCAGCGGCTGCGTGATGCACTGGACGAGCTCGATTTCAACGAGCCCACGGACGTGGCAATCTACGCCCGCAACGGAGAATACTCCGATGACATCAACACCAAGACGCTGGAATACGCCAAGTCATCCCATCCGGAATGGATATCAGGGAAGCCCGAAGACTATGGCGACTACTGGGCCGACGGCCTGTTCATCATCACCTTGTCCATCGAAGGAGAAGGAGATGGACAGATCGGCACGTACTTCGGCGAAGACCGCAAGGTCTCAGAGAGCTCCATGGAGAGCATCCACGAAGCCGGCTACGACGACTTCAATCTATCCCGGTGGACCGACGGCGTCATTGCGGTAGCCGATCAGGCGGCCGTGATCATGAATCGGCCCTGGTACCAGCACCCGGCCTTGTGGATATCCACGGGCGTCGTAGGCCTCGTGGCTGCCATTATCGGCGGCGTCGCACTGCACACTCGGTCAACGCGTCGGAAAACTTTCGCGGAAGAACTGCATCAGGGGACCTTGCACCTGACCAACGTCACGATGGATCTGGAAGAAACCGAATTGGCGGCTCGTACGCTGCCGTCGGCTTCAGGGCATGCAGCCGAGCTGGAGCAGCGCTTCACCAAGTTCATGGCCAAATACCGTGCTTGTTTTGCAGCGCAGCAGGCACTGGAAGACTCGGGCAAGAAGGAGCGGTCCGGCTCCGAAGGCGTTCGCTTCGCCAAGGAATTCCGCGAAACAGCGCAGTCCCTGGACCTGACCGATGACGCCATCATTGCCGCGGCGGCGCTTTATACCCGTTCAGCATCCTGGGAAGAGGCGTGGCATGCACAGACCGAGCCGCTAGAAGAGGACCTCGACGAGATCAGGGAGTTGCTCAACGACGTAGAGCCGGAACTGATGGGCAGCGCGGCCGCCTTGGCTTCCTACCGGGAAATGGCAACCACGCAGCTCGGCGAATTGTCAGTGCAGCTGAAGAAAGAATCGATCACGGTGGATCAAGCGCTCGATGGATTATCGGAGTTGCGTGCCGAATTGACCGAAAAGCTGGATGTCTTCGCCCAAGCTCAAATCGAAGTGTATGCGGAAAGTGCCGAAGAGAAGGCCGACATGCAATCGGCATTGAAGAAATCCCGCTACGAATCCGGGGCATATGACGGCCGTTCCGGCACCATCCTGGACGTTTTGAATCCCGCATCGATGTATTGGCGCGTGGGTGGCTACCACCACGGATATTCCGCGGGCGTCAGCGCAGTGGCTGAGTCGCGTGAAGCAGCGAGCTCGTCGGGCGGAGTCTCCGGCGGATACTCTGGTGGCGGAAGCTTCTCCGGCGCTGGCGGATCTTCGCGCTTCTGATGGAAGGCAACGATATCTTCGCAGAGCTGCTGCCGTCTTCGGTACATGTGGTCCAGTCGCGTACCGAGCTGGAAGACGGCCGATCCTACGGGGAAGAAGAACGGTACATCGCCGAGGCGGTGCCTGAGCGGCAGCAGGAATTCCGTACTGTCCGTGTCTGCGCTCGCCGAGCGCTGGCACAACTGGGCTATGCGGGCGTTGCCTTGGTTCCAGATCAAAAACGGGCACCGATCTGGCCAGCTGGCGTGGTGGGGAGCATGACCCATTGCGCTGGCTTCCGTGCAGCGGCAGTAGCCTCCACCAGCGATATTCGCGGCCTTGGCATCGACGCCGAACTGCATGCTCCGCTGCCGGCAGAAATCCTCGACATCATCTTGCTTCCCGAAGAGCAGGTGATGGCCGCCGAGCTATCGGCGCACCATCCGGGCATCGCCTGGGACCGGCTGATTTTCAGCGCCAAGGAAAGCATCTTCAAGGCGTGGTTCCCACTGACCAGGCAGTGGCTGGATTTCCTGGAATGCGAGATTCGCGTCGATGCGCAGTCCCACCGTTTCCACGCCGGAATCCGGGCTACGGGACCGGTTGCCGCGCAGCATGCTCTCGCATCGATGAGCGGTCGCTGGATCGCCGAAGGACCGCGCGGCCAAGGGCTGCTGGGGACCTGCGTCATCGTTCCCTAGCAGCGGTGCACCGGGAACGGATCTAGAATTCTTCGCCGTGGGTAATCACCTTGGCCGCGCGGCCCACGATTTTCGGATCGGGGGAGCCTACCAGGTGGTGGTCCTTGCCCTTGTACTCGAAAAGGTTCAGCACGTGGCGCATCGCCTGCAACCGGGCGCGCTTCTTGTCGTTGGACTTCACCACGGTCCACGGTGCATGCTCCGTATCGGTCTTGAGGAACATTTCCTTTTTGGCTTGGGTGTACTTTTCCCACTTATCCAGGGACTCGAGATCCATGGGCGAGAGCTTCCACTGGCGCACCGGATCGATGCGGCGGATGGTGAATCGGGTCAGCTGCTCGCTGGCGGACACCGAGAACCAGAACTTCACCAGGTCGATGCCCTCGTCGACGACCATCTTCTCGAAGGCGGGAGTCTGCTCCAGGAAGTGGTCCACCTGGGTTTCGGTGCAAAATCCCATCACGCGTTCGACGCCGGCACGGTTGTACCAGGAGCGGTCGAAGAGCACGATCTCGCCCGCCGAGGGGAAATGCTGCACATAGCGCTGGTAGTACCACTGGGTGGACTCGCGCTCGCTCGGCTTTTCCAAGGCCACCACGCGGGCGCCACGCGGGTTCAGGTGTTCGGTGAAACGCTTGATCGTGCCGCCTTTGCCGGCAGCATCGCGGCCTTCGAAAACGATCATGATCCGGCGGCCATGGGCTTTCGCCCATTTCTGCAGTTTCAGCAGCTCGATCTGCAGTGCCCGCTTTTCAGCCTCGTAGGTGGCGCGATCCAGTTTCTGGAAATACGGGTAGTTCTCCCGCCAGGTATCGACGATGCTTCCATCGGCGCGGACGAGCACCGGATCGTCATCGTCGTTATCGAGGACGGAATAGCCCTGGAAGGCTTCATCGAGCAGGGGGATCTCTACAGTCATGCAATGACCGTAGAGCCATCCGGTGAACAGCTTGTGAACAAATGCTGAACAAGACCAAGCCAGAGGGTTGTTTGTGATGAAGGACAACAGCCCTGCGGACATGGCCGGAACATCATGGCACCGTGCGCCGATCAGGCAGGGAAGGGCGGAAGCGCCTCGGAAAACAGCCATGCGTCCAGGATGTCCTGGATCTCTTCCGCCGGTGCGTAGTGGCCCAATAGGTCAGCGAATTCCTGCGTGCTCACCGTCGAATGCTGATGCGTGGCGGTCCATTGGCGAAGCATCGTGTAGAAGTCCGTTTCGCCCAGCCGCCGCATCAGAGCATACAGGGCCAGCGCTCCGCGCTTGTACACCCGGTCATCGAACATGTCGTGGGGCCCGGGGTCCCCGACCATGATGTCCTGCGGCAAGCCTTCGAGCATGGCCCACGCGTGGCGGGCACGCTCGTCCAACGCCATCACCTGGGCTTTTTCGGAGTACACCCATTCGCTGAAGCAAGCGAAACCCTCGTTGAGCCAGATATCCTTCCAGCGCCCCGGAGTCAGGGAGTTGCCGAACCACTGGTGCGCGAACTCGTGGGCGATCAGGCGCTGGGCTTCCCACTGCAGCGACAAGTGGTTCTTGCCGAAGATGCTCAGGCCCTGGGCTTCGAGCGGGATCTCCAGTTCGTCATCGACCACGACGATCTTGTAGCTCTCGAACGGGTACGGGCCGAATTTCCGCTCGAACAGCTCAGCCATCGCCGTCTGCTTCGCGAACGCGCCGCGCACCGGCACCTCGGTTCCCGGAACCGAGTAGGCCACCAGGTGGCCGCCTTCATCGAAAGGAATCTGGCTATAACGGCCGATCTGCACGGTGGCGAGGTAGCTGGCCATCGGCTCACGCTGCTCGTAGACCCACGTCTCGCGGCTGGCCGAACGGCGATGGTCCACCAGCTGGCCATTGGCCACGACGCGGTAGCCGGCATCCGCCGAGATCTCGAAGCGGTAGCTGGACTTGTGGCTGGGGTGGTCGTTGCACGGGTACCAAGTCGAGGCGCCTACTGGCTGGCCGGAGACCAGGATGCCATCGGTGAGCTCTTCCCAGCCAAGCTCGCCCCACAGCCCGTTTTCTGCCTGCGGGCTGCCGGCATAGCGCAGGTTCAGCTCCACCCGCTCGCCGGCTTTCACCATTGCTGGCAGGGAAACGACCATCCGGTGGTGCTTCTTGGCCACCGGCACCTTGCGCCCCTGGCAGGTGGCCTTGACGATCTTCAATCCGCTGAGGTTCAACGCGACCTCATTGATATCCTCCAAGGCGCGGATGCGCAGCATGGCCCGGCCATCAAGCAGGTTGCTGGCGAGCTTGATGACCAACGACAGGTCATAGTGCTCCACCGTGTACGTCGGGGACCCATGGTGCTTGGTGTACTCATCGAGTATGCGGTGGGGCATCGGCGGGGAATCCTCAGGCTTGTTGGTCAGCCGGTTGCTCGGCTTTGGTCTCGGGTTCGATGTTCCAGCGTACCGCCGGATTACCGCGCCAGTAGGTATTTGCCGGAAGCACCTCGCCGCGCAGCACCAGGCTGGCTGGCCCGGTGGTGGTGCCTTCGGAGATCCGCGCGGCGGGCAGGATGACGCTGTGCGGGCCGAGCGTTGCCCCGGCGCCCAGGGACACCGCGTCGATGGACATGATCCGGTCGTGGAACAGGTGGGTTTGCAGGACACTGCCGCGGTTCACCGTGGCGTGGTCTTCCAATGTCACCAGGTCCGCTTCCGGGAACCAGTAGCTCTCGCACCACACGCCATGGCCGATCTTTGCCCCCTGCGCGCGCAGGAACCAGACCAAGGCCGGGGTGCCCGAAGCCAAACGGGCGAACCATTGGGCGCAGACCAGCTCGGTGAAGGAATCCACCATTTCGGTGCGCCATATGAAGGAACTCCACAATGCGTGCTCGCCCGGGCGAATCACGCCAACCACCAGCCACTTGGCGGCGACCGCCACCAAGGCGGCGACTGCTCCGGCCAGGACCAGCACCGCGCCGGAAAGCAGGATCGCGACCAGCGGGTTGAAGTAGGTGGTCAAGGCGGACAGCGCCCAAAGCACGCCGCCGGCAATTCCGACAGTGGTGAACACCGCGAGGCCACGGGTCAGCTCCCACCCCGCCCGCATCGCCTTGAGCTTCAGGGTTGGGCGGTAGGTCAGATCCGATTCGCCTTCCACGCTGGTGCGGCGCAGCTTGTGCGGGGGCGAGCCGATCCACGAGGTGCCGGCCTTCATCTTCTTCGGCGTGGCCGACAGCACCGCGATCAGCGAGCGCTTGGGCACCCGGCGCCCGGCATGCAGGATGCCGGAGTTGCCCAGGAAGGCCTTCTTGCCCACGCGAACCGGGGCAATGTGCATCCAGCCGCCACCGAGCTCATAGGAAGCAACCATGGTGTCATCGGCCAGGAACGCACCCGAGGAAATGGTGGTCATCTTCGGAATCAGCAGCACCGTGGAGATCTCCACATCGCGGCCCACCTTGGCACCGAGCAGGCGCAGCCAGATCGGGGTGAAGAGCGAGGCGTAGAGCGGGAAGAGCAGGTCGCGGGCGGTATCCAAGACGCGTTCGGTAGCCCAGGCCTGCCAGCCAACGCGGGAAGTGACTGGATGCCACCCCTCTGCCAGGCCGATGGAAAGCAGGCGGACAATGGCGATGGTCAGCACCATGGTGGCCAGGAACCACACGGTGGCGCCCAGCAGCACGGCCGGAATGAACCGCCAGCCGATCCCGGCCAGCGATTGCGCGCTGCCAAGTACCGGGGCTATGGCCAGCAACGCGGCAATCACCGGAAGCCACTGTGCGAGGTTCAACGCCATGGAACCGATGCCGCCCAGAATACGGGGCAGCGCCTTGTGCTCCGGTTCCTGCGTTGGCCACTTCGGCTTGGCCTTGCCTTCGCGCTGCGCCGGCGAACCGGCATAGCGGGAATGGCTGCGGGCCTGGCCGTAGACCGCGGATCCCGCTTCAACGATGGTGTGCGCACCGATAGCTGCCCCGGGGGCCAGGGTGCTGCGGGCGCCGATGGAGGCGTGGGCGCCGATCTCAATGGTGCCCACGTGCAGCTTGTCCCCGTCGATCCAGTAGCCCGAGATATCCACCTCGGGCTCGATGGAGGCTCCGGGGCCGACTCGCAGCATGCCGGTGACCGGTGGCAGGGTGTGCATGGTCGCGGTGCGGTCGATCTGCGCACCGAGCATCCGCGCATACCAAGGCAGCAGCGGAGCGGACGCCAGGGACACCGGATCGACCACATCGGCGATGTGCTGGGCCAGCCAGAGGCGCAGGTGCACCGAACCCGAGCGGGGGTAGGTCCCCGGCTTCAAGCCGCGGAGCAAGAGCTTCGTGGCCGCGATGGACAGGCCCATGCGCCCTACCGGGGTCACGAAGACCAGCCAGAGGCCGGCAAGCACGTACCACGGGGTCGGCAGGTGCGCCTCGAAAACACCGAGGAACACCAGCAACAGGTGTCCGAGCATGAGGTAGGTGAACCAGCGCAGGCCCGAGAGGATGAACAGCGGCCCGGCGGCCAGGGACTGCGCCCATTGGGTTCCCCGCTGGGTGCGTTCGACCGTGCGCGGCTGCGCCGGCGTCGCGGATGGCTGCTGGCCGCCGAGGTATTCGAGCAGTGCGCCAAAACGCGGGTAGTCGTAGAGCTGCGCGACGGTCAGGTCAGGGTAGCGGGCACGCAGTGCCGAAACCAGCTGGGCCGCGGCCAGCGACCCGCCACCGGAAGCGAAGAAATCGGCGTCCAGGCCGGCGGCCGAAGCGCCCAGCGCGCCGCGCCAAGCTTCGGCAAGAAACTGCCCGGTCTCATCGAGTTCGGGCAGGCCGGAGCCCTCGGCAGCCAGTTCGGCGCCCGGCAACGGCCACGGCAGCGCATTGCGGTCCACCTTGCCGCTGGTCTTCATCGGCAGGCTGCCCATCACCGCCAGGATCGGCACCATCGGCGCTGGCAGGTCGGCAAGCAAGCGGGTGCGCGCTGCACCCAGATCATAGTTTTCCGCTGCCTGCAGGTAGCCGACCAGGACCTTGTTGCCGGTGGCGGTCTCGCGTACCGCTACCGCCGCGGAAGAAACTTCGGGAAGCGAGTTGAGCGCGGCGTCGATTTCGCCCAGCTCGATACGCCGTCCGCCGATCTTCACCTGGTCATCCACGCGGCCGATGAAGATCAGCCCCAGCGGGTCATTGATGACCATATCGCCCGAGCGGTAGGCGCGCTCCCAGCCCAAGGTGGGCATCGGCGCGTACTTCTCGGCATCCTTTTCCGGATCCAGGTAGCGGGCCAGTCCCACGCCGCCGATGATCAGCTCCCCGGATTCCCCTTCGGCGACCGGGATCCCCTCGGTATCAACCACCGCCAGATCCCAACCGTCCAGCGGCAGGCCGATGCGTACCGGCACGCTGCCGTCCATGGTGGCGCCGCAGGCTACCACGGTCGCTTCGGTCGGTCCGTAGGTGTTCCAGACTTCGCGGCCTTCGGTGGCTAGCCGCCCGGCCAGTTCCGGCGGGCAGGCCTCGCCGCCGAAAATCAGCAGGCGCACCGAGTCCAGGGCCTGCGCCGGCCACAGCGCCGCCAGGGTGGGCACGGTGGAAACGGCGGTAATGGAACGGGAAATCAGCCACGGGCCCAGGTCCATGCCGCTGCGCACCAGGGCGCGCGGGGCCGGGACCAGGCAGGAGCCGTTGCGCCAGGCGATCCACATTTCCTCGCAGGAGGCATCGAAGGCGACGGACAGTCCGGCGAGCACCCGGTCGGTGGTGTTCAGCGGATCGCCGGGCAGGAACATCTTCGCTTCGGCATCCACGAAGGCCGCTGCCGAACGGTGGGTGACCGCGACGCCCTTGGGCTTGCCGGTGGAACCGGAAGTGAAGATGATCCATGCGTCATCTTCCATTCCAGGCATTCGCGGGTTCGCAAAAGGCTTGGGGCGCTGGCTATCGGCCACGACGGTATCGCGTCCCTTGATGATGCCCGCGACTTCGGCCTCGGTGAACACGGTCTTGGCGCGCTCGTCGGGGTCATCGGCATCGACCGGGACATAGGCGGCCCCAACCCACATGATCGCGAGGATCCATTCATACAGGTGCCGGGTGCCCGATTCAACGCGCACGCCGATGCGGTCGCCGGCGCCTAGGCCCTGGGCATGCAGCCGCCGGGCCTTGTTCTTGACCTCTTCGAGCAGCTCCGCGTAGCTCGCTACGCGTTCGCCGTCGTCAATGGCCGGCGCATCGGGATGAGCCTGGGCGGTGGCCTGCAGGATGTCCATGAGGGTGCGCGCAGCCGGCGCCAGGGTTCCGGAGGGGAACTGGGGTGGATGGATTGGTGCATCCGGCGCTGGAGTTCGTTCGTTGTCCATGCTGATCGGATCCGTCCCTTCACTAAGAGTGCAAGATGGGTCGCTGGGGGAGAGCGTCCCAGAAGTGAAGTGGATCCTGGAGGGGTGGAACGCAAGGGTTCCAGTCACCATTAAAGCGTGTTACGGGTTAAGAGCGGAAAAATTTGATTGAAGTGTCATGCATCTCTCAACTGTTGCGGACCGGCGGCAGCAAGGAGCCGCGGTGGATGCCCGGCATCGCCCCGGTGCTTTCGGGGCAGATGCCGGCATGCCCAGGTTGCCGGTGCCCGGCCATCGCTAGGGAACCAGGATGACCTTGCCGGTGGTGGCGCGCGATTCCAGCGCGGCATGGGCCGCGGCGGCTTCGGCCAGCGGGAATTCGGCGCCGATGCGCACATCGATGTCCCCGGTGGCTACCCAGCCGAAGATATCGCCGAAGCGCCAGTGCAGCTCCTGCTCGGTGGCCAGGAAGTCATCGAGCTTCGGCCGGGTCACGCTCAGCGAACCGCCGGCGTTCAGCCGCTGCAGGTTGAAGTCCGGGACCTGGCCGCTGGCCCCGCCGAAGAGCACCAGGGTGCCGCGCCGGCGCAGGGCTGCCAGCGAGGTCTCGAACGTGTCCTTGCCGATGCCGTCGTAGACCGCGTGCACGCCCGCGCCGCCGGTGACCTGCGCGACGGTGTCCGCCACCTGGTCGTAATCCACCACGTAGTCGGCTCCGGCCGCCTTGGCCAGGTCCTTCTTTTCCTGCGTGGAGGCGGTGGTGATCACGGTGGCGCCCTTGAGCTTGAGCAGCTGGGTGAGGATCAGGCCCACGCCGCCAGCGCCCGCGTAGGTCAAGACGGTATCGCCGGAGCGCACCATGTAGCTCGAATGCACCAGGTAGTGCGCGGTCATGCCCTGCAGCGGCAGCGCGGCGGCGATGCTAAGGTTCACCGCATCGGGCACCTTGCCCGCGCGCTTGGCTTCCACCAGCGCGTACTGGGCGTAGCCCCGGGAGCCGGAGGCGGTGGCCACCCGGTCGCCCACCTGGTAATTCTGCACGCCCTCGCCGATCTGCTCCACCACGCCGGAGAATTCGCTGCCCGGGGTGAAGGGGTAGTCCACCGTGTACACGCCGCTGCGCTGGTAGGTTTCGATGAAGTTCACGCCGGTGGCCGCGACCTTCACCAGCAGCTGGCCCGGGCCCGGGGCAGGGACCGGGATCTGATCCGGGACCAGCCCGCTGGCATCGGTCGGTTCGTGAACCACAATGGCTTGCTGCTGCATAGTGCCGCGCTCCTTAAGCTGCGTGTTTCGATCCCGGCACGCGATGCCGGGACGGTCTCTAGGGCCAGTTTAGGACTTCGGAGCGCTGCGCGGGCACCGTGGGGCGGATGTCGGGTTACGTGACGAATAATTTTATGAATATTTATTAGCCTGCATGAATATTTCGCGGTAGAATCAGGTCATGACGATTTCAGTAGCTGTTTCCGGCGCCAGTGGATACGCCGGTGGCGAGGTCCTGCGCATCCTCGCGGCCCACCCAGAAGTAGAGATTGGCGCGATCACCGCGCATTCGCAGGCCGGGCAGCGGCTCGGCTCGATCGCCCCGCACCTGCATGCGCTCGCCGATCGTGTCCTGCTGGACACCACCGTGGAAAACCTCGCCGGGCATGACGTCGTGTTCCTGGCACTGCCGCACGGCGCATCGGCCGCCGTGGCCGCGGCGCTGCCCGAATCCACCCTGGTCATCGACGCCGGCGCGGACCACCGGCTGGAATCCGCCGAAGCCTGGGAGAAATTCTACGGCTCGGCGCATGCCGGCTTTTGGCCCTACGGCCTGCCCGAACTTCCCGGTGCGCGCGAAAAGCTGGTGGGCACCAAGCGCGTGGCCGTCCCGGGCTGCTACCCGACCGGCGCGCAGCTGGCCCTGGCTCCGGGATTCGCCGCCGGCCTGCTGGAAGCCGACGACGTGGTCATCGTCTCCGCCTCGGGCACCTCGGGTGCCGGCAAGTCGCTGAAGCCCAACCTGCTGGGCAGCGAAACCATGGGCTCGATGAGCACCTACGGGGTGGGCGGGTCCCACCGCCACATCCCGGAAATGGAACAGGGCTTCTCGCAGCTCGCCGGCGAACCGGTCACCGTGTCCTTCACCCCCACCCTGGCCCCGATGCCGCGCGGCATCCTGACCACCGCCACCGCCAAGGCCAAGCCCGAGGTGAGCGAAGCGCAGCTGCGCGAAGCCTGGTCCGCGGCCTATGCCGACGAGCTCTTCGTGCACCTGCTGCCCGAGGGCCAATGGCCGACCACCGGGGCGGTGCTGGGATCGAACCACGTCCAGCTGCAGCTGGCCTTCGACACCCACGCCAACCGCGTGATCGTCACCGCCGCACTGGATAATCTCACCAAGGGCACCGCAGGTGCCGCGGTCCAGTCGATGAACATCGCACTGGGACTGGAAGAAAACACCGGATTGCTCATGCAAGGAGTTGCACCGTGAGTCTCGCCTACACCAGCACCCACCCATCCGCTGCCGCCACCGGGGTCACCGCACCGGCAGGCTTCGCCGCCGCCGGCGTCCCGGCAGGCCTGAAGTCCACCGGCAAGAACGACGTGGTCGTGGTCAAGAACCTCGGCCCGCAGTTCACCGCCGCCGGCGTGTTCACCTCCAACCGCGTGGCCGCCGCCCCGGTGCACTGGTCCAAGCAGGTGCTGGCCGATGGCCGCATCGACGCCGTGGTGCTCAACTCCGGCGGGGCCAACGCCTGCACCGGCGCCGAAGGCTTCGCGAACACCCACAAGACCGCCGAATACGCCGCGCAGCTGCTCTCGGTTTCCGCCGGCGACGTGGCCGTGGCGTCCACCGGGCTGATCGGGATGCAGCTGCCCATGGACAAGCTGCTGCCCGGGGTCCAGGCCGCCGCCGGGGCGCTGGCCGACGACCAGAACGCGGCCGATGCGGCCGCCGCGGGCATCATGACCACCGACACCGTGCCGAAGCTGGTTTCCCGCATTGTCGGGGCGCCGGGTTCCGGCCAGGTCATCATCGGCGGCATGGCCAAGGGCGCGGGCATGCTCGCCCCGGCGCTGGCCACCATGCTGGTGGTGCTCACCACCGATGCGGTGCTGACCTCCGCACAGGCCGATGCCGCGCTGCGCGCCGCCACCGCGATGAGCTTCGACCGCGCGGACTCCGATGGCTGCATGTCCACCAACGACACCGTGCTGCTGCTGGCCTCCGGCGCCTCGGGCGCCGCCCCGGACTTGGCCGAGTTCACCGCGGCGCTGACCGACGCCTGCTGCGAGCTGGCCGCGAAGCTGATCGAGGACGCCGAAGGAGCGGAGCACACCATCGCGATCCGCACCTTCAACGCCGCTACCGAGGCCGACGCCCTGGAAGTATCCAAGGCCGTCTCGCGCTCCAACCTGGTCAAGACCGCGGTCTTCGGCAAGGATCCGAACTGGGGCCGGGTGCTCTCCGAGGTCGGCACCACCAAGGCCGCGTTCGAACCCGATGAGCTGAACGTGTCGATCAACTCCGTGATGGTCTGCAAGAACGGCGGGGTGGGCGAGGACCGCAGCCTGGTTTCGCTCGAAGAACGCAACGTGTTGATCGAGATCGACCTGAACGCGGGCACCGAACAAGCCACCGTGCTGACCAACGACCTGACCCACGACTACGTCCACGAGAACTCCGCCTACTCCAGCTAGGCAGAAACTAGGAACACTCCCATGGCCCACACCGCCCGCACCAACCTGGGCATCGCCCAGTCCAAGGCCGAAGCGCTCATCGAGGCGCTGCCCTGGATCCAGCGCTTCGCCGGGACCACGATGGTCATCAAATACGGTGGCAACGCGATGGTCAACGACGATCTGCGCCGCGCCTTCGCCGAGGACATCGTGTTCCTGCGCCACGCCGGGATCAACCCGGTGGTGGTGCACGGCGGGGGACCGCAGATCAACAGGATGCTCGACACCCTCGGGATCGAATCCGAATTCCGCGGCGGGCTGCGGGTGACCACCCCCGAAGCCATGGACGTGGTGCGGATGGTGCTCACCGGCCAGGTGCAGCGCGACCTGGTCGGCCTGATCAACTCGCACGGACCCTACTCGGTGGGCATGTCCGGCGAGGACGGCGCCACCTTGCAGGCAGTGCGCACCGGCACGGTCGTGGACGGCCTGCCCGTGGACCTGGGGCTGGTCGGCGAGGTCACCACCGTGCGCACCGACCAGGTGGACTCGCTGGTGGATGCCGGGATGATCCCGGTTATCTCCACCGTCGCCCCGGAATTCGACGAATCCGGCGAGCCCACCGGAGCGGTGCTGAACGTCAACGCGGATACCGCGGCGGCCGCGCTGGCCACCGCGCTGGGTGCCGCCAAGCTGGTGATCCTCACCGACGTGGAGGGCCTGTACGCCGCCTGGCCGGACAAGTCCTCGCTGATCAGCTCGATCACCAACGACGAGCTGCGCACCATGCTGCCGTCGCTGGAATCGGGCATGATCCCGAAAATGGGCGCGTGCCTCAAGGCCGTGGACGAAGGCGTGGGCCAGGCCCACATCGTCGATGGCCGCGCCCCGCACTCGATGCTGCTGGAAATCTTCACCACCGCCGGCGTGGGCACCCAGGTGCTCCCGGCCACCGCACAAAAGAAGGACGCCAAGTGAGCGAGCACGCCGCTGAAACCACCTCCTCCGCCCTGGCTGGAACCGCTGAAGCTGCCGGGCTGGCGCAGCTGTCCTCGGCCGCCCTGGCCGAACGCTACTCCAGCTCCCTGCTCGGCGTCTTCGGCACCCCGCAGCGCGTGCTGGTGCGCGGGGCCGGCTGCCATGTCTGGGACGCCGATGGCAACCAGTACCTGGATCTGCTCGGCGGCATCGCGGTCAACACCCTGGGCCACGGGCACCCGCTGCTGGCTTCCGTGATCAGCAGCCAGCTGTCCACCCTGGGCCATGTCTCGAACTTCTTCACTTCCCCCAGCCAGATCGCGCTGGCCGAGAAGCTGCTGGACATCTCCGCCGCCCCGGCCGGCTCCAAGGTCTTTTTCGCCAACTCCGGCACCGAAGCCAATGAGGCCGCGCTGAAGCTGACCCGGCGCAACGCCGGCACGCCGCAGGCCCCGCGCACCAAGGTGATCGCCCTGGAGCATTCCTTCCACGGACGCACCCTGGGCGCGCTGTCGCTGACCTACAAGGAAAAGTACCGCGTGCCCTTCGCCCCGCTGCCCGAAAACGTCAGCTGGATCCCGGCCGGGGACATCGACGCGCTGCGTGACGCGGTGGACGAAACCGTCGCGGCGGTCTTCATCGAGCCGATCCAGGGCGAAGCCGGCGTGAAGATGCTCTCCGCGCAGTACCTGCAGGCCGCCCGCGACATCACCCGCGAAGCCGGCGCCCTGCTGGTCTTCGACGAGGTGCAGACCGGCATGGGCCGCACCGGGGCGTTCTTCGCCTCGGCCCCGGTGATCCCGGACGTGATGACCCTGGCCAAGGGCCTGGGCGGAGGCTTCCCGATCGGGGCGATGATCGTGTTCGGCGAGCAGAACACCGCCTGGCTGGCCCCGGGCGACCACGGCACCACCTTCGGCGGCAACCCGGTGGCCTGCGCCGCCGGCCTGGCCGTCATCCACACCATCGAATCCCAGAACCTGCTGGCCCATGTGCGCGCCACCGGCGACTGGCTGCGCGAGCAGCTGGCAGGCGTCGAGGGCATTGCCGCCGTGCGCGGCGCCGGGCTGCTCACCGCCTTCGAACTGGAATCCGCCAACGCGCCGAAGCTGGTCGCCGCGGCGCTGGATGCCGGATTCATCGTGAACGCCACCGACGAGAAGACCATCCGCCTGGCCCCGCCGCTGGTGATCACCACCGAGCAGCTGGGCACCCTGATCGCGGCCCTGCCGCAGCTGATCAGCGCCGCCAGCTAGCGGCCGGCAGCAACTTCGCGACCACCCCCTGCGACAGCAAAGGACTCACACCATGAGCGCAACCCGCCACTTCCTGACCGACCTGGATTTCACCCCCGACGAGCAGTCCAAGGTGCTGGACCTGGCCGCGGCGATGAAGGCCGACAAGTACGGCTACCAGCCGTTCGCCGGCCCGCAGAGCGTCGCGGTCTTCTTCGACAAGACCTCCACCCGCACCCGCGTGTCCTTCCACGCCGGCATCGCCGAACTCGGCGGCTCGCCGCTGATCATCAACTCCGCCGATTCGCAGCTGGGCCACAAGGAGTCCATCGCCGATTCCGCCAAGGTGCTCGAGCGCATGGTCTCCACCATCGTGTGGCGCACCTTCGCCCAGTCCGGCCTGGAGGAAATGGCCGCGAACTCTTCTGTTCCGGTGATCAACGCGCTATCGGACGACTACCACCCCTGCCAGCTGATCGCCGACCTGCTCACCGTGCGCGAGCACAAGGGCAAGACCGCCGGGCTGACCATGGCCTACCTGGGCGACGCGGCCAACAACATGGCCAACTCCTACCTGCTGGCCGGGGTCACCGCCGGCATGCACGTGCGCATCGCTGGCCCCGAGGGCTACCTGCCCGAGGCCCGCATCATCGAGGCCGCGCAGCAGCGCGCCGCGCTGACCGGGGGATCGGCCACGATCACCACCGATGCCGCCGCCGCGCTGGCCGACGCCGACGTGGTCGTCACCGACACCTGGGTGTCCATGGGCCAGGAAGCCGAGAAGGCCGAACGCCAGCAGCTGTTCACCGGCTACTCGGTGACCGCCGAAGCCATGAAACTGGCCAAGGACGACGCGATCGTGCTGCATTGCCTGCCGGCCTACCGCGGCTACGAGATCGACGCCGAGGTCATCGACGGCCCGCAGTCGGTCGTGTTCGACGAGGCCGAGAACCGCGTCCACGCGCAGAAGGCCGTGATGGCCTGGCTGATGGTCGCCTCCGGCCTGGCCGAAGATCCACGAGTGGAGCTCTAGGATGTCCGCCCAGCCAAGCACCAAAACCGCCCGCCAGGCCCGCATCCGCGCGTTCCTCGGCAACAACTCGGTCAAGTCCCAGGCCGAGCTGCTCGGCCTGCTCAAGGACGACGGGCTGGAAGTCACCCAGGCCACGCTCTCGCGCGACCTGGTGGAAATCGGAGCGGTGCGCATCCGCGACAACTCCGGGCAGCTGATCTACGCGGTGCGCCAGGAAGGCGGGGACCGTTCCCCGAAGACCGCGATCACCCAGGAAGTGCTCGACGCGCGCCTGGCCAAGATCTGCGCCGAGCAGCTGGTCACCGCCGAGGCATCCGGGAATATCGTGGTGCTGCGCACCCCGCCGGGCGCGGCGAACCTGCTGGCCCTGGCCATCGACCACTCGCAGATGCCCTCGATCCTGGGCTGCATCGCGGGGGATGACACCATCATGGTCACCACCCGCGCGGCCGACGGCGGCGCCGAAGTGGCCGCCCGCTTCCTGCAGCTGGCCGAACCGCGCTGACCGGCGCCGCCAGGTGATCGGGCGCTTGCCGCCGCGAACTTTTCCACAGCCCGCGGCGGCTTTGCCATGCCGGTCGAGATGGCGCCCGATGATCGGGGCATGGAACCACTTCAGAGCGCCAGCGCCACGAGCACCGCGGGACCCGCACTGGCCGCCAGCCTGGGGACCGTCGCGCAGCAGCTGGCCAGCGGCACCCCGCTGGACGCCGCCAGCTTGCTGCGCGCCGAAGCTGCGTGCCTGTTGCTGTTCCAGAACCTCTGCGCCCAGGCCTCGGGCTGCGCCGATCCGCGCCTCGCGCTGGCCCACGCCCACTTCGCCGAAGCCTTCAGCCGGCAAGCTTCCCGCACCGTCGTGATGGCGGCAAGCCAGGTGGAGACCAGCGCCGCCCACGCCCTGGACCTCGCCGAATTCGACCACCTGCGCGCGGGCACCACCGATTTCAGCGCCCCTGCGCAATTCGCGCCCGGCCGCACCCTCTACCTCGATGCGGCCACCGTCCTGTCCCAGATGCTGGATGTGAATTATTTCGAGGCCGACCGCCGCGTCAAGGACGCCCATCTGGTCCACGCCCGCAAGGATATCGCCGGCGCTGCCTGCGCCCCGCGTTTCACCCTGCTCGCAGAACACTTCGCCGGCACCCCCGCCCCTGGCACGCCAGTCGCAGATCCGTCCACGGAGGCCTTGCTGTCGCCGGCCGGCTGGGCCCTGCCGGGCCTGCACAGCAGACCGGATCCCCGCGAGGTGCTGAAAACCGCCCGCGCGCTGGACAAGTTCGAACCCGAAGACACCACCTTCGACGGCCTGCCCACCACGGCCACTGCCAAGGCCGCCGACGGCACCTTGCTCGAAGAGCATGCCGCCGCGCACCTGAGGGAAGACCAGATCCGCATCCGGCAGAAGCGCATCAATGGCTTGATCAAGGAGTACAAGGACGCGCACGACCAGGCTCCGACCCCGAAGCTGGGCCTCTTCCGCGGCAAGGTGGTCAACGGGGTCCATGAATTCATCGTCCGTGTCCGGGAGATCGACGCGGAACTCTGGGAATCGCTGATCACGCAGGCCGACAACAAGCGCACCAAGGCCGGCGCCGCCGCCCGCAAGGCCGCAGGCGCCGCCAGCGACAGCACTTCCGGCGATGAGCACGGCGATACCGCAGAGCCGTCTTCCAGCGGACACCCCGGCTCGGAGCCCGACCCCGACCCGGAATTCGACGGCGGCCAGCAAGCGCCTGATGGCAAAGCCGGGTGGGAAGAACCCGCGGAGCACCTCTGGAACAGCGACCAACCTGCTCCGGACTGGGCGGGCGTTGGCCCGCCAGCTCCTGCGGATGATGCCGCGCCAGATCCCGACCCGCCGAACCCGCCGGGCACACCGCTGCCGGGCTTGCCGGCAACTTGTTCGGTGCCCGAACGCCGGCTCAATGCGCTGAACGCAATCCTGCGCAATATCGGCCCCGACAGCCAGGGCAAGCGCATCACCCCCGAAATCGTGGTGCACGCGCGCTTCGAGGATCTCCAGGATCTCGCATCGCTCACCGGCATCAGCGCGCACGGCGTGAAAATTTCCGCGCCCCAGTTGCGCACCATGCTGTGCGAAGCCAAGGTGATCAGCCCGATCTACAACGCGGACGGGGTGATCATGGATATCGGCCGCGACGCCCGGCTCTTCCCGCGCTGGATGAAACTTGCCGCCCGCGACCGGGACGGCGGCTGCCTGGTCCCAGGCTGCACGGCAGACCCGGCACTGATCGAATTCCACCACTTCAAACCGTGGGCCAAGGGCGGCCATACCCGACTCCAGGACTGCTGCCCGCTCTGCGCACTGCACCACACCATGGTCCACAGCGGCTACCTGAAACTGGTCAAGATCAAGGGCCTGCCCCATGTCATCCTGCCCAAGCATCTGGATCCGCAGCAGCTGCCGCGGCGCAACACCTATTTCGCCCGCACCTAGCTGCCCGACCTCGCAAAACTGCCGCGCCCTCGACTAGGAGTGCGCGGCAGAATTCGTGCGTTGATGCCATTCGGATCCGATCAGGCGGCAATATCCTCCACGGCATCCAGCGAGAAAGCCCGCTCGAAGGCGGCCTGGACCTCATCAGTATGCGCGACCAGGATGATCTTGTGGATCGGCGAAATATGCTTATTGGTCTCGATCCACCGGCTGATCGCTGCATGCGCGATGCTGGCAACCTGCTCAGGATCCCACCCGAACGCCCCTGCGCCAATCGCCGGGAACGCGACCGAGTGGGCCTCGTGGCGGGCCGCGACATACAGGGAGTTCACGAAGCAGTCATCGAGGATCTTGGGGTTCGGCTTGATCAGCGCCAAGTTGGGGGCCGCGGTGTGGACGACCCACTTGGCATGCAGGTTGCCGGCCTTGGTGACGACGGCAATGCCCGAAGGAATCCCGTCGGGGTAGCGGTTGGCCCGGATTTCCCGGCAGGCGGCCAGCAGGCTGGGACCAGCAGCTGCATGGATCGCGCCGTCGACGCCGCCTCCACCGAGCAGCGAAGGATTGGCCGCATTGACGATGGCATCAACATGAAGGGTGGTGATATCACCCCGGTACAGCTGGATTTCCATTGGGTACCTCCGAAGAACGTTCCGTATCGGCTCTATGATCACACCATACGCCCGGGCGCTGAGTACTGGAAGAGGCAAAACTTAAGGTTTCCTGCGTGTTCCGGAGCCTGGCCAGGCCCCGCAGAGCAGGGCGCAGCGATAAGCATGTGATGCATGAATCGCCGCACTGTTGCATAAATATGAGTTACATTGCATAAAGCTTTGCTAGAGTAGGGTGCAACGTCAATTTTCTCCGGCAGAAAGGAACGGGCCATGGCCTCGTCAACAAATGAAGGATCGCTCTGGGGCGGTCGCTTCTCCGGCGGCCCAGCGGATGCAATGGCAGCGCTGAGCAAGTCCACCCACTTCGACTGGCGCCTGGCCAGCTACGATATTGCCGGATCCCGTGCCCATGCCAAGGTGCTGAACCGCGCGGGCCTGCTCACCGATGCCGAGCTGGCAGACATGATCGCCGCCCTGGACCAGCTCGAAGCCGACGTCATCTCCGAGGCCTATGTCGCAGCGCCAACCGACGAAGACGTCCACGGCTCGCTGGAACGCGGCCTGCTGGAGCGCGCCGGCACCGCCCTGGGCGGCAAGCTGCGCGCCGGCCGGTCGCGCAATGACCAGATCGCCACCCTGGGCCGGATGTTCCTGCGCGACCACGCGCGGATCATCGCCCGCGGCGTGATCGACACCCTTGACGCCATGGTCGAGCAGGCCAAGGCGCACCCCTATGCGCCGATGCCCGGCCGCACCCACCTGCAGCATGCCCAGCCGATCCTGCTCTCGCACCTGCTGCTGGCCTACTCCTGGCCGCTGCTGCGCGATGTGCAGCGCCTGGTCGACTGGGACAAGCGTGCCGCCGTGTCGCCCTATGGTTCCGGTGCGCTGGCCGGCCAGACCCTGGGCCTGGATCCGAACTTCGTCGCCGCCGAGCTGGGCTTCGACTCGGCCGTGCACAACTCGATCGACGGCACCGCCGCCCGCGACGTGTTCGCCGAATTCTCCTGGATCGCGGCCATGATCGGCGTTGACCTCTCGCGCGTCTCGGAGGAGGTCATCCTCTGGGCCACCAAGGAATTCAGCTTCGTGAAGCTGCACGACTCCTTCTCCACCGGCTCCTCGATCATGCCGCAGAAGAAGAACCCCGATATCGCCGAGCTGGCCCGCGGCAAGGCAGGGCGCCTGATCGGCGACCTGACCGGCCTGCTGGCTACCCTCAAGGCCTTGCCGCTGGCCTACAACCGCGACCTGCAGGAAGACAAGGAACCGGTGTTCGACGCCGCGGACACCCTGGAAATCCTGCTGCCGGCGGTCGCCGGAATGATGGGCACCTTGACCTTCAATACCGAGCGCATGGCGGATCTGGCCCCGCAGGGCTTCGCCTTGGCGACCGACATCGCCGAATGGCTGGTCCGCCAGGGCGTGCCGTTCCGCGATGCCCACGAGCTCTCCGGCGCTGCGGTGCAGCTGGCCGAATCGCGCGGCGTGGAACTGTGGGACCTGACTGACGAGGAATACGCCGGCATCTCCGAGCACCTGACCCCGGCGGTGCGCGAGGTGCTCTCCACCGAGGGTTCGCTGAACGCCCGCAACGGCCAGGGCGGCACCGCCCCGAGCGCGGTCGCAGCGCAGCTCGCCGAGTTCGAGCGCCAGCTCGACCAGATCAAGGCCTGGGCCAAGTAGCACCAGGCGGGGCCAAGCGGCCGCCGCGCGGGAAGAATCCTGCCCGGCGGCCGCTTGCGCCTTAACCACGGCTTCGAGCCCTTGCGCATTTGCGCCCGGTTCGCGCTAAAGTGTGATTCATGACTCAACTCCTGGCCCCCGCCGAACTCATCGCGCAGGTCACCACCGCATTGGATGAACTTTCCGTACAGGTGCGCGAGGTTCCCGACACCCAGTACAGCAAGCCCAGTTCGCTGCCGGGCTGGAGCACCGCCCAGTTGATCGCGCATCTGGCCTCCTTCGCGAAGGCCGCCGTGCGTCAGTTCGAGAACGCCGGAGCCCAGCGGCCGCCGCTGATGTACGACGGGGGCGCCGAGGGACGGATCGAGGCGATCAACATGACCGCGCTGATGCGCCCGGAGTCCCTGCGCGCCCTGGCCGCCGACGCGCTGGCCCAGTTGCGCGCCACCCTGCCCGGTGCCGAAGCCACGTGGGAGCAGCCGGTGGGGTACCGCCCGGGCGCCAAGGCCGCGGACCTGATGTACGCGACCTGGCGCGAGATGCTGATCCACGGCACCGACCTGGACGAATTCCTGCGCCCGGCCGCCAGCTGGCCGCCGGCATTCAGCGCGCATCTGTTCCGGGCGCTCGAAGCCCGCGTTCCGGAAGGAACCCGCCTGGTGCTGCAGCCGCATGGCAAACCCCGGATCGTGCTCGGGGACGGGGCGAAATCGTGGGTGCTCTCGGGCACCGATTTCGACTTGGCCGCATGGATGGCCGGACGCCCTGCGGCCGGGCCGGTGCAGGTTACCGCGGCCGCCGACGGGGCCGCGGACCCGCAGCTGCTGCCCTGGCCCAGCGATCGCTTGATGAACCGCTAGCTCGGATGGTTAACCGCCGTACCGCATGGACACCGCCCAAAATGTGCTCATGATTATGCACGATCGTGCGTCGTGCAGCGCGCGAAGGGACTAAAATTACTAGGCGTGACTACTTCTGAGAGCATTAGCGACCTGCTGGATCGACTGTGCGAGATCGTGCCCGACTACCCGCAGCCAGGGATCTCCTTCAAGGACCTCACCCCGGTCTTCGCCGACCCGACCGGCCTGCGCCGCATGGTCGACGAGCTGATCGCCCCCTTCGAGGGGCAGTTCGACATCGTCGCGGGCCTCGAAGCCCGCGGTTTCGTGCTGGCGGCGGCCGCCGCCTACGCCTCGGGCAAGGGCATGCTGACCATCCGCAAGGCCGGCAAGCTGCCGCGCGAGGTCTACCGCGACGAGTACACCTTGGAATACGGCACCAGCTGCCTGGAAGTGCACAAGGACGAGATCGCCCCGGGCACCCGCGTGCTGATCCTCGACGATGTGCTGGCCACCGGCGGCACCGTGGGTTCAGCGGTCCGCCTGCTGGAGCAGACCGGTGCCAGGATCGCCGGCGTCGGCGTCGTGCTGGAACTCGATGGCCTCGAAGGACGGGCCAAGCTGCCGGGGCACAAGGTCCTCTCCTTGCAGGTCGTCCATTCCTGAGCCGGACAGCGCGGTGCCGAAGCGGCAGCCGGGAAGCGGCGGGCAGGTAACAAACCGCCACGCTTCCACGCCGCTGGCGAACAGCCCGGCAGCGGGCCCGGCCAGCGCTTGGCACCAGTGCGCGCGATTACCTGCGCCAGGCCAAAGGCGCGTATCATTATCTGTCCTGTGTTTTTACGTGGGAACCGTTTTACGTAGGGCCCTGTGCTTTGCGCAGGGGCACATTTTGAGCGCGAGGGGAAACTGGGTTGACCGATACGATCGAGGCCGATCTGTTAGCTGAATCCGACTATGTGGGCCGCCTGTACGCGCGGCTGGACGAGTTGCGCGCCGAAAAGGTGGAGCAGCTCGAGCGCACCCGGGCCCAGGGGGCGGTGGGCACCTTCCAGAACATGTCCGAACGCGACTCTTTCGCCACCCTCTACGAGGACCGGATTGCCCAGCTCGACGCCGTCGAGGACCGCCTGGTCTTCGGCCGCCTGGATATGGCAGCCAACGGCCAGGGGCAGGAAGCCGGCAACGGCTCATCCTCCGGCACTCCCCGCTACATCGGCCGCATCGGCCTGTCCGACGAGGACCTGAACCGGCTGATGATCGACTGGCGCGCCAGCGAAGCAGCCCCGTTCTACCAGGCGACCGCGCTGAATCCGCGCGGGGTGCGCCGCCGCCGCCACCTGATGCTCAAGGGCCGGACCGTGGCCGGCATCGAGGACGACGTGCTCGACGAGACCTGGCTGGATGAGGGGCACACCCACCACGGCGAGGGCGCGCTGATGGCCGCTTTGCGCGAGAAGCGCACCGGCCGCATGGGCGATATCGTCGGCACCATCCAGGCCGAGCAGGATGCGATCATCCGCGCGCAGCTGCCCGGCGCCGTGGTGGTCCAGGGCGGTCCGGGCACCGGCAAGACCGCCGTCGCCCTGCACCGCGCGGCGTTCCTGCTCTACGAGTACCGCGAACGGCTGAAGAACGCCGGGGTGCTGATCGTCGGCCCGTCCACTTCCTTCATGCGCTACATCGAGCGCGTACTGCCCTCGCTGGGCGAGACCGGCGTGGTCATGTCCTCGGTGGGCGAGCTCTACCACGGCATCCACGCCGTGCCGGAAACCAACCGCACCGTCGCCCGGCTCAAGGGCCAGCTGTCCATGGCCAGGGTGATCGCCACTGCGGTGCGCAACCGCCAGCGGCTGATTCCGGAAACCCGCACCCTGGTCGTGGAGGGAACCCGACTGACCCTGACCCCGAAGATGGTCAAGAACGCGCGCGAACGCGCCCGCCACACCCACAAGCCCTACAACGAGGCGCGCGAAACCTTCGTCAAGGTGCTGGTGAGCGACCTGGCCGAGCAGCTGCGCCGCAAGCTGGAGGAATCGGCCGGGCAGTCCTCGACCACCGACCGTTCCTACCTGCCCCAGGAAGTGCGCGAATCGCACGATGTGCGCGTGGCGCTGAACCTGTGCTGGATGCCGATGACCCCGCAGCAGCTGGTGGCCGAGCTCTTCGCCACCCCGCACCTTTTGGCCGCCGCGGCCCCGCACCTGAAGGAAGCGGACCGCGACGCCCTGTACCGCCGGGCCGGCTCGCCGTTCACCGAGGCCGATGTGCCGCTGCTCGATGAGGCATCCGGGCTGCTCGGCGAGTTCGCCGACCCGCTGGCCGGCACGCACACCGCCCAGTACGAGGCCGACGTGGAAAATGCCAAGGCCGCGCTGCGCAATATGCACACCATGCTGGAAAACGCCGGCATCGACGGTGTGGTCACCGCGGAGCAGGTGGCCGGAGTGAACCAGGAAACTGCGGCCCGGCTCACGGCCGCCGAACGCGCCGTCGCCGATCGCACCTGGGCCTACGGGCACATCGTGGTCGACGAGGCGCAGGAGCTTTCGCCGATGCAGTGGCGCCTGCTGGTTCGCCGCTGCCCGATGAAGTCCTTCACCATCGTGGGCGACATCGCCCAGACCTCGGCCGCCTCGGGCGCCAGCAGCTGGTCCCAGGCCCTGGAGCCGTTCTTCGGTGAGCGCTTCGAGCTCGAAGAGCTGACCGTCAACTACCGCACCCCGGCGCAGATCGCCGACGCGGCGGTGCGCGTGGCCCAGGCCGCCGGCCTGCGGATCACCACCCCGCAGGCGGTCCGCGAAGGCGACTGGCCACCGGTGCTGACCAAAACCACCGAGGCCGAAGTCCAGGATGCGGTCCTGGCCGCGCTGGGCGAGGAGCTGGAGTACTCGGCCGGGGGACTGCAGGCGATCATCGTGCCTCAGCAGGATCTGGCCCGCATCCGCGCGGCGGTCCAGGACGTGCATGGCGACCGCGTTGGCGCCGGTTCGGGCGGATTGAGCCAGGACATCGTGGTGATCACCGCGCGCGAGTCCAAGGGCCTGGAATTCGACGGCGTGCTGATCCTGGAACCGGCCGAGCTGGTCGACGAGGTGGACGGCGGCGTGGGCGATTTGTATGTGGCGATGACCCGTACCACCCAGCGCCTGCGCGTGGTCCACACCCGCGAACTGCCTGAAGGCCTGGAAAGCTAGCAGCGCACCGCGGGGTCGGCTATGTGACCAAGGGGCGGGCCGGGGAAGTGGCACGAGCCTGCCACCAAGCGATAACCTTAAACCCATGCGCCGGGAAGGCAACCCCAACTCCCGGTGCGATCACAGGTGCACGCAAGCAGCAACGCGGGCACTCGGGGCAGAACGAAGACAGAAAATGGTCACAGTGAGCATGTCTGATACGAAGCAGAATCCCGTGATTGCGGGACAGAGCAACGACGCATCTTTCGAGAACGTCTGGCAGGAACTCAAGTGGCGCGGCCTGGTGCACGTGTCCACCGACGAAACCGAGCTGGAACGAGCCCTGTCCGAAGAGTCTGTGACCTACTATTGCGGGTTCGATCCGACTGCGCCGTCCCTGCATCTGGGCAACCTGGTGCAGTTGCTGAATATGCGCCGCCTGCAGCTGGCCGGCCACAAGCCGCTGGCCCTGGTTGGCGGTTCCACCGGCCTGATCGGCGACCCGCGCCAAACTGCGGAGCGCACCTTGAACACCAGGGAGACGGTGACCGAGTGGGTCGCCAAGCTCCAGGCGCAGGTTTCCCGCTTCCTCTCCGATGAGGGCGAGAACGCGGTGCAGCTGGTCAACAACCTGGACTGGACGCAGCAGCTGTCGGCCTTGGACTTCTTGCGCGATGTGGGCAAGTACTTCCGTGTGGGCACGATGATCAAGAAGGAGATCGTCGCCGCGCGACTGAACTCCGACGAGGGCATCAGCTACACCGAGTTCTCCTACCAGGTGCTGCAGGGCTACGACTTCCTGGAGCTGAACCGCCAGTACGGCTGCACCCTGCAGACCGGCGGCTCGGACCAGTGGGGCAACCTGACCAGCGGCACCGACCTGATCCGCAAGGTCCAGGGCAACTCGGTGCACGCCTACGGCACCCCGCTGATCACCAACTCCGACGGCACCAAGTTCGGCAAGTCCGAGGGCAACGCCATCTGGCTGGATGCCGAAATGTGCAGCCCGTACACCTTCTACCAGTTCTGGCTGAACACCTCCGACGCGGATGTGATCGACCGCTTGAAGGTATTCACCTTCCTGACCCGCGAGCAGATCGCGGAACTGGCAACCGAAGTTGCAGAGCGCCCGTTCAAGCGCGTCGCCCAGCGCACCTTGGCCTGGGAAGTCACTTCCCTGGTTCACGGTGTGCAGGCTACCGAGCAGGTGATCGCCGCTTCGGCTGCGGTCTTCGGCAATGGCGATCTGGGCGCGATTGATCTTCCTACCTTGGAATCGGTTATCGCGGAGCTGCCTTCGGCGAAGGTTGCTGCGAACGATCTGGGCATTTTGAATGTCCTGGTTGCCTCGGGCCTGAGCAAGTCATTGTCCGAAGCACGCCGTACGGTCACTGAAGGTGGCGCCTACGTCAATAACGGCAAGGTTGGCGGCATCGAAACTGAACTGGCCGAGGCGGACTTCCTGCATGGCCGCTACGCGATCGTGCGCCGCGGCAAGAAGAACATGGCAGTGGCTGAACTGGCCAAGTAGGGCCCAGTAACTACCGCACTACACGAAACCGCCGGAAAAGCTTGTGAACCAAGACACTTTTCCGGCGGTTTTGTTGTACCTAATTATGATAATCCCTAGTCAAGGTAGGATTAGTGGCTGAAATTCGACCCGTAGGCCGATTTTGCGTCGTGGCTGAACCCGTGTAGAGTTTTATCTCGCGCCGCTGATCCGGACAGCCTGAAAGGGCGAAACGGAAACGGCGGGGTGAACAAGACTGAAACGTCGAGTTGACAACAGTCAACTTGGTGGTAAGCTTGTAAAGTTGCTCCGGAGCGAAGCAGTCATCGAAGTCTTGATGGTTGTGGTGTCGAGAGTGTTTGTTGTTTGAGAACTCAATAGTGTGCCAAGTTTGT